>JAAYCB010000282.1 GCA_012744395.1 Pirellulaceae bacterium
CCTCCCGTCCTCGAAAAGGCAAACCGACCGCAAGGCCGGGACGCAAAGCCAAGGGCCGGGTGAGCACCATCCGGTAGCCTGGTTGCCGAAGGGATGACGCCGCCCGCCGCAAAGGCCGGCGGGAGGATGAGCGGTCGGAAGGCGTGCCTTCTACCCGCCCGACCTCACGAAACCAACGTCACGACGCAGATCGGCTCCGAGCGAGGAAGAGGCGATTCCGTTTCCTGTTGTGTGGGGTTTTCGGTGATGCATCGCAGGCAGCGCTGCCCCTGAGGGGGAAGCGTGACATCGCGGGAGCCCCGTCCCTTTTTTCCGGTTTGTCCCGGAGGGGCCGCCAATCGAGAGCGCCCCCGGGCCAACTGAACATCGGAGGAACCCATGAAGTTGCTCGCCAAGAAAGTGCACCGTTTCCTCGTTTCGGAAGACGGCCCAACCGCGGTTGAGTACGCGGTGATGCTGGCCCTGATCATCATTGTCTGCCTGACGGCGATCCAGGCACTGGGCACCGCCACGTCGGAGCAGTTCCAGACGATTGCCGACAAGATCGGCGACACTGGCGAAGCCGAGGGCGGCTAGCAGGTTGGGTCTGGGTGCGGTCGTCTCGGCGGCCGGTCTGCTCTTGTGAGCGGCGGCCGCGTGGACCGGAAGACGTGGCAAGGTTCAAAATCCAAGGTTCATGACGCAATTTCCGCCAGTTCGGTGCTCCCGATCAGCGGCCCAGTGTTGCCCATTTGGCGATTGAGAATTGAACGTTGGGCCTTGCCGAAGACTTGCCCCCTTGGCGTCTTGAGACCCTTGCGCCAAGGGGGTTTTTTTGACCTAGACTCTCGTAGCAGGTGTTGAACCTGGCCTCGTGTTGCACGGAGAAGACAGCAATGTTGGAAATGGTTTCCGGTCAGCTTCCAGAACACGCGTTGCTCGCCTGGTCCGTGTGGGGCCTGGTCAGCGCGGTCTTGATCTTGGCCGCCGTGATCGACGGCTGGAAGCTGAGGGTCCCCAACTGGATCACCTTCCCGATGATCGTTGCGGGCTGGGCCGCCGGCGGAATCGCGTTCGGCTGGGCCGGCCTCTCCGCGAGCCTGTGGGGAACCGCCGTCGGGCTCGGTCTCCTCCTGCCCGCCTACGCCATCGGCGGGATGGGAGCGGGCGACGTCAAGCTGCTCGCCGGGGTGGGCGCCTGGGTCGGTGTCTCGCAGACGTTCTGGGCCTTCGCCGCGTCGGCCGTGATCGGCGCCGCGATCGCCATCCTGATGGTCGTGGTGAGCCGCAGCTGGCGCCATCACCAGCAGCTGTTTTTCGGCATCCTCAACGAGATCCTGTTGATCAGAAATCCGAGCAAGCTCTCGGAGATCGCCGCCGAGCGGAAGAGCGCGATGATGCTCCTGCCGTATGGCATCCCGATCGCGATCGGCACGATTGGCTACTTTGCCTACCTGGGAATGATCTTATGAGTCTGCCCAATTTGTCTAGAATCCTGCGCGTTGCTTCCGCGGATCCTTGCCGAGTCCCCGACTCCCAATCGGCGGACCAGGAAATCCGCCGCGGATTGGAGAGAGTCTACCGATTCTGCCGAAAGAACAGGAGGGGGGCCGCGGCCGTCGAGTTCGCCGTCGTGGCGCCGCTGTTCTTCCTGCTGGTTTTCGGCATGATCGAATTCGGCCGCATGGTGATGGTCCAGCAGATCATCACCAACGGTTCGCGTGAAGGGGCACGAATCGCAGTTTTGGAGGGAGCAAAAACCGACCAGGTTGAGAGCGCCGTCAGCAAGTATCTGACGAAGGCGTCGATCTTGGGCGGAATCGTGTCGGTCAGTCCCGATCCGCCCGGATCAGCCACTTATGGCGATCCAGTGGCGGTTACGGTCTCCGTGCCTTTTGATCAAGTCAGCTGGCTCGGCAAGCCAATGAGTCTAGGTAGCAGAGGTTCGGTTCTCCCTTTCGGGCGAGGGCTGAACCTGACCGCCACCACCGTAATGCGTCGAGAGACCGTCCAGTAGAGATTGTTCGCCAGGGATGGCGGTCGTTTCGTCGCGGCCTTGAGCGACCTGATCATTCCTGAGGCACTAAACGGAACTGCTCATGCAAACCAAGTCACTCGTTCTACTTGTCCTCGCGTTGGGGTGCGGGGTGATCGCATCGATCGGGATCACCCAGGTAATGGCCAACCGCTCGTCGCCCCCTCCCCCGCCGCAGCTTGAAACCCAGCCCGTATTCGTGGCTCTCAAGGAGATTCCCATGGGCACGCTGCTCGATCCCCAGTTGGTCAAACTCGAGCAGTGGCCGAAAGACAGGATTCCGGAGGGCGTCCTCTCCAAACTGGAAGATATCGAAGGACGGCGGCCGCGAACCAAGCTGTTTGCCGGCGAACCGATTCTCGACGTCAAACTGCTCAGCAAGGGCGAGAGCGCCGGCGGCGCCGCCCCGATGATTCCCATCGGCTATCGCGCCGTGCCCGTCCGCGTCGACGA
The DNA here is from genome assembly GCA_012744395.1 of Pirellulaceae bacterium. Lineage (GTDB taxonomy): Bacteria > Planctomycetota > Planctomycetia > Pirellulales > Thermoguttaceae > JAAYCB01. Next base: position 2,468 of record JAAYCB010000282.1, read on the forward strand.
CGTCAGCGGCGGCGCGGCGATGATTCTGCCGGGTGATCGGGTCGACGTCCTGATTCACGTCAAACGGGGCAACGAGATCACCAGCACGGTCACCAAGACGATCCTGCAAGACGTCAAGGTCTTCGCCGTCGACTCCCAGTGGACGATGGAATCCGACGAGAGCGGCAAGGCAATCCGTGCCAAGACGATCTCGCTGCTGTTGACACCGGAACAGACCGAGCGGGTGATGATGGCCCACGAATTGGGCAAAATCCGCCTCGCCCTCCGCAGCCCCGAGGATCACGAGGAAGCCGAACTGCCCGAGGGCGGCCACCGGATATCCCATCTGCTCGGAGACGCCGACATCGCCGATCACCAGCGCGACGCCACGCTGATGAAACCGGGGCAACTCGTTGCCCAGGCCACGGCCGAGCCGCCGGTTGAACTGCCGGCCGAGCCGCCGGCCGAGCCGCCCGCCGAGCTGCCGGTTGAGCTGCCGGCCGAGCCCGTCGATGTGCGGCCCAGCCACCTGATCCGCGTGATCAGTGGTTCGGCCGTGAGCGAAATCGAACTTCAGGGACCAGCCGAAGATGCGGCCGCAGGGGAGGACGCGTTGGGCATCTCCTCCATCTGGCGGATTATTCCCCGTCCCGCCCGGCCCGATTCACCAACTCAGGAAAAAACCACCGATCCGCCCAAGCCACGGGCCGATAACAGGATCGACGCGCCGCCTCTGCCGCGAATGATTCCGGCTGGCAACGCGTAGCCGAATGCGGGGAACGGGCGCCGCGGACCCCGGGGCAAGCCGCGCCGCCGAAATGACCGAGAAGACATTCAGGGAGCGCCGAACGCGGCTTCCCGATCACGGATGACAGACAAGCTGGAACGGCCAGTCCAGCCAAGATCAAGGATGACCCAGGGATGTCTAGGCAAGCCCTCAGCGCGATGCTCTTCTTTTTGATTGCCGGATCGATGCTCGCTGTGCCCGTCGCGGCGTCGGCGGAGACCAACGCGGCATCGATCATCCACCGCATCAACTCCTCCAACGAGCAGCAGGAGATGATGGTCAATTCCAGCCGGATTCTGACCCTCGAGCGGAAGATCCCGCAGGCCCAGGTCAACAATCCGGAAATCCTCACCCTCACGCCCCTCTCGCCGACGGAAATCCAACTCGCGGCCAGGAAGGCCGGAGTCACCCAGGTCAATCTCTGGGATGAGAACAACCAGATATTCACCGTCGACGTGGTCGTCTACGGCGACACCCGGGAACTCCAGATGATCCTCGACGAGCAGTTCCCCAATGCCTCGCTCAAGGTGCGGGGGATCTCCAGCGGCGTGCTGATTTCGGGATTCGTCGACCAGCCCTACGACGTGCAGGCGATCGTCCAAATCGCCGAACAGTTCTACCCGCAAAAGGTCTCGACCAGACTCCAAGTCGGCGGCGTGCAGCAGGTCCTCCTGCACGTGAAGGTCATGGAGGTTTCGCGAACGAAGCTGCGGGCGCTGGGGTTCGACTGGACCTACCTGTCCGGACCGACGCAGATCGTCTCGGCGGCCGCGGGGATCATCAGCGCCGCGTCCACCGACGGGGGCGGAACAACGATCGACAGTGGCGGCAATTTCCGCTTCAACGTGGTCAGTGGATCGAGCACGTTCTGGGGATTCCTCGACGCGATGCGGCAAGACAACATGGCCAAGTTGCTCGCCGAACCGACGCTCGTGACCGTCAGCGGACGCCCGGCCTACTTCCAGTCCGGCGGCGAGGTCCCCGTCACCACCGGCGGCGGGCTGGGCGTGCCCGCAAACACCGTCTACAAGCCCTATGGCACCCAAATCAATTTCGTGCCGATCGTGCTGGGCAACGGGCGGATCCGCCTCGAAGTCCGCCCGCAGGTCAGCGAGGTCGATGCCAGCCGCGGCTTGGGCGATCAACCGGCGTTCCGCACCCGCCAGGTCGACACCGGCGTGGAAATGCGGGCCGGACAGACGCTGGCGATCGCCGGATTGATCCAGAACCGGGTCGAATCGGAGCGGCGGGGAATTCCCTGGGTCAGCGAACTGCCCTATATCGGCGCCGTCTTCCGCAACACCCGGGAAGAAATGAACGAGGTCGAATTGATCGTCCTGGTGACTCCGGAACTCGTCGAGGGAATGGACGCCGAACAGGTGCCCCCGTGCGGGCCGGGGATGGAAACCACCAGCCCCAACGATCCGGAACTCTACTTGAAAGGCCATCTTGAAGTGCCGTTGTGCTGCCACGGACGGGGCTGCGCCCAGTGCGCCGGCGCCGCGGCCATGCCCGGCATGATCGGTTCCGAGGGGGGCCAGATGATCCGGCCGGGTGAGCTGCGCTCGCCGGCTCCGCCGCAGTCCGGCCCGGCCGAGCCGCTCACCATGCCGTCCACCGCCGCCTCGCGGCCGATTACGCGGACCGCAGCGCCGTTGCGGGCAGCGCAGCCTTTGCCGCCGGCCTCCGGCTCGGTAGCGCCTCTTCCGGGCATGATTGGCCCGGTTGGCTATGACCAGGCCAATAAATAAGCAATATTCAGTAGGATGCTGCGTGCGCGGATTCTCCTAGACAAGCGTCGTGCCCGCCGTTTGGCTCGCAAGAAGCTGGATCGGCTCCACTGAATAGACTGCCATGAGTAACGTTCTTCGACTGGCGATCGTCGACCCAAACGACGGGTCTCGCGAAGCTCTCAAGACAATGTTGATCGGCCTGGAGATGATCTGGCTGGAAGCCGAGGCCTCGCGATACGAGTTCTTCGCCGATGTTGTCGCCCAGACGACTCCCGACATCGCCGTCGTGGCGATCGACGCCAGTCCCGACAAAGCGATCGAACTGGTCGGCCGGCTGAGCCGCAATACGCCCGAATGCTCCGTGCTCGTCGTCAGCTCGTCCAGCGACGGCAACCTGATCCTCAAGGCGATGCGCGCCGGCGCCAAGGAGTTCCTCTCCCAACCGATCCGGCTGGAGGACCTGCTCGCCGCCCTCGGGCGGATCGGCGAGCGGCACTTCGGCAAGGGCGATGCCAAACCGCGAGGCTGCCAGGTGATTGCCGTGGCGGGCGCCACGGGGGGAGTCGGCAGCACCTGCATTGCCATCAATCTGGGCTGCGCCCTGGCCCGGGATGCGAAGCATTCCGTCGTCCTCATCGACCTCGACCTGAGCCTCGGCGACGCCGACGTATTTCTCGACACGATTCCCGACTATACCCTCGTCGACGTGGCGCAGAACGTCACCCGGCTCGACTTCTCGCTTCTCAAGCGCTCCCTAACCAAGCATTCCTCCGGGCTGTTTCTCCTCCCTCGGCCGATCCAATTGGCAGACACGGCGTTGGTCAGCCGCGAAGACCTGCAACGCGTACTCGGCCTGCTCAGGGCCACGTTCACCCACCTGGTGATCGACCTCTCCAAGAGCTACAGCCCGATCGACCAGGTGGCCCTCGAGGCGGCCAATAGCATCCTCCTGGTCACCCAACTCGATCTGCCCTGTCTGCGGAATGTCGTCCGCCTGATGGCCTCGTTCAGCCAGACCAAGGAGATGGCGGAGAAGGTCAAGATCATGGTCAATCGCGTTGGCCTGGACAGCGGGCACATCTCCTTGAAGAAGGCCAAGGACACGATCGGCCGTGAGATCTTCTGGCAATTGCCCAACGACCCCCGCACCGTCATCGAGGCGCGCAACAACGGGATTCCGCTCATCGAGCAGGCCCCCAAAGCTTCGGTCACCCAGTCGCTGCTCGCCCTGGCCGAAGCCCTGACCTCGCCCGGCCAGCCCGTCCAGCCGGCATCCGCCCGCAAGGCGAGCGGGCTCGGCCGCTTCTTCGGCCTCTCCCGCGCGTAGACGACCCGCAGAAGATCGTCGCATCCGCGGACCGGGGACAACGACTCGAGCCCCAACTGCCGGCCCGTCCGTCGGCCTCCCGCAGCAGGCG
>JAAYCB010000029.1 GCA_012744395.1 Pirellulaceae bacterium
GAAACTGGTCGATCGATTTTCCAAGAAGAACTTTCCAAGCTTCAAACAGCCACCGCCGCCCACTCCGCCGTACCTCCATGATGCCCCGGCGATTCGAGCCCAATTCGGCTCCTGTCTTCAGCAAGCGCGCCTGAAATCCGTCCATCCTTCCTCGAAAATGGACAGATACCACCAGACCACTGAAGGGAATCCATGAAAATGCAGACTTCTGCCAAGCCGTTGGCGCGATTCGTCGGCATCATGCCGCTGCTTCTGCTCTTGTTTGGCGGGTTGCTGCCGGCGGCGGGCGCTGACCATCCTTCCTCCTTCACGATCCTCCACGTTAGCGACACGCACGTCTGCAAGCTGGAAGGCTACACCAAGCAGCTGGCCAAGAAGCTCGAGCACTTCGGCCGCGGCTACGAGCCGCTGCGCCAGCTGTTGAGCACCGTGCCGGGCCAGGTCGCAGCCAATGCCGTCGTGATCACCGGCGATATGATCGATTTCTATGAAGGCGAGGCTGGGGACGGATCGCTCTCCGCCGGCCAGATCGAACACTTCGCATCGTTGCTGCCCCTGATGAATGTCCCGCTGTGGCTGACCTTGGGCAACCACGACATCCAGACGCACGCAAGCAGTCCGGGCCAGGTGGCGAGGATCGGGGGACGTGCTACTGTCGAGTCGACTGCGATTGCGTCCGATATCCGTCTCGCAACGTTCGTGAATCAACTGGAACCGGCCGAGGGGCTCAGATATCATAGGGCGGCACCCGCCGCCAGCCAATACGAGCTGCCGCTCGGTTGTCAACCACGCCATGAACAAGGGGAAACACCGTGACGAAGACCAGAATCACCCGGCGAGCGTTTGTCGGCAGCAGCGCAATTGCCGCGGCGGCGGCCCACGCCTGGAGGACTACGGCCGTCGAAGCAGCGGAGCCGGCGATGAAGCTGACGATTCTCGGCGATTCGAGCTGCATTCCCGACGCGGGCCACGAGGCGGCCTGCTTCGTGATCAACGGCAAGCACCTCGTTGACACGGGCTGGTGCGCCGCGCTGAAGATGCGGCAATACGGGTTCGATCCCCTCAACCTGGAATCGATCATTCTGACGCACTTCCACCAGGATCATTACGTGGGGCTGCCGCAACTGCTGTTCTACATCGGCCTGAAAAAACGCCAAGGTCCGCCGCTATTGATCATCGGACCCAACCAACACTTGGAGCGGGTGGTGCGAGCGGCGGTCGATTTCCTGCAGATCGATCGTTTTCCGGAGCTGGCGGTCAACTACCGGCTTGTGCCGCTGGCGGCGGGCGACCGGTTCGAGTTGCCGGGGCTGCGGTGCGAGACCTTCGCCGCGCGCCACGTCTCCGGCAAGAACCAGTTGGAACAGGCGCTGGTCTACAAAATGACCGACGAGGCCAGCGGCGCCCGGTTGGCGTTCACCGGGGACACGCACCACCACCCGCCGATCGCCGACTTCGTCCAGGGGGTTCCGCTGCTGATCCACGACGGCGGGCACACGCAGCCAAAGGAGGCCGCCGACATTGCCAAGCGTGCCGGCGTGGGGCGCCTAGTACTGATCCACTACCAGCAAAAGCGTGGCTCCGCCATCTTGGCCAAGGCCAGGGCGGTCTTTCCGAGCACGGAGTTGGCCCAGGAAGGCGTCTGCCTGGAAGTCCCGCCGGCGCGGTGAAGTCTTGGCGTGCAACACGGGGTTTCGCGCAAACGAGTCTTGAAAGGACGGTTCATGAATCGTCTGCGACGACTGGTGCTCATCTCGGTGGCCATGGTGTTCGTGTTGGGCAGCCACGTTGCGGTGGCGGAACCGTACAAGGATCGTTGCGTGGTCGTGGCGACCATCGACGGCCTGGCCAACTTCTACCTTGACGAACCGAAAGCCAACGTCCCCGTGATGCGCACGCTGGCGGCCGAGGACGCGCGGGCGGAAGGAGGCATGCTCGCCTGCTTCCCGACGAACACCTGGCCGACGCACACGACGCTGGCCACCGGCGGCTCGCCCGGCAGGCTGACCTTTCTTGATTGAGCTTGCCCAGGCAAACAAACTCGGACAAAGGAGAGACCTGTCATGCGCGAGACACCCGTTCTGCGACGGAAACGTACCGCGACCGTGCTTGTGGTTCTGTGCGGCGCAGCCCTGTGCGTCGGGATGGCAATGACGAGTCTGGTCCGGGCGGAAGCCGTGGCCATTGGGCGCGCGTTGCCCGCTTGGCAAGAGGGAATCCTGGACATTCACTTCATCAACACGGGCAAGGGGGGCGACGCAGCCTTATTCATCCTTCCGGATGGCACGACCATCCTGCGGGATGCAGGCGATACGTTCCGCGAGCGGCCGGCCCATTACGACGCGCCGGCGGTACCCGACACTTCGCGCCGACCGGGCGAGTGGATCTCCCGGTACATTCAGGCGGTCCATCCCCGCGGCGCGCGGGGAGAACTCGACATCGTGCTGATCAGCCACTTCCACGGGGATCACCTCGGCTCGATCACGGAGAACTCGCCGAAATCGAAGTCTGGGGCCTATCTTCTCAGCGGGATCACCGACGTTGCCGAGTCGGTGCCGATTCGCCGGCTTGTCGATCGGGGCTGGCCGGACTATGACTTCCCCGAACCGATAGCCAACGCGATGATGGACAATTATCGCGCATTCCTGCAGTGGCAGACCAAACATGCAAACATGCGGGCGGAGCGTTTCGAGATCGGACGAAACGACCAGTTGGTCTTGCAGCACGATCCGGAAGCATATCCGGACTTCGAAATCCGCAATATCGCGGCAAGCGGCTATGCGTGGACCGGGACGGGTGAACAAGCGCGCAGCCGATTTCCGAAGAGCGATCCGCCGAGCGAGAACAACTGCAGCATCGCGTTTCGCTTACGGTACGGCCGGTTCACTTATTTCGACGGCGGCGACATGACGGGTGTTTCGCCGCCTACGGCCCCTGTCTGGCGCGACATGGAATCGGCGCTGGCATGGGTCGTCGGACCGGTCGACGTGCATGTGTTGAACCACCATGGCTTCAAAGACACGACGAACGCCTTCTTTCTCAGTGTCCTTCAGCCGCGCGTGCATGTCGTGTCGGTCTATGCGGCCAGCCAGCCCGACGTCAGCGTGATGCGGCGGCTGCTCTCCGAGCAGATTTATCGCGGTCCGCGCGATGTTTTCCTGACCAACGGCATGTGGGAGGGGCGGCGGCCGAATATGGTCGAGTTGTTCGGAGAACAAGACGCCTCCTGGCTGGCCGACCGTCTGACCGAGGTGGCAAGCTCTCAGGGACACATCGTCGTACGCGTCGATCCCGGCGGTGCGACCTACCGCGTCGTGGTCCTCGACGACCGGGACGAACGCCGGAATGTGCGTTCCGTTCATGGTCCCTATCAGGCCGGCCGCCCGGAGAATCCATAGCCGGGGGCCCAGGGCGGCACCCGCCGGCAATTGGTGGAACATGGTGAACTGGAACGAGGTCAACCAACGTTTCGCCGAGGGCTTGCCATGGCCTACTTCTTGAGAGTCTCAGCATAGGCCTTCCAGGCTTCCTTGGCGAAGTCGGCGTTATCCGTGCCTGGCCCCCAAAGGAACACGCGCCGCTCGGTTGTGCCAGGACACCCGAGGCCAATCTGTCCGCGGTGGGTGCCGCTGTCCCAATAGGTGAATCCTTCAGCCTGCGTGAGTGCAAAGCAGGCGCTGCGGTACTTGGGCCCGAACGCGGCAAACCACTGCGGTTGGCCCTTGAAGCCGAAGTCCTCATTCTCGCCCACACCGTCCATGACAGCCTGCCCGCCGCTTCCCTTCACGACAATGCCGTCTACGGCGTACATCGTGCGCGTCAGGAGTGACCGGTGCGGTTGGCAGGCAGAGATCACCTCGAACCGATCCTCGTAGAAGCGGAAGCGACGCGTAAGCTTGTATCCCCCTTCCAGTGTCTTCGAGATGCGGAACACCGCCCGCACCGGGCCGATTTCCTCCAAGGCAAAGTCGGTGAGTTCGCCTGGTTCGGAGGACCAGCCCGTCTCCTGCGAAGACTCGATGATGGACGACACGACCGTCAGTTCGCTGCCATCGGGCTGATGAACCGCAATGTCGGTCAGCGTTCCCTGGTGCAACGTGAGGGAGTACGCGCCGAATACCATTCGAGAGCCGTCCTCGGGTGCAATGAACGGAGAGGCGGGTGGGTAGACACCGCCCTCTGCCCCCTCCGGCACTGCCAGCAACTCGGCCTGCGCGTGTCCGGCCGGCACCCCGGCAGGAAGCACGAAGACCAAATTGCCCGGCGCTTCTTTCCCACTCTCGAACTGGGCGGGAGTGGAAATGCCGCTTGCAAACAGAACGCGCAGGTTGGCCGGATCGGCCTCGGCCGGCAACTGGTACGGCATCTCGATGGCCAGACCCTCCGCATCGCCACCGGGCACATGGAAACCAAGCACCTGTCGGATGGGAAACGCCGAAGCAACCGTCGGGGTGCGGAACGGCACGGTTTTCCGGGCCGGACCGGTCTGAGTCAGTTCCGTGCCGGAAATCGAACTGATGATCCGCCGTTGGCCATCGGCCCGATCACCGGGCAAGGAGGTGTGGAACGAGAGTTCGCCCCCTGCAGCAAGCGCCGGGATGCGTTTCTCCAGAAGCACCGTTCCGCTCCTGCCGTCAAGCTGGATTGTGAACACGGCCTCCTGTGCCGTTGCCAATCCAAGGTTCTTCACCTCCGCATCAATCAGGATAGCGACCGGAGACGCCCGGTCGCCACCATCCGGTCTCCGGTCGAGCTTCACGTCGAGACGGCTCACGACCAGATCCGGCGCATTGGCGGCGTCACCGACGAGCAGCGCGTAGCGAGCGTCCTGGTCGCCGGCCTTCAGCGACAGCTTGCCGTCCCGCACGACCGGTCCCCGGCATCGAACGTTGCCTCGCTCATCGAGTGCGAGAAGAGCGGCCGCTTTCCCTCGCCAATCGCTGCAGTAGGCGGCGAGATCCAGATCGAGGATCGCACCGTTGCCAAGGGAAATCCGCGCGCCGGCCTCGTCCCGCTGCAAAGAGACGTTGCCGGAGGCGACGAGGCCTGGCTGCCGGACCGTGCCAGCCGGCTTCTGCACAAGCAGGCATTGTTCCGTGCGGATGTAAACATCCCGCTCGTCGTCGGCGCCGCCCGTGCGCCGACGCCACTGCTCGACTTTCGGCCCCTTCACATAGAAATCATTCGCGCCGAGGCAGAACTCGCGCTCGCCCGCCGCTACTTTGTACGCGGGATCGCCGAAGTTGACCGTACAGACCGTGCCGTCGCTGAACGTGCTGCGCTGCACCTTGCGGTCGGGCGTGAGGAACTCGTGAGACACCATTTCCTGATCGGCGATCACCTCGTGCAACTTGCAGGTCTGCTGGTAGATCTGAATCATCAACTGCCGTTCTTCAGGCTCGCTCCACCGCAGGCCGTGGCTGTTGACCCACATCATCGGAGGCGTGCCGTAGAGCACGTTCATGGCGGTCTTGCGGTCGGTGATTTCGGGCGCGAACTTGTGCAGGTAATCGTTGGTGGCTCCCCAGTACCAATAGTCAACCACACAGTCGTGGAAGACCA
>JAAYCB010000283.1 GCA_012744395.1 Pirellulaceae bacterium
GGCTCAAGGGGCTGCTCGTGAACCGCTCGTAGTGTCCCAGGTCGAGGTCCGTCTCGCTGCCGTCGTCGAGCACGTAGACCTCGCCGTGCTGGTAGGGGCTCATCGTGCCCGGGTCGACGTTGATGTAAGGGTCGAGCTTCTGCATCCGCACGGCGAGCCCGCGGCGCTCCAGGAGCATCCCGATCGAAGCGCTGGTCAGCCCTTTTCCGAGGGAGCTGACCACCCCGCCGGTCACGAAAATGTGTTTGGTCATGGAAACGACTTCCTGGATGCGGAACCGCGAGCGGGAACGAGAATTCAGTATTCTATCCGCCAATCCCCGGTTGGATGAAGGGCCGCCATGGCAGGGAGGCATGCACCCAATACGAGGGGGCGTTCGGCCTCTCCGGCGGGACAGTCGCCGTGTGCGGACCTTCCGGTCCATCGCGCCTCCGTGCCCCACTCCCCCTTCCCCCTCGCTGCCAAGCTCCGGCTTGGGAACGCTGGCTTGTCGCCACCGCCAGGCGGCACTTCCCCCTCGTTCCCACGCAGGAACCCAGAAACCGGGAACAAGGCTGCCACCTCTCGCCTGTCAGCCCTGCAACCAGCGCTGATGGCGGGGGCAGGCTGAGCCTGGCGAAGCGGCCGATTGACCGCCTCTAGACGCCGTCGGGCAGAACGGCCAGCGTCGCCGCCCACGACAGACCGACGCCGAAGCCGACAAGCATTACCCGTGCATTGTGATTCAGCCGGCCGCTCGTCTGGGCGTCGACCAGTGCGATCGGAATCGTGCTCGAGACGGTGTTGCCCCGATCGAGCATGTCGATCATGAACCGGTCGGCGTTCAGGCCGCATTGCTTCCGGAGGCGTTCGAGCATGAACTTATTGGCCTGGTGGAACACGTACAGGTCGACGTCGTCGCGCTTCAGGCCCGCCTTGTCGAGCAGCTCCTGCACCAGCGGGGGCACGCGGTCGACGCTGAACGAGAAGACGCCGGGCCCGTGCATGTAGAGCTGGTTCTTCGACCGGACCCCGCCCTTGCTGTCGGTCTGTTCGATTGCCGTCTCGGCGGTCGCCGGCATCCGCAAGCCGCCGGCGGGCACCATCAGCAGGTCGCCTCCGGAACCATCCGTTCCAAACACGAATGGTCCGATCCATGGCCCGCCGCCGCTTGGCTGATCGACGGATCGCACGAGCGTGGCGGCGGCTCCGTCGCCGAACAGCGGCCGGCTCACGCGGTCCTTGGGATTGATAAATTTGCTGTAGGTGCTGCCGGTCAGCAGGAGCACGTTGCGGGCTTCGCCCGTCTCGATCAGTCCGCGAGCCAGCGAGAGCCCGTAGATGAAACCCGAACAGCCGAGGTTGAAATCGAAGGCGCCGCAGGAGTTGGGCAGACCCAGCCGGTGCTGCATCAAGCAGGCCGTGGTGGGCAGGAAGTGGTCCGGCTCCTGGGTGCAGAAGATGAGGAAATCGACCTGGTCTCGCAGGCCGTCGATGCGGCGGAAGAGCTTTTCGGCCGCCCGCACGGCCAGATCGCCCGACGTCTCGCCTTCGGCAGCGATCCGCCGCGTCCGCACTCCCAGCTTCTGTTCGATCGCCTCGGCCGTCCAGCCGCTGTAGATGTCGGCGAGTTCGTCGTTGGCAAGCACCTGGTCGGGCAGATGGAATTCGATCGCCGCAATCTGAGCGTATGGCACTTCGCAGGCTCCGTCGTGTCGCTGGCCTCTCCCGCAGCTTCCGCACGGTCGCCGGTCGCCAGGGACCGGCCTCCGCCGCCGGCAGACAGGTCAAACCGGTAAGGATACTGCAACGGGCGGGTTTCGGGCAATCCCCGTTGGGAAAGACAAGCACGACGCCTCCAGCACTCCGTTCGCACGCGGCCGCAAAGGGGCCAGCCCCCGGGGCCTAGGCTTCGACCAATTCGAGCCGCAATCCGAGTGCCTCCGCGACGGCCTGTAGGCTGGAAAGCTTGGTGTCGCGCCCGTATTCGAGGTCAC
>JAAYCB010000284.1 GCA_012744395.1 Pirellulaceae bacterium
ATCGCCGACGCCCTCGACGAGGCGAAGAGAGTCGCAGCGGAAATGCTGAAATGAACGGCCTGGCCGGGAAAACTCTGGACATCCACGTCCACCTGTTCGGCGCCGGCGACGCCGGCTCCGGCTGCCGCCTTTCCAAGGCGACCTCAGGAGGGCAGTCCTTCAAGCATCTGGCCGAACAACTGCGGCTTCGCGAGCGGGCGAAAAGCATCGACCAGGCCTATCTGCTGGCCCTGGTCGAGCAGGTGGAAGAATCGACGCTGGATAAGGCGGTCGTCCTTGCCCAGGACGCGGTCTACGACGACCGCGGCAAGCCTGACTGGGAGAAGACTCATTTCTATGTCCCCAATGACTATCTGCTTGAGGTGGCCGCCCGCCATCCGGCGCGGATGATTCCCTGCGTCTCGATCAATCCCCAGCGTGCGGACGCCATCGATGAGCTGGATCGCTGCGCGGCAAAGGGCGCGCGGCTGCTGAAGATTCATCCCCCGACGCAAGGCGTTGACCTTTCGGACCGGAAGCGTGCGGCGTTTTTCCGCCGCTGTGCGGAACTCCGGGTGATCGTCATGGTCCATACGGGGCACGAGCACACCGCGCCAGTCCTCGACATCGGGCTTGCGGATCCCCGGAAGCTGGAGTTGGCGTTGGACTCGGGCTGTACGATCGTCGCCTGCCATTGCGCGACCGGATGGCAGACGGACAGCCCGGACATGCTGCCCGGCTTCCTGGCGATGGTCCGCAAGTACGGGAATTTGTGGGGCGATACGGCGGTTCTGGGCAGCGCGGGGCGGACGGGAGATTTCCAGCGGCTACTTGCCGACGAGGAGGCGGGAGCACGACTGCTCCACGGCAGCGACTTTCCATTCCCGGCTTTTCCGCTCGCTTTCGAGAGCCTCCTCGGGGCGGCAAATGCGAGCCGCCTGCAAGCGATCGAGAACTCGATGGACCAAGACCTTGCTCTGAAAGAAGCACTGGGAATCGGCCTGGCCAGTGCGGAACGGGCGTATCGGCTGGTCTGCGGCGAAGCGGCTCGCTGACGACTTGCCCGTTTGCGCATCCAGGGCAAGACGCCCGCGAGGAACGATAACGGTCGCCAGGGGGACCCTCCGATTTGCGCGGAACGAAAATCGGCAGAGCCCCCCTCGCGCAATTGCGAGCACAAAGCACAAGGGAGCGTCAACCGTGAGCGCCGAGCGCACGATGCTGATCGTCAATCCTTTCGGAGGCACGCGCCAAGGGCTGGCGATCCTGGACCAGGTGAAGCCCGTCTTCTCCGGAGCGGGGATTGAAGTGGATGTGCGCACAACCGAGTGCGCCGGCGACGCCCGCCAGATCGCCCGCACGTTGCCGTTGGATTGCTACGGCAATCTCTGCGTCGTTGGCGGCGACGGTACGGTCCACGAGGTCGTCAGCGGCTTGATCGAAGGGGGGCAGTCGGCTTCGATCCCCTTGGGAATCATCCCCGCGGGAACCGGGAACGACGTGGCCAGACAGTTTGGAATCGCCAGCCCGCTGGATGCGGCGGGGCGGATTATCGCCGGGCGAACCAGCCCGTTCGACGTGATGAAGGTGGACGCCGGCGGCGAGACCGACTACTGTGTGACTCTGGTCGGCTGGACGGGCGTGGCCGACATCAACGCGACGGCGGCGAGGCTGCGGAGTCTCGGCTGGCTGCGCTA
>JAAYCB010000285.1 GCA_012744395.1 Pirellulaceae bacterium
AATAGGTGCCACCCACAAAAAGACGATCGGGAACTGACAGGACCGGACAGCTCACCGTTTTCTCACCAATGTATGGGTGGCACCTGTTGGCACCTGTTGGCACCAATGTATGGGTGGCACCTGTTGCCCCGCCAATGTATGGGTGGCACCTGTTGCCCCGGCACCTGTTGCCCCGCACCTGTTGCCCCGGGGCGAGCCTGCTGGACGCCAACGAGGCGGTCCTCAAGCCGCTCTACCGGGCCCAGGTCGAGCGGAAGGACTGGCTGCGGGCGAATGGGGCGGGGATGGATTTGTGGGGGGGTGCGTGGTCGCCCGCAGGAGACGAGGAAAACAAGGGAAGCCGTGAACCGGAGCACTCGCTAACACGGAGACTGGAATCACGTGGGGTTCCGTTCGTGCGCGGTTTCGGCGGACGTTGCGCCGGTGACTTCCGAGTACCACGTTTTTCATCCGTTGTGGCACTGCGGTTCCTTGCGCAGGTGAGCGGATTCTCCCGCTGGCTGCCCCCCGGCCTGCTCTCCTTTCCGACCCCGCCCCTTCGCGGCAATTGTCCAGGCGGCAACCGTCCGATAGAATTCCCAGGATGGACGCGGCCGTTCAGCGGGTATGTGCGCCGCGGCGCAGCTGAACGGGGTTTGTCGTCCATCGGCGCGCGACGAGCGACGACAATTCATATCTTGTCCGATGTATGCTGAGGACATGAACAGGACGATTCGCACCGGCTTCGATTCCGAACGCAGACTGACCCTCGATCAAGAAAGCGATCGCGGCGTCATCCTCGATGCCACGCCAGCGGAACGTGTGGCCATGGTCTGGCCAATCACAGCGAGCTGCTGGGCGTTCGTGCCGAGAGTGGGGGAACATGCTGAACGAGAATTTCAGAGACATGTTGACTGCCTTCAGCGAGGCCGGAGCGGACTACTTATTGATCGGCGCCTACGCGATGGCGGCTCACGGATGTCCGAGCGACCGCCGACATTGACATTTGGGTTCGCCCGACTGAAGACAACGCGCGGCGCGTGTGGGCGGCGTTGCAGAATTTCGGCGCCCCTCTTTCCAAGGTAACACCAGAAGACTTCTTCGCTCCGGATGTCGTGTACCAGATCGGCATACCGTCGCAGCGGATTGACATCCTTACGTCGATATCAGGTGTTGATTTTGATGATGCCTGGCCCGATCGGTTGATTGTTCCCATCGACGACTTGTCCGTGCCCGTGATTGGGCTCCGACAACTCTATGCCAACAAGCTTGCTTCAGGGCGCGACAAAGACCAGCAAGATGCGATGATCTTGAAGGAACTGATCGGATAGTCGACGGCTCCTTGCCCGGATCGGTTGGCCGAGTAGAATGGCAATTCCCTCCCAACGTGTGGGACGACCCGCACGTTTCTCAACTCCGGTGGGGACGACCCTGCCACAAACGCCGAAGGTGCGTTATGGCATTTGTGTTTCTGCTGATCGCCGCTCTGTTTGAGGTCGCCTGGGCGGTGGGCCTGAAGTACGCCCAGGGGTTCACGAAGTTGTGGCCAAGCCTGCTGACGATCACCGCAATGGTGATCAGCATGGCGTTTCTGGCGTTGGCCGTCCGCACGATCCCGGTTGGGACGGGTTACGCCGTCTGGACGGGCATCGGAGCGGTTGGAACGGCGATTCTTGGCATCGTCCTGTTCGGCGAGCCGGTGACGGCCGCCCGCGTGGTCTGCCTGTTGTTGATTGTCGCCGGCGTGATCGGCCTGAAGCTTTCCGCCTCATAGCCGGTGGCCCCCGCCTTGTGGTGAGCGAGGAGCCGACCCGGCTCGTCCATCAGCCGTTCGTTCCCTCGAAGCGGAACGGAGAGCACGGACCCGAGTTTGGCCAGGCTTACGCTTCGGGCTGCGATGTCGAACGATCGGCGGCTCAACAGCCGCCAAGAAACGACAGAACCCCTTGTTGCGCAAGGGGCTCGGCCTGAATTGGCGGGTTCCGGCGGAACCTGGCCGGAATCATTAGTGGCGGGGACAGGATTCGAACCTGCGACCTCGAGGTTATGAGCCTCGCGAGCTACCGGGCTGCTCCACCCCGCGATTTTGGCACCGGAGCGATGGGATCGAACCCTCACGACCAGTGCAAATTGT
>JAAYCB010000286.1 GCA_012744395.1 Pirellulaceae bacterium
CAGCCCGCACCGCCGGCCACCCAGCCCGCACCGCCGGTCGAGCCGGCTCCGGGGGTGGCGATTCCGGCCGGTCCCAAATTCGAAGTCACCGCCAAGGTCTGCGATCCCAACGAAGCGAGCATCTCCAGCGCTAAGGTGGGCGATAGCGTCCTGCTGATGGTCGACGTGGCAAGTCCCGACAGCCAGCAACTCAGCGACTTGAACGTCGTGGTTGAGATCGACGAGGCGTTCGCGCCGCAGAGCGCCACGGCGGATCACGCCCGCAAGGGGAACACGTTTTCGTGGAGCGGCCAGACGGTTCCCTCCCGGGTCATCGGGCGCTATGCGTTGCTGTGCGTCTGCAAGGTTGAATCCGCGTCGGCCTGTTTTTCCGCCACGGTGTCCGACAAGTCGGGCCGGCAAGTCGCGGACAAGGCCTGCATTCCGATCGAGACGGCGGCCAAGGAACCGGCCGCGGGGCTCGACGTGAAGATCGGCGCGATGAGCAGCCCGGCCACCCAAGGCGAAACCTTCTCGTACCGGGTGGTGGTCACAAACCTCGGCGACGCGGATGACCAATCGGTGCAACTGGCGGTCGCCTTCCCGCCACAATTGACGCCGCTGAAGTGGCGGACCCAGGGCCCGTCGCGGTTCACGATCCGCGACGGGGTCGTGCGATTCGAGCCGGTCGGCAAGCTGGCCGCCGGCGGCCAGCTCGAATACATGATCTATGTCCGCGCCGACGTCGCCGGTCCGGCAACCGTCCACGCCGAAGCCAACAGCGCAAGCCAACCCGCACCGATCGCGGCCGAAGTCACCACAACCGTCAACTCCGGGTTCTAACAGCCACCATGCCCGGCTTCGTTGTCCTCCAACACGACCATCCCCAGTCCCTGCACTGGGATTTCATGCTCGAGTTCGACAACCACCTGTTCACCTGGTCGCTGCCCCTGCCCCCCTGCTACAACCATCTTCTCCCCGCGACCGCGCTGCCCGGCCACCGCAAGGAATACCTCGATTACGAAGGGCCGGTCTCCAAAGGCCGCGGACGCGTGGCCCGCTGGGATCGAGGCAGATTCGAACTGCTGATCCGGGAAGAGAACCTGCTCGAGGTGAACCTCTGCGGTGAGAAACTCGCCGGACGGCTGCGGATTGAGCGGGCCACCGCCTCCGACGACCAATGGCGCTGGCTGCTCACGCCCCGATAAATGGGAGGGTCCGCCCAAAAGGGGCCACCCACAAAATCCACAAAATCGCCCAAAAGGGTCCGCCCAAAAGGGGCCACCCACAGAATTGGCACAGGGCGAGCTCGTCACAAGGTCGGCATGGTGTTGGCGCCGGCCGGATGGCGGCCCGCGTTGTCGCGTGGCATCGTTTGCCCCCCCCGCGTGCCTGGCCGTTCGTGCGATTCATGGGTGGCCCTTTCTTGGCGTTGGCCCTTTCTTGGCGATAGGTGGCCCTTTCTTGGCGGCTCGTGCGGATTTGTGGGTGGCCCCTGTTTGGATTGACATGGCCAGGGCCGCAACGTACGATCCTCCGTCGGATGGCCCCGACCTGCGCTCGTATTGCCCATCAGGTTTCCATCCCGAGGACTCGCCCGGGTGAAGAGGTTTCTGGTACTGTCGGTCGTCGCCCTTGGCTCCGTGCTGCTGCTGGCGGCGTTGACGCTGGTAGGAATCTGGCGGGCCTCACAGGTCGTTCCCGATTTCTATGCCGAGGCGCTCCGTTCCGCGCCCGAGGCACAGCAAATCGCCAGCGAGACGATGCTTCAGAAGACCGCCGCACTGGCCAGCGACGTTCGGAAGCAGGGACACTGGAAGGCCCTATTCACTGAAGAAGAGATCAACGGCTGGCTGGCCGTCGATCTCCGCGCGAACCACGCCGAGAGTCTCCCCCCCGGCGTGGTGGACCCGCGCGTGGTAATCTCGCCGGGCGGCCTCCAGATGGCCTGCCGGTCCAAACAAGCGGGCATCGAGACGGTCCTCTCGATGGCCCTCGACGTCTACCTGGCCGAACCGAACGTGCTCGGAATCCGCATCCGCGGTGTGCGAGCCGGAGCGATTCCCCTGCCGATGAAGGACGTGCTCGAGACGATCTCCGAGATCGGCCGCCAAATGTCGCTGAAAATCCAGTGGCAGCAAGCCGATGGCGAGCCGGTGGCGCTGATTCACTTGAGGCCAACCATCGGCGAGGGAAAGCCCGTGGTGATCGAGACGCTCGAACTGGGAGAGAGGGAAATCTACCTGGCGGGAACTACCAGCGAGGCGGAAAGCGCGTCCAGGCGGCGGGCAGCCGACCTGCCCGGCAGCCGGTAGCTCGCTCTGGCCGCGACTGCGGGCAAGCCTCGCGGAGAGAAACCGCCGCCGAGCGGAACGCGAACCTGTCCCGCAAGGTGCAGAGCGGATCAGCGGCCGCGTTTGCCAAAAATGCCCGTGGCGTACCAGATTCCGTTGTTGCCGCGACGCATGTCGTAGGCGAAGATAGGGTGAAATGCCCTGACCGAGCTCCAGTGCCCTGACGACCGCCTCCAGGAGTGCACGCAATCGATCGCGGCTTCGAGCAGACTCTGACCGGGCCAACTCTCGGCGCAGACCTCACTTGCCAGCAGGCCCCACGGCAGGCGGCGGTTGATCCGTTGAAATCGCGTTGCCCAGGCATGGTGGCCCTGGAGTCGGATGCGGGCCTGGAGTTGGGAGTGGCTCTCCGCCTCCGCCGCAAGGTAGGCGTCGAGTTTGCCCGAGGCGCTCTGGGGCCGTTCCGGGTGGGTCTTGATGGCGTAGATCAGGGTCCGCTGGGTGAGCTTTCCGGGTGGGAGATCGAGAATCACGTTCATTTGCTCGCGCGTGTAGGCGCGTCCGCGGAGAAAGGGGAACGTACTGACGACTTGGCCATGGTACGGGGCCTGCGGATCGCTGTAGTCGATGATCGCGATGCCGGGCAGTCCGACCATTTCGGCCAAGGACGGGTGCTTGAGCAGGACCGTATTGGCGCCGGCGAGGGAGACCTCCGCGGCGGTGGGCAATTTGAGGAGGACATACCGCTCCAGGCCGGCAGCGATCGCGGCGTCGGCCAGCGTCTCGGACTGGAACTGGCGGCAACCACCGCCGCCGTCTTCACGGTAGAAGTAGACCAACAGCATACGATTGTCCTGCTGGGCTGTCTCCACGGCCTTCCCATAGTCGGTCAACCAGCCAAGTCCGGCTCCGGGGCGACTGTCCCCAGGCTGCCGTGGCAAGAGCCCCAGGTCGTCGGCAGTGCACGTGCGGCCCGACGAGAAGTTCAGCGTCTTGACAACGCGGCCGCGGTTGGCTGGCTCGGGATCGGCAAAATCGAGGATCGCCAGCCCCGGCCCACCTTTGAGGGGAGTGAAGGCCGGATGGTCAATCAACCGGATCGGCTGGCCCCCGACAGAAATTTCGGCGTCCATCGGCAGGCGAACGCAGCACGTCGCCGTCAACCGCGCTGCGATCCCCATGTTGGACGAAGCCTCTTGCTCGAAACGGATGCACGGGTCGCTCCGGTCATCGAAGTAGACGACCATCATCCCCCGAGCGTTCTCCGCGTCCGCCATGACCGCCGCATAGTCGGTCCGCCATCGGATCGGCGGGACGTCGGCAATCGCCGAATCGAGGGAATCGAGGAGCATGGCCATGCCGAGCCACGCAACAGGCCGAACCCATCTCGCTAGATGCGCCACGGAATGCCTCCCGGGACAGTAGGTGTGTTTTCAAACCGAGGCCAGTCGGACGCCGTCCTTGCTGGGAAAGTCCATGGTTCTCGCGACGCGTCGCGGCGGACTCGCGCTTGTTGGCTGACCAGCGACAATCTGCGTCGAATCTCTCGATTATGCCGTCAAGACACCCTGCGGTAAACTGGCAGTCTGTGGAATATCTTCCAATTATTGTGATTGCGAAACTTCGGGCGATCGGTGAAAATGTGGACAATCCATGTCAATTTCCCGAGTGGAAACAAGGGGTGTGGTTGAGCGATACCCCACCTGTTGGGTTGGTTACACCACCCCTTGCAGACTTTGTCCGATTGTGGCAGCGAAGGAGAGACCCATGACGGGGTACAAACGATGGACCATGGCGCTGATTGCCGCTGCCTTGATGGCGGCCGAGGCAGACGCCGCCGCCCCCCCTAGTCTGGCTGATCAGGTGCGGGCCGAACGTGACGGCTTTCGACCGCTTTCCGCGGCGGATCTGGCCGCCGCGCGCGACGAACTGAATTCTGCCGTGGCGGCCGTCGAGGCGCGGTTCGCTACGGCGGGCGAGTCCGCCGAAGGCTGGCGCGCGTATCTCGATTGGGCCGAACTCCGCGAGGAGTTGGGCAAAGACACCGGTCCGGACTTGGCGAAGCTCGACAAGCTGTTCGCTCGGTTGTCGAGCGGCGACGAGGGGCTCGGGCTGGTCCCCTTCGCCAGTCTCCGCGAGGCCGTCCGTCGCTACGTGGGCATTGCCCGGGGAATCGGCAATGCCGAGGTCCAGGGACAGTTCGAGAGGCTGATCGAACTGCTCGCCGCGCGGATCGAATCGTACCAGAAGTCGCCCAATGGAGACGACGCGGCGTACATCTCCGCGTATCTGAAATGGCTCAGCGATGCCCGGCAGACGCCGCAACTGATTGAAGCGGTCCGCGCGGCGGCGCCGCAGCAGAACTTTCGCGCGATCGTTTCGGAGGAGTTGTTCCAGGCCGCCATGGCCCAGGACGTTGACGACGTGGGGCCGGTGACCGACCTGATCCTGGGCACTCGCATCTACGGAACCGGCCACACGACCGGGAAGGTGTCCGTCGAATTGTCCCCATCGGAGGGCCTCGCCACGGTCCTCGCGACGATCACCGGGGCCACGACCACCGACACGGTCGGCTACAACGGTCCGGTCGTTCTCTATTCAGACGGTCTGACGAGTTTCGTCGTCCGCAAGCAGATTCTCATCGACGGGGAGAAGCTCTGGACGCAGCCGGCCAAGACCAGCGCAACGACCCACGCCACGGTCCGCTCCCTCTGCACGAGGCGGGGAAGCCGGCTGATCGAGCGGATGGCGTGGAAGCGGGTGTGGAAGCAGAAGTGCCAGGCCGACTGGATCGCCTCGAGGCACGCCGAGCAGAAACTCAGCGCGCGGTTCGACCAAGAGGTCGGTTCCCTGATCGGTCCGGCCAACGAAGACATCCAAAACAAGCTCCGCCGACCGCTGCTGGAACGCGGCCTCTATCCGGAGAGCCTGGCCTGCGCGACCGACGCAGACCGGTTCAGCGTTTCGCTTCTCCAGGCCGGACGCTTCGACTTCGGCGCGGCGACGGCCCCGCCAGAACCGGCTGCCGGAGCGGACATTCACGTGGCTGTCCACGAATCGATGATCAACAACTTCACGGCCTCGGCCTTGGCGGGCATGATCCTCCGCGAGGAACGCGTCCGCGAGGCGGCGATCCGGTTGCTGGGCGAGGTGCCCGAAGGACTCAAGCCCGAGGCGGAGGCAGAGCCCTGGGGCATCAAGTTCCAGCCGCTGCGGCCCGCCTGGGTCGCCTTCGAGGATGGCCGGTTCACGATTTCGATCCGCGGCGGGACCTTCTACGAAGGGGAGAAGAAGCATCCGGGCATGGATGTCACCGCAACGTATCGAATTGTTGGAGAAGGAACGGCGCTGAAGGCGGTCCGCCAGGGCGACCTGGCGATTTTCCCGCCGGGCTTCGATCCCCAGGGAAGCAAGCAGCTATCGGCCGCGCAGACCGTCATCCGCCGGTTGCTTCAGCGCCGCCTGGCCAACGTCTTCAAGGACGAGATCGTGCCCGAGGAACTGGTGCTGCCCGACAAGTGGCGGCGAGCGGGCAAGCTCCAGCTGGTCCAGTGGGTCGCCGCGGATGGTTGGCTCAGCCTGGCCTGGCAACGGACCGGCGAAGAGTAGCCGTCAGCCGTCAGAGTCCCCTCGTTCCCAGGCTCCGGCTTGGGAACGCAGGTCGGGCTTACGCTTCAACAACCATCCACTGCCGCTCGGAAACCTGCCACCAGTAACCTCTGCCACCAACCTGCAAGGGATTCAGGAGCCATGACGCCGCGCGTGAGAATCGAGTTCGACTGCTTGCCGATGCGTTCGCTGGGCCGGTTGGACGTTCCGCTAGACGCCCCGCCCGAACTGGAGGCCAAGGCGGAGCGGGTCAAGGCCGCGCTGGTCAAGCATGGGCGGCACAATACGTTTTACCTGCACAACGCGTCCTGCACGTTCGGGCTGACCAACGACGACAATGTGGGGATGCTCGAGTTCCGCTTCGAGGGGACCGTGTTGACCGACGCGGAGGACCGGAAGGCCCAGGGATGCGATCTCCAGGTCGAACTGGTTCGGGAGACCTGCGATTGGCTGACCGCACCGGTCGTCGCCTGGTTCGCCAAGACGGTCAAGGAGGCGGTGCTGGTGGAATTCGACCGTTACATCGCCGCCGGCGATTTGCGGCGGACGGTCGCCCGGATGGAGCAGCTCGCGGCCGAGAGCGACGCCCGCGCGGGCTTTCTGGGGATGGGTCTTTAACACTGGCCGGTCAGATCACTCCATGCAGCGGCTTGCCCTTGGCGGCCAGTTCGTTGACCCGGCGAGTGACCTCGGGGTCTTCAACGAGCGGGGGGGCGTGGTGGATTTTCGCCCGGGCGTCGATCACCACCGAGCCGAGGCAGCCCCAGTGCTTGTTCTGGACGAAGGAGTCGATTCCGAAGATATCGGCGGCCGGATCGCTGCGCGTGAAAGTCGTCCAGAGGAAGTTGTTCAAGCTCCGCGCGGCGAAATCGCTGTTGTCGACGACGACGATCAAGGGGAAGCCGTTGATCGCGTCGGTGCGGTTGAAAGCCAGGCAGAATCTCTGCACGGCCGGATCGCGGCCGGCCTCGTCGGGTTTGGACCGCGGCCCTTCGACGGCGAGAATCCCGGGCAGGACAACGCGGGGGTTGCCGAAGCCGCCCTCGCCGGGCATCTTGATCCGCGAGTCGATTGCCACGGGGAGATTCCGCCGCACGGAGCCGGCGGCGGCGATCACCACCTTGGAACCCTGGTTGAGCCCCTCGCCGCTATAGTCGAGGGTGTCGATCGTGGTGCACGTCTGAAAGTGGAGATCCCGCCGCCAGTCGACCCTCTCGAGCAGATGGCGGAGGAAGTCGGGCAGGTGGCGGATGTCGAGCTCCGGGTTGTCTTCGCCCGCGACGATGAACAGGTACTTGGCCAGCGAGAGCTGGCCCTGGCCGAGCAATGCATTGGCCAGCGTGAGCAATTCGCGGACCCTCCGCGGCTCTTCATAGGGCACGTACCGCTCGCTGCCGATTGCCAACAGGAGCGGGTGGACGCCCGCCGCGTCCACCGCGTGGACCGCGCGGACGCCGGGGATCGTCTTGGGGATGATCGGGCCGACCATCTCGTGGATCAATTCGTTGAAGACGCTGTCCTCCTGGGGGGGGCGGCCGACGACGGTGAACGGCCAGATCGGGCGGTGCCGGTGGAAGACCCGTTCGACCCGCATCACCGGGAAATCGTGGGCCATGCTGTAATAGCCCAGATGGTCTCCAAACGGTCCTTCCGGCAGCAGCCTGTTCGGTTCGATGTGGCCGGTGATGCAGAAGTCGGCCTCGGCGTGGATCGGCAGTTGATGCGGCAGACAGACCATCGGCACCCGTCGCCGCCCGAGCAAACCGGCGAACGCCAACTCGCTGACCCCCTCGGGCAGCGGCATCACGGCGGCCACGGTCATCGCCGGCGGTCCGCCGACGAAGACATTCAGCGGTAGCCGCTCTCCGCGGCGGATTGCCGCCGCATGGTGCCCGCCGATTCCCCGGTGCAGTTGGTAATGGATGCCGGCCTGCTCGTTCCGCTCGTAGCGGCCGCCGGAAATCTGGATCCGGTACATGCCCAGGTTCGCACGGGCCAGGCCGGGAGCGTCCGGATCTTCCGTGTAGACCTGGGGCAGCGTGATGTAGGCGCCGCCGTCGTCCGGCCACGACCTCAACTGGGGCAACTGGTCGAGCGTTGTCTCGATGGCCAGAACGGGCCCGCGGCGGACCTTCCTCGGCCGGGCGAAGAGCGCGGCGGCCGGCGTCTTCAGGTTCAAGTACAACCGCGGCCGGCGGACGAGGTCGGTCGGGTCGACGGACAGCGAGACCAGCCGAGCGAGCATCTCCAGCGAATCGCGGAACAGGTAGCGGGCCCGCTGGATCGTGCCGAACAGATTGCTGACCATCGGGAAGCGGCATCCCCGGACGCTGGCGAAGTAGAGGGCGGGGCCGCCGGCGGCGAACACGCGGCGCTGGATCTCGGCAGCTTCCAGGTTTGGGTCAACCGGCTGCTCAATCCGCAGGAGCTGCCCCGTCCTTTCCAGGTCTTCCACGCACTCGCGAAGGGTTCGATATCCCATCAGGCTTCACCACCGGTGTCAATCAGGAGACTTGCCCTCAGACCCGCCCGCCTCACCTTCCGCCGCCTCCGCGCGGCTTTCTTGCCGACCTGGCCCGGATTCCCGCCCCGTCGGCCGGCGCGGACCGCTGCTGAAGTCGCCGCTTCTGGACCTGTCCGAACTTGCCAGCGGGCGCCCGCACGACACGCTTCGTCTTTCGGCCCTGTCCACCGCTTCTGGTCATTGGACGCCCTTCGGCAAGTGCGCGTTCGCCGGCGCGCGGCGATTGCCGCGGATTGGCGGCCGAACCACCATTTCGCCCCCATCCATCCGTCGGGTACCGGCTCCCCTCCGTTGCCAAGATACCCAGCGGCGGCCGATTTCACAAGTTCTTGCCGCTCCCGCGCGGCTCTGGTAGGCTGGTTTGTTTTGACAGATCGCGATCGAGCCGGCAGGGGAGATTATGAGCGAAAGCGTCTCGCAGACGACGGATAGTCGAGCCGCCGACGAGCAGATCCGCATCCGGGGGGCCAGGGTCCACAACCTGCGAGATCTGGATCTGGACATCCCCCGTAATCAGATGGTCGTGGTGACGGGCCCGAGTGGATCGGGGAAGAGTTCCCTGGCGTTCGACACGTTGTATGCCGAGGGGCAGCGCCAATACATCGAGAGCCTGTCGGTTTACGCCCGGCAGTTCCTCAATCAGATCGAGCGGCCCGACGTCGACCTGATCGAGGGGCTCCAGCCGACGATTTCGATCGACCA
>JAAYCB010000287.1 GCA_012744395.1 Pirellulaceae bacterium
GAACGACTTCGACCCGTGCTATCTGCCCAATGGCCGGATCGTCTTCGTCTCCGAGCGGCGCGGCGGCTACCTGCGGTGCGGGCGGCACTGCCCGGTCTACACGATGCACTCGATGGAACCCGACGGCAGCGACATCATCTGCCTCAGCTTTCACGAGACGCACGAATGGCATCCGAGCGTGAACAACGACGGGATGCTCGTCTACACGCGGTGGGATTACGTCGATCGCGACACGAACATCGCCCATCATATCTGGACCTGTTACCCCGACGGGCGCGATCCGCGCAGCTCCCACGGCAACTATCCCGACCGGCGCGAGAGTCGGCCCTGGATGGAGATGAACATCCGGGCGATTCCCGGCTCGAACAAGTACGTGTTCTCGACCGGGGCCCACCACGGCCACGAGTTCGGCTCGCTCGCGGTGCTCGATCCGAGGCTCGAGGACGACGGCGCGATGGCGCAGCTCGAGCGGCTCACGCCCGAGGTCCCCTTCCCCGAGGCCGAGGCCCGCGACATCCAGGCCCAGATGATCTACGGCACGCCCTGGCCGCTCGCCGAGAGCGACTATCTCTGCGTCTACGACGCGGAGGCCAAGAACCGGGGGATCTACTGGATCGACCGCGATGGCAACCGGGAGCTCCTCTATCGCGACGGGTCGATCTCCTGCGCCAGCCCGATCCCGCTGCGGGCGCGGGTCAAGCCGCCGGTGATCCCCTCCGGCACGCTGCAAGCGGCGCGCGACGCGCGGGGAAAATCACCCGAGGAGATGCGGGCCACCGTCGCGGTGATGAATGTCTACGACAGCGACTTCACCTGGCCGGAAGGGGCGCACGTGGCCGCCCTGCGGGTGATCCAAGTCCTCCCGAAGACAACCGCGCCGCCCAACGAGCCGCGGATCGGGATCGCCAATCAGACCAACGCCCGCCTGGTGCTCGGCAGTGTGCCGGTCGAGGAGGACGGCAGCGCGTTGTTCGAGGCGCCCGCCGGCAAGGAGATCTACTTCCAGGCGCTTGACGGCCGCGGGATGGCCATCCAGTCGATGCGCTCGGGCACCTACCTCCACCCGGGCGAGCGCCTGCAATGCCAGGGCTGCCACGAGCGCAAACACCGCCCGCCGGTCAAGAGCGATCGGTTGCCCCTGGCGCTTCAGCGTCCCCCCTCGAAGCTTGCGCCCGAGGCGGAGGGCTCGAACCCTTTCAGTTATGTCCGCATGGTCCAACCGGTGCTGGATCGCAATTGCGTCCGGTGCCACCACGAGCAGAAGGCCCTCGACCTGGGCGGCGCGCCCGGCGGGAAATACGGCTGGACGAAGTCGTATGAGAACCTGGCGGGCAAGTATGGCTTCTACTACCACGTGAGCAACGGCTCGATCAAGGACCCCCTGCACGGCGGGAGCCGGACGATTGCCGGAGCGTTTGGCGCTCGGGCGTCGGCGCTGCTCGAATACTTGGCTGATGGGCATTACGGGGTGAGGCTTTCCGACGAGGACTTCCGCCGCGTTGCGCTCTGGCTCGATTTGAACAGCGAGTTCTACGGATCCTACGAGAACATCGAGGCCCAGGCGCGGGGCGCGATCGTCTTGCCCACGTTGGATTGAACAAGCGGATGCTGAAGGATAACGGATCGTTGATGAGAGTTCCGCACCGACTCGGGCCGCCGCCGGTCCTCTGGCTGGTGCTCGTCGCGACGCTGGCGGCGGTTGCACGGCCGGCGCCGGGCGACGACACTTCCTGCCGCATCGGGGCGTCCGCCGCAGCGCGCCGCTATCGCCCCGGTGCGTGGGGAATCGTCGAAGTCGTCGCGGCCAACGCGACGGATCAGGCGGCGGACCTGTTCGCCGTGCTCCATTTCGCCGCCGATCCGACGCTCCAGTTCGGCCGGCGGATCTGCGTGCCCCCCAAGTCGCTGCTCCGATCGACCTGCCCGATTCGCGTACCGGAGACCCTCGCCGCGGACGCCGGTCACGCGGAGCTCGTGACGGCCGAGATCGACGAGGGCCA
>JAAYCB010000288.1 GCA_012744395.1 Pirellulaceae bacterium
GTTCCCAAGCCGGAGCTTGGGAACGAGGGGAGGGCCGCGCGGGGCGAGCCGGACGCTGGCGGCGAGGCACGTTTCCACAGAACCATATCACCCCCCCGGAGACTCCGATTGTGAAGCGCTCAAGAATCCTGACCGCGTCGCTTGTCCTGATTGTCTTCTTGGCCGTCCTGGCGGATTCCGGTCTTGGAGGAGAAGAAAAGGCCAAGAGAGGACCACAGCGATGGGAGCCGAACATCGCTCGGTTCGAGCAGCAGGACAGGGAGGATCCGCCGGAGAAGGGGGGAATTCTCTTCGTCGGCAGTTCGAGCATCGTCCGCTGGGACGTGGCAAAATGGTTCCCCGACATGCCAGTGCTCAACCGCGGTTTCGGGGGATCGCAGATTGCCGATTCGGTCCATTTCGCCGAGCGGATCGTTATCCCTTACCGCCCGCGAACGATCGTCTTCTACGCCGGCGACAACGACCTTGCCGCGGGCAAAGCGCCCGAACAGGTCCTGGCCGATTTCAAAGCCTTCGTCTCCAAGGTCCGCGCCAGCCTGCCGGAGGCGAAGATCATCTACGTGGGGATCAAGCCGAGCATCAAGCGCTGGAGCCTGATCGAGCCGGTCCGCAAGGCGAACGGGCTGATCCGGGAAGCGATCTCCAGCGACGCTCGATCCATCTTCGTCGACGTCGACTCGCCGATGATCGGCACCGGCGGCATGCCGCGCAAGGAGCTGTATATCGCCGACGGTCTGCACCTGAGCGACGAGGGCTACGCGGTTTGGACGAAGTTGCTGGCGCCTCACTTGGCGCGTTGACCGGGATGCTCACGGCGCTGGGCGTTTCCGCAGCGCTGCGGGCCGGTCGCTACGGTTCGACCAGGTAAGTCCGGTCGGCGACGTTGACGACGACCGGCTCGTCGAACACCAGGTATTGCGCGAACTCGCGTCCGTGGAGCCTGGCCAGGCGGAAGTATTCCTCGCTGAACTGTTTCACGCGGACAGCGTGCTTCTGTTGCTCTTCGGTGGCGGTCGAGTCGATCCACTGGGCATTGCGGCGGTAGAACGTCCGGCTGCCGATCTGGCGGACGGTGCCGGCCGCCTGGGCGATCTCCGCATCGGCCGCGGCCAGCGGCGCGGCGGCGGCCGCCGGAGCGGATTGTCGCGCCGCGCGGCCCGAGGCGGGGCCGGCGGGGCGGCCGTAGCCCCCTCCGCCGTAGCCGCCCAGACCGCCGGCGCCGGGCATGGCGGCATCCGCGGAGAACGACATCCTCGGGGCAGCCGGCGGACTGGCTTGGAGCGACTGCTGGAGCGCGCCTTTGTACGCCCGCTGGGCGAATCCCGATGCGCCCGAAACGCTTTCCAGGGCGCCGAGCCGATGTCCGGCTTCCGAGGCATTTCGAGCCAAGTCGGTCACGGAGGTGTTCTCGTCGGCGAGGAACGAAGTGTACGGCGTGAGGATCCCGTGGCGCGTGGAGAGCTTGACCAACTCCTCGATCAGTTCCTGGTTCTTGCCCTTCAAGTCCAGTTCATCGAGGATTTCGCCAACACGGCGGACGGCCCAGAGCTTCTCGATGAAGACCAGGGACTGGTCGTCGCTCTTGTTCACCAGCTTGGCGGGGAAGTCGTAGGTCTGCTGCTTGCCGCGGATCGCGCCTTTGACGACGACCTTGGCGTCGCCCGAGGCACGGTAACGGCCGACCATGACCAACTGTTCGCCGGCGAACAGGTCGAAGGCACCCTTGGGGTAGACTCGGTTGACCGGCTTGGCGCGGCCCGGTTGCTCGTCAAGGGTGAACTCCAGCGCGACGTCGGTCAACACGGGGGCTTCGATCCGCCGGTAGAGCCGGCTGACGCGGTCTTCAATGTTTTCGTCGGGCCGGACGTACTCGCTCTGGCCGAAGTTCTCGCGAACCAGCTTGTCGAGCAACCGGCTGTTGACGTCGTAGCCGACGCCCAAGCTGAAGATCCTGGCGCGTACGTTATTCGCCTCCTTCGCCCGCTGGACGATCTGGCTCTCGTCCGTCTCGCCGGCGGTCGGCAGGCCATCGGTGAGGAAGATCACGTAGCTCGGCCGCTTCGAGTCGTTCAGTTGGCCGAGCGCGGTTCGCAGGGCCTCGTCGATATTCGTGCTGCCGCCGGCGTAGATTCCTTCGACAAACCCGAGCGCCTCGGCGCGGGTCTTTTCGTCGTATCGCTGGAGCTCGGGGCGGAACGACTCGACGGCGCTGTCGTAGGCGATGACATTGAACAGGTCGCCCTTGCGGAGGTTGCCGAGCACCGACTCCAGGGCGCCGCGGGCCTGTTCGATCTTGGCGCCGCTCATGCTACCCGACCGATCGACGACGAACACCGCGGTCTTCGGCGGCAGTCTTTCTTCCTTGGCTTGGATTTTCGGGGTGGCCAGGAGGAGGAAGTAGCCGTCGTCGTTTTTGTCGGGCCGGTAACTGAGCACGCGCGTGCTGACGTTTCCTCGACCGAGGTCGTAGAACAGGCGGAAGTCGGATGTTGGGAGCTCCTTTTCCGCCGTGTAGGTGACCGTTGCCCGGCGGTCGCCGGACCGCTTGACCTTCACTTCGTACGTCGGGCTGTAGATGTTCTTCAGATCGTCGGCCGTTTCCAGCGTCACGCGGAAGCTGATCTTGTCGACCGCCTCGGACGTGTATTTCGCCGTGCTCAAGGGGAAGAGGAAGTCGGTCAGGCCGTCCTGCATTCGCAGCAGCTGAGAATAGGTCAGGGTGACCGTTCGCTTGGCTCCGGGCGGGACGGGAAAGACGTTCGTCTTGAACAGGCCGGTTCCCATCCACTCAAGCAGGGCCGGATCCTTGTTCTTCCGCACGATGCTCTCGTACAGCGCGCGGGCCTTCTCGGCGGGCAGCAACTGGGCGGGATACTCCTTCCCGTCAACCAGCAGCGTGAGCGAATCGACGGCCCCGTCGTAAGGCAGCGGGAAGACGAAGGAGACTTCCAGCGGACGGCTGCCGGTGTTGACAAACGCCTGCGACACCTGCACCTGGGCCACCTGGTTGGAAAGCCGCGCGTCGACGGCAATTTCGCTGATTTTGTATGTCGCCGGCGGCGGCGGCAACGGCCGGGGGCGCGGATGGGGCGGATAGGGTGGATAGGGTGGCCAGATGATCGGCGGGCGGGGCAACCGGACCGACTGGTCCGGGTCGATGACCACCAAGAGACCTTGACCTTGGACCGTTGAGGCCACGGCCAGCCAACAGAATACGAGCCACAGTCCGATCGATCGTCCCATTGCATCAACCTCCGCTTAGACAATGCGCCACCGCCGGGCCGGGCGTCACCGCCTTCCAGTCGCGGTGGCAGCGACAAGCCGCGGTTTCCGACTTTCCGGGCAACTACCACTGTAGACGATCCTGCTGCCAAGAAGTTTCACCGTCTGGCCCGATCTTGCCGGCTTCCGGGCGGCCATTTCTCCCCAGACAATCACACTCCAGAGCAGGGTGCCGGGGGGATGGCGGGCAATTCAGGCAATGCGGACTGTCAAGCACGACCAAAGGGGGGGGAATGGACCCGCATCCCCGTCCGCACCGCACCGGCCGGAATCGTCCGTTCAGCCGAAAAGCAGAGGCAGGTCCCGGCAATCCGCGATTGCCTCCTGCTGAAATTGATTGACCCGCGCCTGCTGGTGGATATGATCATTGATGTTGTGGAAGCGACGCGTCCGGCCCCCAAGGCGGCCGCTGTTCAGGAGCCTATCCGAACGCCACGCAGCATCCCCCAAGGCATGGAAAGGGCCGATCTTCTCGATGCGCATGGGTAGGCGGATCTTCCGTCAGCATGACCGCCGGAGCCCCAGGGCGGGGCTGGCCGCTTCGGTCGCCTTCCCTTCCGTCGGAGCAGTTTCTCTTCGAACTCTTGAGTAAGGAGGAGCGGAATGAGAACGGCCAGGCAACTCTCGGTCAGTCTGATCAACAAACCCGGGCGGCTTGCCGACATGCTCGGCGCTTTGGCGAAAGGCAAGGTAAATCTCATCGCCCTGGCGGTCATGGACAGCCGGGATCGCGGGATGGTCCGCTTTGTCCCCGACGACTGTCAGACCGCGACCGAGGTCTTGGAGAAACTCAATATTCGCTTTGACTCCGCCGACGTCCTCCTTGTGGACGTGCCCAATCAGAACGGTGCGTTTCGGAACATCTGCGAGCGGCTTGCCGCCGATCACCTCAACATCGACTACGCCTATTGCGCCGTCAGCACGGAGCGCGGCAGCAAAGGGAACACGCTGGCGGTGATCAAGGTCAACGATCTGGCGAAGGCGCAGCGCGTCTTGAAGGCCAACGAAGCGCCGAAGCGCCAGCTGCCGAGGCGGCGGCCGCTCAGTGCGCGGTAGCCCGCCCCCGCAAGCCGCGCCCGCGCTGCTCGATCTTCCGCCTATCCGATGCGGAAGCGGCGTTCGAGTTGCTGGATCGCCTCGGCGACCGGTCGGGAATGTTCGGCGAGGCTCAAAGTCGCATTCTCGGCAATCCACTTGTCGACCCGCTTCTGTGCGGAGACGACCGTGCTATGGCTGCGGCGGCCGAAATACTGGCCGATTTCCGTGAGGGCCGCGCGGGTGTATCTTCGCGCCAGCCACATGGCCAGCATCCGCGGATGGCTGACCGACTTGGCCTTGCGGCTGGATTGGAGCGCCTCGGGCTCGAGACCAAAGGCGTCGCAGACCGCCTTGTCGATGTCGGCGAGGCGGACGGTGGGGCTGCCGTCGCGGATCATCTCCGCAAGGGCTTCTTCCGCCATCGCGGGGGTAATCGGGCGCCCGGTCGCCCGCTGCTCGGCGTGCAGCCGGCAGAGCGCTCCGGACAGTTCCCTGGCGTGATTGGTGAGCCTCGCGGCGATGAACTGACCGACGTCCGGCGAAACAGGCATGTCCATGCGTTTGGCCATCCGCCGCAGGATTTCCAGCCGCGTATCATAGCCGGGCGGTTCAATCCGGCAGGCCATGCCGGCGTCGAGCCTGGAGAGCAATTCCCCCCCCAGGGCGCGGAGTTGGACGGGGGCGCGGTCGGCGGCGAAGACGATCTGGCGGCGGCGGCGCGTGAGGGCGTCGATCGTGTAAAGGAGTTCGACCAGGGTCGCCTTCTTTCCGCAGAAGAAGTGCAGGTCGTCGATCGCCAGCAGGTCCAATCCGCGGTATTTGGCGCGGAAGCTGGGCAGACCGCCGCCGCGGAGCGCCTGGAGGAACTCGGTGGTGAACTGTTCGGCCGAGAGATAGACGGCGACCAGCTTGCGGTGGGTCTTGCGGGCTTCGGTGCAGATCGCCTGGAGCAAGTGGGTCTTGCCGACGCTCGTCGGGCCGTGGATCAGCAGGGGCGAAAACTCGCCGGGCCGCCCGGCCACCATCTCCGCGGCGGCCCGAGCGAGTTGATTGGTGCTCCCTTTGACAAAAGAATCGAAGTCGAGCAGCGGCCTGCCGCGCCGCTTCTCGCGGCAGCCCGCCCGCCCCGGCAACGTCCGCTCCGCGGAGGCGCGGGACACCGTCGCGGACGAGGCGGCACGGCCGGACGAGCCGGACCGGCGCGCGTCCGCCGCCGATGCCTGCTGCGATGGACCTCCATTGCCTGATGCACCACCGGTGGGCGGGATGGAGAACGCCACGGAGAACGCCGGCCCGAATGTCTCCCGGCACGCGCTCTCGATCGAGCTGCGATAGTGCGTCTGCAAGAAGCTCCGAAAGAACTCGTTCGTGGCAACAACCGTCAACGTACGGTCGGTTACCTCGAAGCAGGTCTTGCCGCCGAACCACAGCTCGAATCGTTCTTTTTCGACCTTGTCAGCCAGTCGTCTGCGAAAAGCTGACACGATGTCCATATCGTCCTTGGCCACTTCCAAGGCGCCTCCGGCGCGCACCTTCCCCGTCAAATACACACTTCCGTCAGTGTCTTAGCCTACCCCCGACCAGCTCGGAGAACTACACACGGGAGAAGGAGCCGCGATCATCGACGGCCTCAAGTCCTGCTCCCCAACCTCGCGCCGACACGTCCCACAAGTTGGACTCGGTGGAGTGGCGGAAGAGGGAAGAACGGCTCGAGGAACCCGTCTTGCTCCTTGTGTCTGTCAACCAACGAGCCTCTGATTTTAGCCGTGCTAGCTAAGCTGTCAAACAGGCCCGCCAACCGGTAAACGGAGAAATCCCCAACCATTTCCAAAACGGCCTGAATCCGCGGTAGAATCGCCGCACTCGCGCACCGGCGGAGCGGAATTTTCGCCATTTTCACGAAGACTGTTGGACGTGGAAAACTTGTCGAGCAGCGGCTCCGGAGCCGGCCGTCCCGAGCGGGAGATCGTGCCGCAACCTGTTTTGTGCAAACCAGTAACGACTGCGGCCCAATGCCCAGGCGGACAGAATTCCGCCCTCCTGGCCGGCAAGGCGCCCGGTGGCGATCCGTCACGGCAGGAGAATGTAGACCTGCCGCCGGTCGAATCCCCGGAAGCCCGCCCGTGCGTACGCTCGGCGGGCCGGTCCATTGCCGGCATCGACCGCCAGCACCAGCCGCGGCCTGCCCAGCCGCCGGGCGACCCATTGGGCCTGGCGAGCGATCTGCAACCCCCAGCGGTTGCCGCGTGCCGAACGGCTCAACCCCATGTAGGTCAACTCGCAATTCTCATGCTCCGGGTGGTCGCCGATCAGCAGGCAGCCGACGTCGCGGCGGCCATCGCGGACAAACATCCAGTGTTGTGGCGGAGGGTCACCAAGAGCGCCGTAGCCTTCCAGCACCTCGGCCGCGTTCCGGACACCGTCCAGTCCCGGGCAATCCCGCGTCGCCTCGTATGTCTGCTCGACGATCTGGCAGAGGCGTTCGTACTTCTCCGGAGTGTAAGGCTCGAACAGGAGTGGGCCGGCTGGCGGCTCGGCAGGGAAATCCTCCTCCTCGCTGAGCAGGTAGTAGAGTTCCGCGAGCCGCGCAAACCCCGCCTCCTCCAGCCGCATCACGTCGCTCGGATGCGGTCGCCCTTCAAGCAACGCATGCGCGACGCGCACACCAGCGCCGCGCATCCGGTCAATCGCAGCCCCGATCAGCCGCTGAACCGTCTCGCGCGGTTCGCTCGACAGCGCCTGGGGTGGCCAGAAATTGGCGGTGCGTCCGAGAAGAACTTGGGTGAACGAGGCGCCGACCAGTCGGCCGCCGCGGCACGCTTGAAGAATCCCGTCTTGCGACAATCTCCCCCACCTGATCTCCGCCAGCGCCGCTTCGACCCGGATCGCAGCCTCGCGCGGTGAGAGATTCGAGAACGCCAGGGCCAAGGCTTGGGGCAGCCGGTCGGGTGCGACCGAAGTGATTTCGAGCGAGTCGGACGAGTTCATGCGCGGGAGGTTTCGGGGACAGGCTTCGGGGTTCAGTCTTTATTGCCAACCGTTCCCAGGCTGGAGCTTGGGAACGAGGAGAATTTGTTGGACTCCAGGTTCCCGGATTCGACACGCGACACGCGGCATCGCCCCTATTGGGCTTTCCGGAACAGGATCGATCGCGCCAACTGGATGCCCTCACGACGCAAGCCGGCCTCGGTCAGTTCGGGCAAGTCCTGGAGGCTCAGTTGGGCGAAAAAGGGGTTGATGCCGATCCGTTCGAGAAAGTCAGCCAGCGGCTCCTGGGCGCAGGGCGCCTCTTCAAGCAACAGTTGTCTGATCTGGTTGGCATCCGCCTTGGGGCCGAGCAGCGGACGCAGGTGGTGGATGTGAACATCGAGTGCTGCCTTCGAGGCCGCCTTGCCGTTGCCGGCCGATTCCGTCAATCCGATCGGCAACGGACTCTCCGGCTTGCCGAAATCGGAGACGGTCTCCTCCGTCAACTGCCGGGTCCACGCAGCGAATCTCTCGGCATCATCGGCAGTGGCCGTGCCTTCGACGATCCTGCGGTGCAACTGCCGCATCTCCGGCGGAAGCAGCGACTCAATCATCTCGACAATGCCGGGAACCTGTTCCGACAATTCTCCGATGGCCTTGGCCAACTCGTCCGCATCGGGCATTTCCAGCACCTCTGGTGGAATCCCGTCCAGCTTCAACAAGGGGGGCGCACCGGGCGAGTCGAACCCATCCAGGGGGCGTCCCCCGCGAAACAGTTCGTAGTGCCACGAGCTGCCGCCGTTGACCATCACGCAAATCGCGTAGGTGTCGAGCCTGGCGGAGAGTTCCTGCGCCAGCGTCAGCATGCCCAACAGGTCGCTGTCGAGGACGCCAACCCAACCGTTTTCGGCCCCGGCAACTCCGAGCAGCCGGTCAGTGCAGCCCGCCTCTGGCTTCTCGAAGGCTTTCCGATCGACGTCGGCGATCCGATAACCCTGGGCGCCGAAGGACTTCGCAATCTCGGCGATCACCGCCTGAGCGTCATCCGAGCGGACGTGTAGGCTGCTTGCATAGCCGCCCATGAGCATCTCTCCGCAGACAAAGGCCGGGCCAAGCGTCCCCCCCTTTTCCGCGACGCATCCGCTGTCTGGCCCGATGAAAAGCCGACACATGCCGCAATCTCTCCGCTGGGCCGGCCCCCTCCGGGGGGTGAACGGTTGCACGGAACCGGTCGAGCAGAAAGGCGAAACGCCGCAGACTGACGGAATTGTAGGGTATTCCGCGCCCGGCGTCACTTAGCCCAGACGATTCATCGGCCGGGTATTTTTCGATATGCCACGCGCCGCTGTACCCCGACGCGTCAGCGAGGCCGACTCGGGTTAGCCGTCCTCGCTGACGCGTCGGGTTACAGGGCCGGATTGCAGCCGCCAGGAGCCGCCGAAATCAGTCTGCTGGCAGGCAAACCAGGCATTGAGGCCCTTGCGAACCAGGCCCCAGGGGGCCAGAATGGATGGGTTCCTCGGGCCCTGTTCTGCCAGGAGTCGCCCTGGAACCACGAAGTAGCCGCCCACGGCCGAAGACGGATCGCCGTTGCCGTGAGTCGTGGGGTCGGCTCCCCTTTCTCTTGCTGGACGGATATCTGCTATGGCTCGCTGTGTATTGGCCTATTCGGGTGGTTTGGATACCTCGGTGATCTTGAGTTGGCTCAAGGACGAAGGTTACGAAGTCCACGCGGTCTACGTCGACCTGGGACAGCCCTGCGAGGATCGCGGCGCGATCATGCAGAAGGCCGAACGGATCGGAGCCGCCTCGGCACGGCTGATCGACGTCCAGGAGGAGCTGTGCCGCGATTTCGCCTTTCCGATCATGCAGTGGCAGGCCAAGTACGAGGACATGTACCTGCTCGGCACCTCGATCGCGCGGCCGCTGATCTCGAAGGTCTGCCTCCAGGTGGCCCGCCAGGTCGGGGCGGAGGCCTATGTGCACGGGGCGACGGGCAAGGGCAACGACCAGTGCCGCTTCCAGTTGGCGGCCGAGGCCCTCGACCCGCAGGTCAAGGTCGTCGCTCCCTGGCGGAATGAAGCCTTTCGAAAGCTCTTTCCCGGCCGCAGCGAGATGATTGCCTACTGCCAGCAGAAGGACATCCCGGTCAAGGCGTCGGCCGCA
This sequence comes from Pirellulaceae bacterium, assembly GCA_012744395.1. GTDB lineage: Bacteria > Planctomycetota > Planctomycetia > Pirellulales > Thermoguttaceae > JAAYCB01. Next base: position 9,454 of record JAAYCB010000288.1, read on the forward strand.
AAACCCTACAGTTCCGACGAGAACTGCCTGCACATCAGCTACGAAGCGGGCCAACTGGAGAATCTCTCCGTCAACGGCGTGGAGCTGGTCGATTTCGGCATGACGACTCTCCCGCAGAACGCGCCGGATCGCGTGGAACCGGTCACCGTGGCGTTCGAGTCGGGCGTTCCCGTCGCGGTCGGCGGCAAACAGATGACCGCCTTCGAGATCGTCAACACGCTTAACCAGGTCGGCGGGCGCAATGGAATCGGCCAGATCGACATGGTCGAGAATCGCTTCGTGGGCATGAAGAGCCGGGGCGTATACGAAGCGCCGGGGATGACGATCCTCTACCATGCGCACCGCGTCCTCGAGCAGATCACCATGGACCGCGACCTGATGCACCTCCGCGATCGTCTCGCCCCGGAAGTCGCCGAAATGGTCTACTACGGGTTCTGGTACCACGCCAAGATGGATGCCCTGTTTGCCTTCATCAAGGAGGCCCAGCGGCCGGTCACCGGCGAAGTGACCCTGAATCTGTACAAAGGCAATCTCCAGGTGGCGGGCCGCACCAGCCCCAACAGCCTCTACGACGAAGGCATCGCCACGATGGAAGGCGGCGGCGCCTACAACCAGACCGACGCCGAAGGCTTTCTGCGCATCCAGGGGCTGCCCAGCCGCGTGCAGGGCAAGTTCCGCCCGCGAAGCTACTGATTCCCCATCCGTCCACTTCCAGCCGCCGACGCGCCGCGATCGGAATCACGCGGCGGGCAATCACGGCGCGTTTCGCGATCCTCCGGTCGCGGTCCGACCTTCAAGACGACCAGCGTCACGTCGTCGTCGGGACTCTCCTTGTGGGAGAACCGGAGCACCGTCTGGTAGAGCTCGTCGATGACCTCGGCAGCCGACTTCGTCGCCCGGTGGCGGACGCAGTCGATCGCCCGCTCGACTCCGAACACTTCTCCGTCGGGCGACTGAATCTCGAACACACCGTCGGTCAGCATGAAAACCACGTCTCCGTCCTCCAGGTCGATCGACGTGCCGATCGGCGTGATCTGGTCGGGATCGATGCCCAACGGGATTCCCGTGCTCTCGAGCCGCTTCTTGATGCTCCCCTGGCGGTTGAAGACGTAGGCCGGCGGGTGCCCGGCGCTGGCGTATTCGAGCCGCTGCGATCTGGTGTCGATCCGGGCGAACAGGACGGTCGCGAAGAAATGGTCGGCCGTTTCTTCGCACAGGAAACGGTTGGTATGCTGCAAAATATCGCAAACGTCGCAGGAGCGTTGGGAGAGCGCGCGGATCAAGGTGTGAACCGAGGCCATGATCAGGGCCGGACCGAATCCATGCCCGCTCACATCGCCAATCACGACCGCCAAGGCATCGTCGGGCATGAGAAAATAGTCAAAATGATCTCCGGCGGCAAACTCCGCGGGATAGGATACCCCGAGAACGTCGATGCCGGGCACATGGGGCGGTCGCTGCGGCAGCAGGTGCTTCTGAATCTGTTGGGCGGCGGCCAGCTGCACATCGCGTTCGTGAAGCACTGTCTGGGCCTGCCGCAACTGGGAGACGTCGCGGATCGCACAGAAGACCAACAGGCTACCGCCAACACGAGCGGGGCTGAGGCTGATCTCGGCCGGAAACTCGCTGCCATCGCGCCGCAATCCGAACAACTCCAGGCCAGCGCCCATCTCGCGGGTGTGCGGGTTCTCCAAGTAGGCCGCGCGGTGATGGCGGTGGATGCCGCGAAACCGTTCGGGCACCAGGATCTCGATCGATTGGCCGACCAGTTCGTCTCTCGAGTAGCCGAAGACATTCTCCGTCTGAATATTGACGATCGCGATCCGCCCGGCCGAATCGACGATCACAATCGCATCGGGCGCAGACTCCAAGAGCACCCGGAACCGCTGCTCGGCAAGTTCCAGTTCCCGGATTCGCTCCTCCAGTTGGCGGATCCGCGCTTCCGCTGGCGAATGCTCCTCGGCGATCGCTGGCTCCTCCGACTGCATCTCTTCGCGCCCCGATTCATCGCTGCCGGGCCGCGGCAAGGCGGTCGACACGAACAGGCGCCACAGAACAATGCTAGCGACACGCGCCGCCGCCGCGGCTGGCGGCGAACCGCGAGCTTGCGGGCGGGGGACATCCCCGCCGGGCGGTCGGCCCCTCGCAAGTCGTTGAGGAGACGGCAGTTCCCTTCGCCGATCGACCGTCACCTGCGGCAAGACGGAGCAACCGCCGTGGCGGCACTGGACACCTGGAGAGTCCGCTGCGGCGAAAACCCCTTGGCGACGCCAGCCCGCCCTCCGATGGTTGCCCGCGGGATTGCCCCTGATTTACCGCTCGGCCGGCTAGATGGAATCCATCGTCCGGGCTACTGCGGCAACATGGGTGGCAGGTTGCCCGCGGAATCCAGCGGCAGCGCGCGGGGCTCGGTGAGGATTTCCAGGTCGGGCCGCCCCCGCGCCTCCTCCAAGTAGGCCTCCGAACACTCGACCTCGGCCAGGTGCAGGGTATCGGCGATCCAGAGGATTCGGGCCTCGTGCGGCTCGGCCAAGCCGACCGAGGGGAGGGCCGTTTCGAGAATCTCCCGGTCGGTCTCGTAGTCGAGCGGGGGCATCGCCGCCGTGGCGTGCCCCGCGGTGATCGCGTTGAGCCGGGTGGCGGCCAGATCCGCCTCGCGGAGCAGGCAAGATCGGCAGAACTCGGCCAGGCCCATCCCCACGGCGTTGCCGTGGCTCTCCGGCGTCAATCCTCGCAGTGCGATCAGCTTGACCTTCGGCAGCTCGCCGTCGATGGCCTTGTGGTCGTCGAACTTGCGGCCGACGACGTTCGTGTCCAGCCCCGTTCCGCTGATGTCCTTGCCGATCCGGTCGACGAGCAGCAGATCGGCGCGGTCAAACGGGAGACGGGCCATCAACTGCCTGGCCAGCGCGAGCAGTTCGGCCTCCCGCGCGCAGAAATCCTCGGGCCGGACGGCTTCGATGGCAGCCGTTTCGTCGTTGGCGTTTTCGACAATCGCCAGACCGGCCAGGATTCTGCAATGGGCGATGACTTCGTCGGCCACGCTGCGGATGATCTGGGCAAAGCTGTAGTCCTGGATCGCCCGATGGTAGACCTCGGCGCCGGCCTTCTTGCCCAGTCCGATGAGCATCATCTTCATCAGGCCGCTTTCGATCGGGCCAACGAAGTGGGTGTGGGGCTTGATGCGATTGCAGACGACCGTGTGATCGGCCTCGAAGGCCTGGCGGTCGAAATGGACGGGCACGCCCTCGGCGGTGCGGCAGACGACGACCGTCTCCATGCTCGAGCGGATCGGGCACCCGATCGCCGCTTCCGTAACGCCGTAGCCGGCGAGAACCTCGCGCTGCCCTTCCGCGGTCCCGCCTCCGTGGCTGCCCATTGCGGGCACGAGGAACGGCTCGGCGCCGAGCGCCCGCAGATGGCCGACCAGCGCCCGGAGGATGACGGCCAAGTTGGCGATGCCTCGGCTGCCGGCGGTGACGGCAACGGTCTGGCCCGGCCGCACTCGCTCCGCCAAGTCGAGGCGCGCGAGTTGGCTTTCGACCTCTTGCGGGATATTGTCGATCCGCTCGGCGGAGAACGACTGGCAGACACGGAAGATCCGCGGCAAGGCAAGCATCGCGGCTCCTCAATCAACGGGGGATGCGGCTAGAATTCCTCGGATCGCCCGGCAGGGGAGATCCGCACCTTGGGGGGCAAGCGCTTGCCCGGCCCGGCCGCCACAAATCGGCGGGCAGCCGGCAGGGCGAGCGATGCCGCTATTTCTGCTCCAGCTCCTCGATCGCCTCGGCGATCGCTCGCCGCCGCTCGTGGATCGGCTGCGGATCGGTGGTGAAGGTCGTCATATCCTTGGTGATCGATGCGGGGACCGCCAACAGGCCCTCCAACGCGCCGCGCCTGCCGGCCGGCAACTGGTTGCCCTTCGCCGCCAGCAGCTCCCGCAGCCGGTAGAGGTACTCATAGTCTTCCACACCCTCGCGGAGCATCTCCCAGCGGATGCTCGAGACGGGCGGCTCCAGGAGCGGCGTCTTGCTCGGCGTGGCGGCGGCCAGCGGCGGGTAGATGAATCGGCCGTCGCCGTTGCCCCAGAAGGCCTTGACCCCCCGGGCCGTCGAATAACCGCTGACATAGCCCATCGGGTCTTCGTAGGGATTCTGCGGCTCGTCGGGAAACGCGGCGGAACTGGTCCAGTAGTTCGACTGCCAGACAAGCGTGCCGACGATCTTCCGCTGCCAGGTCTGCCAGTGCCAGACGCGGAGCTCCGTCGCCGGGTGGTCGATGAACAGCGTGCAGTAAGGCGCCTTGGGACCGGTGCAGACATACCACCAGAACCGTTCCCCATGCTCGCGTCGGGCCTCGGCAGCCGGGTGGCTGTAATTGTGGCTCACCGGGCACCAGATGTTCACATGGGCGTCGAACTGGTCGCTCGGCTGCTCCGTGATCATCCGCGCCAGGCCCGGCGCATACTTTTCCAATCGCTTCATCCCGTTGGCCACGAACTGATAGTCCCTCGGGGCCGGCTCGTCGAACCAGTAGACATAGGCCATTTCCAGCCAACCCTTTTCGCGCAGATGCGACTCGATCTGGCGGACCTGGCTGGCAAACATCGCCTGATACTCGGGCGTGTTCTCGCCGAACCCGGCGATTTCCGGGTCGTGCCGGGCGTGGAACGTCCCCCCGCCCATGCCCCGGATGGCCAGCCGGAAGTTGGTGAACCCGTACTCGGCGACGGCCCGCTCCATGGCCTTGTCAAAAGCGGTGAAATCGACCTCGGCGCGGGGCGGATCGGCCTGCGGCAGGAACTCGACGCGGATCGGATCCAGCGGCGCGGGGTCGTAGGGGCTGATCCGATGCTCGCTGAAACTCTTCAGGTAAAGATCGAGCACCGTTCGCTTTTCCGTCTCGGACGCCAGCCCGTGGTATTGGAAGATCGTGCCGGCCGACAGTCCGAACGCCGTCGCCAGGTGGTTGCGCTTGGGCAGGGTGAAGTCCCAGACGTGAAGGGCCAGCCGCGCCGTCTGCGAGAACCCCTCGGCGGTCAATTCGATCGTCCCTTCATAATCGCCCGCTGCGGCCGTCTCGGGCACGTGAACGAGTATCCAGAGGGGCTGGTTCGTGCCCGCTTCCACGTCGATCGGCCGATCGAGAGGCGGCAGGGCGTCGGGCCAGAAGTCGCGGACGCCGGTCGAATCGGTCGGGTGGTCGACAAAATGGTAGTAGACCCGCAGAATGCGAATCGCCTCGGCGCCGATCAGGCCGCTGCCGCCGACCTGCCGCAGCGGCGAGGCCGCCGCCTTGAGCCCCTTGAGATCCTGTTGAGGCCGCAGGACGATCTGGACGGCTTCCCAGTCGTTGCGGGCCGCTTCCAGCCGGGCGGCCTTGCCCGAGCCGGACGGCAGGGCCCTTATCCGTGGGATTTTGCGGGTCGCCTCGCACCACCAAACGGCGGTGCCGTCGCCGCCCCGGCCGAGCAGTTCCCCGTAATCGGCGCGGTAGTAGTCGGGCACCTCGAAGGCCAGGGCGGCCCGCACAAGGCCCTCCGCCGGAGCGGCGCTTGCCAGGCGGAGTTCGATCCTTTGCTCACCGGGCTCGCCGCCGGGCAAGCCGACATCGAGGGCTTCGAGAAGTCCCGGACCGATCTCCACCTCCTGCGGCGGCAGGTCCGCGGCCGGGCCCGTCTGCGGACCGGCCTTGCCGCCGAGGACGACCCGCGCGCGGCTGGCACCGGTGTTGCGCACGATCGCCCGCAATCGGGCGCCGACTCCGTCGGCCGCGTCGCGGAGTAGCAGTCCCTCCAGGGCAAGGTCGCCCTCCGCGGCCTGAAGCTCGGCGTAGAGCGTCTCGCCCGACCCGTCCGGCGCCGGGCCATCGAGCACTCCCTCCATTTCCACCCGATTCACCTGGAAGGAGCTCCCGCCTTGAGTGCCAAGCCGCAAGAAGACCGTTTGGGCGGGGAACATCGCGGCGGGCAATTCGACCTCGGCGCTGCCCAGCCGGCCCTGCTCAATCACCGGCTGCCAGGTCTCGCCGTCGGAACTGACCTCGGCCAGGCACGCGCCGCGGACGTAGTGGTTCACGTTCAAGCCAATCCGGCCATCCTTGAACCGGCAACCCGGCCCTTCGAACCGGTAGACGACCTCGCTGCCGGTGGAGAACGTCCAGCGGTCGCTGTTCAAGCCGGTCGTGGTTCTCAGCAGCGTCCGGTGGTAGTTGCTGCCCGGGTGACCGAAGCCGCCGCGAAATCGGTATTGCCCGTCGCGGATCGACTCCCCTTCGCCGAGCACCAGATCGCCCACCGCCTTGTGCACCGGCAGCACCGGGGCCAGCCGCACCGAGTCGAACTGCCACGAGCCGGCGGCGTTCCACTGACCGACGCGGAGCGTCGTGGTCTGGACGCCGTCCGGGACGCGGAAGACGTGGCCGACGGTCTTCCACTGGTCCGCAAGGTCGTGGCGGTCTCGATTGGCGAAGGTCGGCCCGCTCACGGCCGATCCGCCGGCGCCGCCCACGCGCCGCGCGCGCATCTCGAAACGGTAGAGCTTGCCAGGCGCCAGGGCAATGCCGGTCGCGTTCCAGGAGTTCGACCCCGATTCCCTGCCATTGCCGACCACTTCGAGAATCTCGCGATCGACCCATCGACCCTGTCCCCCGGAAAGTCGCCAGGCGAGCGGCTGATCGGCCGCTTGCGGATCGACCTGGCGGAACTGGCCGTTGGGCGCCAGTTCGGCCGCGGCGCCCGCCTCGCCCGCCTGCCCCGAGCAGGCCGCGGCCAGGAGCATTCCCAAACATCCAACCAACCATCGGCCAATTGTCGCCGGCATCTCGCGAACCTCCTTCTTGCACCAGGATTCGAGCGGGGCGCGGACAGTCCGGTCCACTTTCCGACCAGCGACGGCAGATGGCCGGCCCGACCGGAAAAGGACACACGGACGGAGGATCGCCCCGCAACCGTCTACCCTTTGTAAGGCCCGCCACCGGCCGCGTCAACGCTTGGCCTCAAGGGCGTGGTTGTGGTGGTTGGCCAGAAGACCCTGGCAAGCCCTCAAGGCTCAATTCCCAATGGCCAAGAGCCTAAAAGCCTGTCGCGCGAAAGGGAGCCGAACGGCGAGGAACCCGCTCAGGCGACTTCCATCTTGGGAATCCTGGCCAGCAGGTCCTCCACCATCGCCCGCCGCTTCATCAATCCCTGCCGCAGACCGCGCGACCGGGTGTGATGGATCTCGTTGGGCAACTCGCTCCGCTCGCGATCGAGCAATTCCCCAATCAGAGCCCATTCCTCATCGGTCAGTTCAAGTTGGCCGGGCATCGCATGTCTCCTCCACTCCCTCACTGCACCATCGCAAACGCCTTGCGCATCGCGGCCGCCGTGGCCTTCAAGGCGTCCAGGTCGTCCATCCGGTTGAGCGGCTGGTTGAATGGCTCGGCCCGCACGGGCCCGTCGTAGCCGATCGTGATCATCGCGCCGAGGAATCCCTCCAGGTCGATCACTCCGGTGGCCGCCGGCAGTTCGCGGGAGTTGTCCATTTGCTCGTCGACGGGGATCCCCGCCGGGGCGTCGTTCAGGTCGCAGGCCACAACGTCGCTCCCCTTGAGCGACAGAAGGTCTTGGACGCTCTCGCCGGCCGTGTACCAGTGCCAGCTATCGAGCACAAACCCGGCATTGCCGGTTCCGATCTCGGCGATCAAGTCCTTGGTTTCGGCCATCGTGTGGATGAAGGGGTAACGGCCCTTGGTCCAAGACGTCTTGGGCCCGACGTATTCCATGCCGAAGCGGAGGCCGTGGTCGCCGAGCACCTTGCAGACTTCGCGGAGACGCCTGGCGTGCTGGCGGAAGTTGGCGACATAGGTCCGCTCGTTGCTCGACGGCGAGAGCCAGGTGCCCATGCGGGTGACGCCGGCCTTTCGCAGGCCGGCCGCTTGCTGGGGAAAAGACTTCATGCCGGCCTGAAATTTCGCCTCGTCGCCGCGGAAATCGACCGCCAGGCCGGCCGCTCCCCAGACCAGGTTCCTGGCCTTCATTTCGGCCAGGACCTCGTCCAGCTCGGCCTGGGCCAATCCAGCCACGGCGCCGGGCGGCTCGACCGATTCGAAGCCAAACTGGTGAGCATACTCGATTGATTTCCGCAAGTCGGCCCCCACGCCGATCGCTCCGCAACGCAGGTCCAGCGTGAATTTGCGCCTGGAACCGGCAGCTGCGGCAAGCCGGGCGAAAGACAGCGCTCCCAGGCCGGCCAGGCCCACGGAGGCCGACATCTTGAAAAAATCGCGGCGGCAGGCTCGCTGCATCGGTTGTCTCCTTCAGTAGAAAGCGGTCGTGGATATTTCTCTCGCAAGCCGCCGGACTTGGGCGATCAAGCGAGCGCCGCCCAGTGACCCTCGCGGTACTGGCGGCCGACCAGCCCGCTGGCCTCGGCGTCGCTGACGAATTCTTCCTTGGCCGGGTGGAACTCCAGATCGCGGCCAAGCCGGGCGCAGAGATTGCCCAGGTGGCAAAGCGTGGCCGAAAGATGGCCCGTCTCGGCGTCGGCGTTGAGCCGCGCGGTCCCACGGATCGCATCCAGGAAGTTGCGCTGGTGCGCTTCTTCGGGCATGCCGAAGGTCCGCTCCTTGATCAGCTTGTTCTTCTCGCCATAGAGCCAGTAGCCGTCGCCCTTGCCAAGTGCAAGCACGCCGTTGGTGCCATAGAAAATGTCGCCGTTTTCGAAGCGCTCCTGGCGGTAGGGCGTCCAGATTCGCTGCTCGAAGACGAGCAGACGGCGGCGCGCCGGGGCGCCGCACGCCGGGTATTCGAACGTGATGTACTGCGTGTCGGGAAACTCCTGGTCGTCGTCGAAATACAGTTTCCGCCCGAAACCGCTGATCCGCGACGGATGGCAGTCGGCGCCCAGCCCCCAGCGGCCGATGTCCAGATCGTGGACGCCGTCGTTGCCCATGTCGCCGGTGCCGAAGTTGTAGAACCAGTGCCAACCATAATGAAGCCGATTCGGCTGGTAGGGAAGCCAGGGCGCGGGGCCGACCCACGTGTCGTAGTCCACGCCCGGCGGCGGATCGCAGGGCTCGGCGTGGCCGATGTTCCTGCGCTGCTGGCTGTTGATCACCTTGACGGCCAGCACGTCGCCGATGATCCCTTCGCGGAGCATCTGGATCGCCTCGGCGACCCCCTCGTTGGATCGATTCTGCGTGCCGACTTGAACCGCGCGGCCGTGCTTCTTGGCCGCTTCGATCAGCAGCCGGCCTTCGCGGATGTTATGCGTCGGCGGTTTCTCGACATAAACGTGCTTGCCCGCCTCCAGGGCGCGAATCGCAGCCGGCGCGTGCCAATGGTCGGGCGTGGCGATCACGATCGCGTCGACCGAGGGGTCGTCGAGGATTCTTCGCAGGTCGGCCACCGGCTGTCCAGCCCCGATGGCCTTCCTGGCCGCATCGAGTCGCTGCTGGTCGGTGTCGCAGAGATAGGCGATTTCCGCGTCGGGCTGCTTCTTGAAAGCCTCGGCGACCCCCCGCCCGCGACTGAGTCCGACGACGGCCAGACGAATTCGCTCGCCGGCGCCCACCGCGGCGCCCACTGCGGCGGCCGGCGCGGTGGCCATGGCCAGCGCCGTTGCCGAGGCGGCGGCCTGTTTCAAAAACGTTCGGCGGTTGCTCACGGCCGATCCTCCATCACAGTCTTGCGTACACGCTGGCCCGCCGCCGGGAATGACTTTCTTGCCGGTCGGAGCGCGCCAGTAGCGGCGTCGGCCAGTCCGGTGTGGACCGTGGCCCCTTCGCTTCTTCACGCGCCATCCGCCGCGAATTCTCCCCAATCAGCAGCGCAGATGCAAGCTTTCGCTGCGGATCAACGGCACGGAGCGGACGCCCGCCTGACCGGCGATTTCGGCAAGTTGTCCGACCGCGTCTGCCCTCTGTTGAGATAAAGGAGCGAGGCCGCGGTCGGCACCGGTCGAGCTACCTGCCGAGCAAACGGTCGACAGCCGCGCCGATGTCGGGCTCGCGGACCAATGTCTCGCCGACAAGCATCGCGGTCACGCCGGCCGCCTCCAACCGCTCGACATCCTGCCGCGTGCGGATGCCGCTCTCGCCGACGACGGCCCGATCCGAGGGGATCAGGCGGCGGAGGCGGAGAGTGTGGCCGAGGTCGACCTCGAAGGTGTGCAGGTTGCGGTTGTTGACACCGATCAACCGGGCGCCGAGGTCGAGGACGCAGGGAAGATTCGCCGGATCGTAGAGCTCCACCAGCGGCGTCATGCCCAGGCCGCTGATCGTGTCGTGGAGACTCTTCAGGCGGGCGTTGTCGAGGCATTCCGCGATCAACAGCACCGCGTCGGCGCCCGACGCGCGGGCCTCGACCACCTGGTAGGGATCAATGATGAAGTCCTTCCGGAGGACGGGCAGCTTCACCGCGGCCCGAACCGCCTCGAGATCGGCCAGGCTCCCTTGGAAGAATTCGCGGTCGGTGAGCACGCTGACGCAGGCGGCGCCGCGGGCCTGGTAGGTCTGGGCGATTTCGGCGGGGTGGAATTCCTCGCGAATCACGCCTTTCGACGGGCTCGCCTTCTTCACCTCGGCGATCAGGGCGATTCCCGGCGATGCGGCGAGCGCGGCGAAGAAATCGCGCGCCGCGGGCGCATCGGCCAGTCGCCGTTCGAGCGTTTGCAGGGGCGTGGCTGCGGCCGCCAGCTGCACCTCGCGGCGTTTAGCGGCGATAATCGAGTCGAGAATCGTGGGCATGGGGCGGCAACGCGGTAAGGAGCCGATCGACTGGCGGCGAGACGATCTACGAGGGGAGTACGGAAAGCGACGGCATGGGGGGCTGCCGCCGCCGCCGGGAGACAATCTGCTTGACGAGGGTCGTGCAGATGCCTTCCAGGTAGGGGGCCACCGCCTCGTCGTCGAAACAGGAGAAGAGCGTTCCCTCGTCGCCGCGGATGCGGACCTGGATGTTGATCGGCACCTCTCCCAGAAAAGGGACGTGCATCTCGGCGGCGCGCTTTCTCGCGCCGCCGGAGCCGAAGATTTCGTGCCGGCTGCCGCATTCGGGGCAGATGAAGTGGCTCATATTTTCCACCATGCCGAGCACTTCGATGTTGACCTTGCGAAACATCGTGATCGCCTTGGCCGCATCGAGCAGCGCCACGTCCTGGGGCGTGCAGACGACGACCGAGCCGGTCAGCGGCAGGAGTTGCGAGAGCGTGATTGCGATGTCGCCGGTGCCCGGCGGCATGTCGATCACCAGGTAGTCGAGCTGGCCCCAGGCGGTGTCGCGGAGAAACTGCGTGATCGCCCCGTGCAGCATCGGTCCTCGCCAGATGACCGCTTCCTGGGCCGGCACGAGCAGCCCCATGGAGAGGAGGCGGACCCCCTCGACGACCACCGGCTCGATCTTGCCGTCCCTGATCACCGGCCTTTGCTCGGTGCCGAGGAGGTGCGGGATGCTGGGGCCGTAAACGTCGGCGTCCATCAGGCCGACCTTGGCGCCGGCCCGGGCCAGCCCGATGGCCAAGGCCGCGGCGATCGTGCTCTTGCCGACGCCCCCCTTGCCCGAGCCGACGGCGATCACCGCCTTGGCCTCAAGACCGATCTCACCGAGCTTCTGCGGCGGCCGGTGATGCTCGACCAGCGCGATCTCGACCTCGGACAGTTGCGGCAAGCGGCTCCTGAGATGCTCGACCAGGTCCGCCCGCGTCTGGTCCCAGAGCGGCGCGGAAAACGAGGTCAAACCGAGCGTCAAGGCAAGGCGGCCATCGCTCAACTTCAAATCGCGAACCTGCTCCAGGGCGACCAGGCCGCGTCCCATCTCCGGATCGGTGAATTCATCGAGCACTCGCTCAACCGTCTGTTGGTTCAATCCGCTGTTCGACACTGTGTTGATTCTCCTCAGCTTTCCGTTCGAAAGCCCACAAGCCGCGCGGCAACCGGGCCGCGGAGCGGGTGGGCGCGACTGCTGCCAGCGGGCGACCGGGGGGACGGTTCCCGCGATCGGGTCAGCCGGCTGACGGCTTCCAGGGCAGTTCGTCCCAAATCTTCTCTTCCAGACTCTGGCTGGGCCGCGGCACGTTCGCACGATGGCGGCGGGCAATTTCGGCAACTTCGGCCAACCGCCGCGGCGAGCTACAGAACCAGGCCGCGCCGGCCTCAAGGATCGACCACTTCGTCCACTCCAACCGGCCATCGGCGAGTGCGACCAGCCGGGCGGCCGGATAGTCGCGGCCGAGCCGGGCGGCCGCGGCGAGCATCTGGGCCGCGCTGCCGGCAGTCATTTCGACCACCAGCAGCGCGGCGGGACTCTCGTCCAGCATCCGCCAGCACTCCTGGAGGGAACGCGTCTCGCACACCCGGATTCCGCCCGGCGACAATTCACGGCGAAGATACCGAGCCCAGTGACCGTCCCGCTCGCAGACAATCAGGCGGAACGGATCGGTCCGCGACTGCGTTTCTCGCCGGCTTGGACAATCTGCCTGATTCATCCTAGGAGGCTCCCTTCGGCGGGGCAAGAGACTGGGATTGTTCGAGGGGGTCTTTCGTCGCCTGCGTGGCAAGCTCGGGCGCCCTAGCGTCACCCGCGTCGGCGCGGCTCGGGGTGGAGGGCCACGCTCAGCGGCCGCCCCCCTATTCGGGTTCAATCAGCCCCAGTTGCAGGAGACGGCGATAGAGCCGCGGGCGGTTCAGCCCGAGCAGCCGGGCAGCCTTCGTCTTGTTGCCCTTGGCCTGGCGCATCGCCCGCTCGATCAGCTCGCGCTCGATTCGCGCCAAGTATTCATCCAGTTGGATCGTTGACTCGCGCCGGCGGGGCCGCGCGGCGGCCTCGAAGGCCAGGTGGATTCGACTCGGCAGGTGCCTGGCGAGAATCTGGGCCCCGTCGGCATTCTGATGGGCCTCGGCGACCGCCGCGGCCAGTTCGTCCGCATTGCCCGGCCAGGCGTAGCCGGCCAGCAAGTCCATCGCCTCGGCGGAGAATCCGCCGACCTGCCTCGCGCCCGAGGCATTGACGTCCTCGAGGAGCAACTGGGCCAACAGGGGAATGTCCTCGCGCCGCGCCGCCAGGGGCGGCAACTCGATCTCGATCGTGCTCAGGCCGAGCGCCAGAGCTTCGTGGAACTCGCCGCGCCGCGCCATCTCGACCAGCCGGGACGCGCACGTGGCGATCACGCGAAGCGGAAAGGCGCGGTCAAACAGGACCTTGGCCAGGTCGGCCTGCACCTCGGGCGGAATCGTCTCCGCGCCGTTGAGCAGCAGGGTGCCGCGGCCGGGCGTGTCGGCCGGCGGCGCGGCGGCCAGCGCCGTGACCGTGGAGTTGATCAGGTCGCCTCCCAGCACCGAACAGTCCAGGGGGATCAAGCGGCCGGCCCGATCCGGCTCAAACCCGAAATGGATCGTCTTGGCAAGCTGTTGCCGCCCGGCGCCCGCGGGGCCGATCACCGCGACACTCCAGCGGCTCTCGGCGGCCAGCGTCGCCTGCGTCCGGGCGCGCTTCATGGCCGGGCTCCCCCCGGCCAGCCGATCGAGCGCGAATCGCCGGAAATACGTGCGGCGGTAGACCCGCAACTGCTCGTGCAACCGCTCCGATTCGCTCGGCTCGGCGTTCTCGGCGGGCGGCTGGCCCCCCGCTCCGTCGGGCAAGTCCTCCGCGTCGACGATCACCGCCAGCGCGATCCACCGCGGCCCGTCACTTACGCGGAAAAACCGTGCCCGCCGGCGGCGGAGCTGCTCTCCCTCGGCATGGCAAATCACGCCCGAGCGGAGTTCTCCGGTGAACGCATCCGGCGGAGGACACAGTTCGGCAGCCAGGGCATCCGGCCCCGCCGCGTCGGCGCGGCTGTGATAAGCGCAGCGGCGACCAGGCAGCTCGTCGGCGACCGGACCAAGCCAGCGGCGGCAGGCCAGGTTGCAGAAGACGATCGCGTAATCCGCATCGACAATGTAGAGGGGCTGCGGCGCGGCGTCGAACAACCGCACGAGCTGCGCGCCCCGGCTTCGAGCGCGGGCCATGAAGAGGGTTCACTGAAGGGGTCAGGGTTCCGGTAAAGGGTTCAGGGTTCCGTCGTTACCTCGTTGCCAAGCTCCGGCTTGGCAGCGCTCGCTTGCGGCCGCCGCCAAGCGCCAGCTTGCCAAGGTTCCCAAGCGGGAGCTTGGGAACCAGGAAAAGTCCCTTGCCTCCCGGAGCCGTGGAGCAAACAGGTGCATTCTAGTCGCTCCAATCGCCGCTGGGCAGAGCGCAAGACCGAGAACGTTCCCAAGCGGGAGCTTGGGAACGAGCCAGCGCTGAAAAACTGAACCCCGGAACCGTTCAGCAGAACTCTTCAGCAGAACCTTACCGGGCATCCGCGATCATCTCCGGGGCTTCCCGTGCGGCGGCTGCCGGCGTGGCGCGGTCGGCCGCTTCATACCAGGGGGTCGGGATGAGGCCAATCGCCACGACGAGCA
>JAAYCB010000289.1 GCA_012744395.1 Pirellulaceae bacterium
ACGCCGCGCGTCAGGCGCAGGCCGAGCATCATGCTTTCAAACCGCGCTTCTTCTCTGGATATCCGTTCTGTCTTCGGTTCGTCGCCCGCTAAGTACGCGTCAATCCGTGACGGGTTCATGGTGCGGCACTGTCCGAAAAAACTGTGCGCCGCGCAGCCGAAGCCCAGGTACGGTACGCGCGTCCAGCAGCCGAGATTGTGCCGGCAGGCATGGCCCGGGCGTGCAAAATTGCTGATTTCATATTGATCCAAGCCGTCCGTGGCGAGCGTCTGCCGGGCAAGCTCATACATCGCGCGCTCCGCCTCCTCATCCGGGAGAGCCAGCTTTCCCTCGGCGATATCGCGGCTGATCGGCGTCCCCTCCTCGACGATCAGGCCGTAACAGGAAAGATGCGACGGAGAGAGCGCGATGGCGGCCTGGAGCGTTTCCCGAAAATCGGGCACGTTTTGCGAAGGCAGGCCAAACATCAGGTCCAGGTTGATGTTGTCAAATCCCGCCTGGCGCGCAGTCTCCACGGAAGCGACCACTCCCTGCCAATCATGGATCCTGCCGAGCAGACGCAGAAGACGCGCCTGCCGTGCCTGCGCGCCGATGGACAGCCGGTTGACCCCCGCTTTGCGCAGCGCGTGGGCAAGGGGCGCCGTGAGTGTTCCGGGGTTGCATTCGCAGGTGATCTCGGCGCCCTCTTCAATCGGAAACGCTTCAAACAGCGCATCCAGGATGCGCGTTGTCTGCCGCTCGTCCAGAAGCGAGGGCGTGCCCCCGCCCAGAAAAACCGTGTCCGCCCGCGGATGCCCCGCTTCCGCGCCGCGGCGCGCTATCTCCCGGATCACGGCATCCACGTAGCGCGGGATATCCGCCTCGCGCCCCGCGCATGAGGCGAAGTCGCAATACGCGCACTTGCTCGCACAGAAGGGGATGTGGACGTAGAGGCCGATGGGGGGATGGGAAGGAGCGTGCATGTTACACCGAATTCACCTCGGGCGAGACGGCTGACGCACGCCGCCCGTTGCACCTCCGGTCGGTCGGTGGGCACGATCCACGCGCGGCAAACGTGCGGGGTAACCAGGCGACGAGAGTACACGGTTTATGAAAGCTCGGGGTGATTCGCCGCTCGAGTTTGAGGGTTGTTAGGCTGTTTGTCGGATATAGTCTTCAATTTTGACATGCAAGTCCACGACGTGTTCGTGTTCAAGAGCAAGGTAACCATCTTGCCATGTTGCGATCTGAGGAAATGTCTCTTGTGATCGTTCCAGCAGTTTTTGGCCTTTCGGTCCATCAACACGACCGCCGCTGTGTGCAATCAGGTTTCTGACGCAATTTGCGCTTTTCACCATGATTTCACCTCCTTTCAGGTAAGAACCCTGAGAGAGACGATCACCAAGGTTACCCTGCTCCGCAACGCGTCGTGCCCTGAACCCTCAGCATGCTGGTGCAACCGTGAATACCTCAACCAATTTTCATAGGACTTGAATTTGCCCGAGAGGACTACAGCCGTGCTATTCTCTTGGCCCAGCCGGCTGGTCTGCACGACCCCCCCCCCAGAAGTTGGTAGCGAGTCTACCAGCTTCGCCTTTTCCAGGCAAGACACTGTAAACAGTCTTTGCCGCGAGATTTCCCGGCCTCAGGCAGACGGAAGATGCTCCAAGTCGTCAAGGTCTCTATGGCGGCCGGCGGCCTGCTTCAATTTGCGCAGCCAACGCAGGAACGCAAATCGCACGCCGGCGCGAGCCAGAAGCCGAAAGACGTTCAGGGGATCGTCAGAACCTAACATGAATGCTGCGCTGCCGCAGGTTGCGCGCCCAGTATTGCCGGAAGCCTTCGGGCGACGCGGCGAGCAGTTGCCTGGCCCGTCTCTGCAACGAGACGAAACGTTCCAGCCCCTCGCGCGGCGTCAACCGGGCAGCGTCTTGCGACGGGCGACGATCTTCAGTCGTGAGATCCATCTTCTCCAGGGCCGATTTCAGAACCCGCGGTGATTCCGGCGGCTTCCGCCCATGTCGGGCGTCGGCCGCAGTGTTGAAACCACTTCTCAAGATACCCGGCTCGGCGATGACCCGCAACCTTGATTCCCCCGCCGCCGAGCAAGGAGGACGGTCGGCGAGGCACGCTATTTCCGATCCGCCGCGAGCACCGAAATAAACGCCTTCTGCGGAATCTGGACCTGGCCGACCTGCTTCATCTTGGCCTTGCCCTTCTTCTGCTTCTCGAGCAGCTTCCGCTTCCGCGTCACGTCGCCGCCGTAGCACTTGGCCGTCACATCCTTGCGGTAGGCCTGGATCGTCGAGCGGGCGATGATCTTGCCGCCGATCACGCCCTGGATCGGAATCTTGAACTGGTGGCGGGGAATCGCCTCGGCGAGTTGTTCGCAGTAGTGCAGCGCCCGGGCGCGCGCCTTGTCGCGATGGACCAGGTAGGCCAGCGCATCGACCGGTTCCTGGTTGATCAGGATTTCCACCTTGACCACGTCCGTCTGGCGGTAGTCGGTTGTCACGTAGTCGAACGAGCCGTAGCCGCGGGTGACCGTCTTGAGCTTGCCGTAGAAATCGAAGAGCACCTCGCCGAGGGGCATCTCGCTGATCACCTCGACCCGCCCCACGGCCAGGTAGTTGATCTGCTGGTTCGCCGAACGGTATTCGCGGCAGAGCTCCATGACCGCCCCGACGGACTCTTCGGGCGTAAGGATCGAAGCCTTGATGTAGGGCTCGGTGACGCTGGCGATCTTGAACGGATCGGGCCAGTTTCCCGGATTGTCGACCTCGATCACGTCGCCGTCCTTCAAGGTCACCTTGTACCGGACCGACGGGGCGGAGACGACCAGCCCGATGTCAAACTCCCGCTGGAGGCGCTCCTGGACCACGTCCAGGTGCAGCATGCCGAGGAATCCGCAACGGAACCCGAAGCCCAGGGCCGCGGAGCTGTCCTTCTCGTACGTTAGCGAGGCGTCGTTGATGGCCAGCTTGTCCAGGGCCGCCGCCAGGTCGCGGTATTCGTCCGAATTGATCGGGTAGATCGAGGAGAAGACGACCTGCTTCGCCTTCTGGTAGCCGGGCACCGGCTCGGCCGCCGGGCGGTCGAGGTGGGTGATCGTGTCGCCGATTTCGATTTCCCGCACGCTCTTGATTCCCGCGATGACATAGCCCACCTCCCCGGCGCTGAGCTGCTCCGTGGGACAGGCCTTGAGCCGATTGACCCCCACGTCCTCTACCGTGTAATCCCCGCCGGTGTGCATGAAATGGATCGCGTCGCCGGGTTTCAGCGCGCCGTCGATCACGCGGCACAGGAGGATCACCCCACGATAGCGATCGAACTGGGCGTCGAAGACGAACGCCTTCAGCGGCCCGGCCGGATCGCCCTTGGGGCAGGGCAGCTGCTCGACGATCCCCGCGAGCACGTCCTGAATCCCGAAACCGGTCTTGGCCGAGACGGGGATCGCCGCGAACGGATCGAGCCCCAGGTCCTGATCGATCTCTTCGCGGACCCGCTCCACGTCGGCGGCCGCCAGGTCGATCTTGCTGATTACCGGCAGCAACTCGAGGTCGTGATCCAGCGCCAGGTAGAGGTTGGCGACCGTCTGCGCTTCGACGCCCTGGGAGGCATCCACGACGATCAACGCGCCGTCGCACGCCAGGAGCGAACGCCGCACCTCGTGGGAAAAATCGACGTGCCCCGGGGTGTCGATCAGGTTCAATTGATATGTCTGCCCGTCCGGGGCGCGGTAGGAAAGCGTGATCGAACTGCTCTTGATCGTGATCCCCCGCTCGCGCTCGATATCCATCGAGTCGAGCAGTTGGCTGCGAAACTCGCGAGTCGAAACGCCGCCGCAGGTCCGGATCAATTGATCGGCCAGGGTCGACTTCCCATGGTCAATATGGGCGATGATGCAGAAGTTGCGAATATGATTCATGAAACGTGTTGAAGAATCGCTGACGCCTTGCCTGCCGCGATTGGCCCCTGAACGGCCAACGACCGGGATTGCGCGGCCCAGATCCCCACTCGCCGCAGGGCCCCCACGGAGGGCGCCCCGGGAGGCCGCTGAACCGATCAATTCTAATCCATCACGGCAACAGCGGATAGGGATGGCTGTCCGGCCCCCTTTCCCGGCAACACCGGTTTCGAGCCGGACGGAGATGCCGCGCAGGGCGGCGGAGCACGGCCACCGGGGGGCTCTCGGCCGCCATCACGAGAACGGAATCGGGCGGCGGCCGGGGCGCAGAGCCTTCCTCCGTAGAGGCAACCAAGAAAGCCACCTGGCGTGATCATCGCAAGTGGCTTCAGAGCGGAGGGCACGGGACTCGAACCCGCAACCCCATTACTGGGGCACCACATTTCCAGTGTGGCCGCTAACCATTCGCATACCCTCCGACCGGATGCAGCCCCGCGCCGCGGCGGGCGGGCCGCCGCCCGACGTCAGTCGACGAGTTGCGCCCCGCTGATCAGTTCGATGAACTCCTTGTTCGACTTGAACTTGCCGAGTTTGGCGGTCAGTTGCTCCATCGCGTCGACCGGGTGCATCGAGGACAGCGTCCGCCGCAGCATCGTCACGGCGTGCAACATGTGCGGCGGGAGGAGTTTTTCCTCGCGCCGCGTGCCCGACTGGCTGATGTCGATCGCCGGCCAGACGCGCCGGTCGGCGAGCTTCCGATCGAGCACCAATTCCATGTTACCGGTGCCCTTGAATTCCTGGAAGATGAGCTCGTCCATGCGGCTGCCGGTGTCGACCAGGGCCGTGCCGACGATCGTCAGGGAGCCCCCCTCCTCGAAAAGCCGCGCCGTGGCGAACAGCTTCTTGGGGATGTCCATCGCCTTGATGTCGATGCCGCCGGACATCGTCCGGCCGGTGTTGCCGACCCACTTGTTGAAGGCGCGGGCCAGGCGGGTGATCGAATCCATCAGGAGGAACACATCCTTGCCCATTTCGGCGAGCCGCTCGGCGCGGCGGATCACCAATTGGGCCAGCCGCACGTGGCTCTCGATGTCGCGATCGAGGCTGCTGGCGACGACCTCGCCGTTGACGGCGCGGCGGAAATCGGTGACCTCCTCGGGACGCTCGTCGATCAGCAGGACGATCAGCTTGATGTCCGGATAATTCTGCGAGATCGCCTGGCTGATGTGCTGCAAGAGGACCGTCTTGCCGGTTCGCGGCGGGGCGACGATCAGGGCTCGCTGCCCCTTGCCGAGCGGGGTCAGCATATCCATCACGCGCGTCGTCAGCGGCAGCGGGCCGGTCTCCAACTTCAGCCAGTTCTCCGGCGTGATCGGCGTGAGCTGGTCGAAGGTCTTCACGTCGCGGTAGTCGTCCGGGTTCATTCCGTCGACGTCGGTGACTTCCTTCAGCCGCGGCCCCTGCTGCTTGCGGCCGGGCTGGACCATGCCGTTCAGATAGACGCCCTCGCGGAGCCCGAACTTGTCGATCATGCTTCCCGGGACGAAGGGGTCGGAAAGCTGGCGGACGTAGTTTGCGTCCGGATCGCGGAGGAACCCGTAGCCATTGGGGTGCATTTCCAGGATCCCGCCGCCGGGATGCGCTTCCGCCCCATTCTCGCCGTTGGGACCTTCGCGTTGCCCGATCGGCTGTTCCCGATTCGGACGCGTCCTGTGCCGCTGGTTGGCTCCGTGCCCACCATTCTTGCCTCGCGGACGGCTCTTTTTCTTCTTCATGATTCCACCTGAACGTAATCGGCGGCCGATTCGGCGCGCAATCCGAGCGCAAGCTCGGGAGGCGTCCCAAGATTCCAGAACAGGCCTCGACGGAAAACCGCCGAAATCCCTCCAAGACGTCAATTCTCGTCGCGAGACGAAAATCGCACTTCCAAACAGCCGACCCCTTAAGCCTCGTCGCTCCGGTCGGCAGCCAAAACACCGGGGCCTAATGCACTCCTGGGACCCATGATCAACGGTGATTCACCCAGAAATCGTTGGCCAACCAAGACCAAAAACAGGGCACGCGGCGACCTCGCGCCCACGTTCGTCCCCTGCCCAAATCCGATTCCCCTGGGGGATGGCCCCGAGATGTTTTCTAGACTTAGGGCCGATAGCAGCTACCTGATCGGTAGAAATCCAACTATCGCCATCATAACGGTGTTGCGTCCGGTGTCAACCTTTGAGTCGGCCGATTCCCATCAAACGCACGAACTTTTTTAAGTTTCTCCCCGCTTGCGCACAAATGCGGGGAATTCCAAACCACCGAACTCGCTCCCAAACGACGCCTTGCCTGCCGGGCAGAGCGAAAGAAAACGCAACTGCGGGAGCAATCCGAGATTCCGCACCAGACGGCCAAAGCCGATCAGCAACCCCCCGGAGGAGGATGCAACCATCCCTTCTTCTCCAATTCCGTATACACTATTTCTCCCACGTTATCAACAGGAAACGCCAGTTTTTTTCCGGCACCCGAAAAACCGGCAGAAACGGAATAAACCGGATATTTTGCCGAACTTCTCCGCCTCGGCCGTCCGATAACAGACCGGCAAGCTGGGCCCGAGGCCTGCGGGGCCGATCGCCTCCGCTTCTCCGCCGAGCGCGCTGGGGCCTGTCGGGCAGCAATCCCCCCTAGTCAGCACAGTCTTCTTGGTCGCCGAGCGAGGACCCTGAGTTATGCGGTTAAGACATGGAGTCTGCGGATTTGGAATCACCGTGGCGATGCTGCTCAACGCCGGCGTGGCCTCGCCGATCCAGTGGCAGCCGACGCTCGATGCGGCCCGGGCCGTGGCCGCGCAAACGAATCGCCTCGTCCTGATCCACTTCTGGGGTGATGGATGCCCGCCCTGCGCTCGCATGGACAGCGACGTCTTCAGCCGCCCGGAAGTTGCCGACACGATCGCCCGAAATTACGTCGCCGTGAAGGTCGATCGGGGGCAGCATCCGCATATCGCCAGCCAATTCGGCGTCCAGGGCGTGCCCGCCGACGTCATCGTGACGCCGCAGGGACGCGTGATCGGCACATACGTCGGGGCCGTTCCCCCGCAGCAGTTCATCGGCCGGCTCGAGCAGATCGCCAGCATTCACCGCGGCCCTCCGACCGCCGCGCACGCCCAGCAGGCACCGGTTCCATCGGGTGCCGCCTGGGGGGCGCCCCCGGCGCACGCGGTCCAACCGGCGCCGCCAATCCAGGCTGCCCCCGGGCCCGCCTATGCCGCCGCGCCGCCGCCGCACGGCGGAACGGGCAATGCTGGACCGGCGGCCTCTCCGCCAATCGCCGCGCCGGCGAATCCTCGATATTCCGGGCAGGGCCAAGCGGATTATGCCCCGCCAGCCGGCTACGGATCGAATCCCCAGCCGGTCGCCCCCGCGGCCTACGGGCCGCATCCGAATGCCGGTCCCGCCGGAGCCTCCGCCTATCCAACCGAGCCGCGCCCCGCCGCGCACCCGGCGACGGCCCTTGGTCCGGGCTATCCGGCGAATCCCAACGGGCCTTCCAACATGCCGGCGGGAGCCGCCCAACTCGGCGCGCCGCAGGCGAGTCCCCCAATCGCCTCCGGCGCGGCGGCACCGTTCGACGGGAGCGCGGGCCGCGGGCCAATCGGCCAGGTCCCCGCCGCGGCCGCACCGCTTGCGCAACCGGGAACGGCTCAAACCGCGATCCCCGAGCGGATGCCGCCGCTTGCCCTGGACGGCTTCTGCCCGGTCCGGCTGGCTCGCGAGTGGCGATGGGTGCCGGGCGATCCGGCCTGGGGCGCGTTCCACGAAGGACGCACCTACCTGTTCGCCGGGCCCGAGGAACAGCAGGCGTTTCTCAACGATCCGCATCGGTATGCGCCGGTGTTGTCCGGCCGCGACGTGGTCGGCCTGGTCGACGAGGGCCGCGAACTGCCGGGCACGCGAAGCTACGGCGCGCGGTGGAACGATCGCATCTACCTGTTCAACAGCCGGGAGAACTACGAGCGGTTCCGCTTGAACCCGACGCTCTACGAGTCGAACATCTCGCAAAATCCCGTGGCGACCGTCAGGCCGAACTATGGGACGAGCATGACGGCCCGCACGCCGGCGACGCCCGGCAATGGGGCCTTCTGACCGTCAAGCCGCGGCGCGGGAAGGGCGGCCCTTCGCGGCCAGCACGGACGTTGAGTGGATTGATCGCCAGGCGGGACCGGCCTTTCGGGGGAGAGGCCGGTCCCGTCGTCCTTTTGCGCGACGGCCAGGGCGTCATTTGTCGCCAATCAGCCGTGTCAGCCGGGCGATCTGCGCCCGGGCGCCTTCCAGGTTGGGATTCAACCGCAGGGCGCGGCGAAACCCGTCGAGCGCCGCCAGATGGTTGCCTAGGTGGAGGTAGGCCTGCCCGATCCCGGCCGCGGCGGCGAAATGATAAGGGTTCAACTCCAGCGCCTGGTGGCAGTCGTGGATCGCCTCGTCGAATTCTCCCAGCGCGAAATGGGCGACCGCCCGCTGATTCCAAGCCTCGGCGAACCAGGGCGATTTTTCGAGCAGGCGCGTCGCCTTCTGCTCCGCCCGGCGATACTGCTGGGCCGCGTTCAGGCGAATGACAATCGCCAACGCCCGGCATTCCTCCAGCGTGCCCGCATGATTCCAGAGGCTGCGGATGCCGTTTTCGGCCAGGATGCGGACCGTCCGATCGCTGTCGGTCAGGGCTCGCCCCATCGTGTCGTTGGAGTCGAACCCGCCGACAAATCCGAGGGCCAGCACAGCGGCGCGGCGGACCTCCACCGTGCGGTGCCGGGCCAAGCGCTCCAATGTCCCCGGAGTGTACGACTGCGAGACCTTGCGGAGGAATGCCGCCGAATCCTGATTGGCCAAGTACCGCTTGTAGAGCAGCGCCAGGAATGGCAGACGAAACGCATTGCTCACCGAACTGGCTCCTTGATGAATCGAGGCACGGCGGGGCGACGCCCTATTGCTCGATTGTAATTGGAGCCGGCCGCGATAGCCAACCCAAAAGGCCGCCAGGGCCCCGCGACGCCGCCGATCCCGGTTCCTCAGCGGCCGCCCGCCACCGCGCTTCGCGGCACACACGCCAACCTCGGCCGTTCTCCCGCCGGCCGCGGCCGCCCGCCATTCTCGCTCTGGCCGCGCGCCGCCGTTTCTGGTTAAGATATGAGGATGGGCAGACTCAGTATGCCCGGTCGAGGTTCCGGAGCCCGCCGTGAACTGGCTGAAGACTCTCCCGCGAATGATCGCCCTGGTTGGGCCGCTGGCCTGTTGCGCAAGCGCTGCGTCGCCAACCGCCAGGTGGCTCACGGACAGCCGGTTCGAAGACAAGCTCGCCTCCCCGGTCAGCGTTCTCTGGGCCGACAACAGTCTGCGGGAGTCGCTGCTGGACTTTGGGCGCGCCCAACAGATTGCGGTATACCTCGACCGGCGGATCGATCCCGGCGGCAAGCTCGACCTGGCCGCCAGGAACATGCCGATCGGCGAAATCCTCCGCGAGGTGGCGCGGCGGCGGAACCTCGGCGTCTCGATCCTCGGCGACGTGGTCTTCCTCGCGCTGCCGCACAGCGCGCGGCGCGTGGCGACGGTTGCCGAGCTCAGGCGGCAGGATTTGCAGAACCTGGGGAGGGCTTCTGCGCGGAAGTTCGCCGCCAAAGAGCGGTTTGCCTGGAGCGATTTCGCCACGCCGCGCGAGATTCTCCAGCAGCTTGCCGAAGGGCACGGCCTGGAGGTCGTCCATCTCGAGCAGATCCCCCACGATCTCTGGCCGGCCGCCGATCTGCCGCCGATGACGCTCGTCGATCGGCTGACGCTCGTCCTCGAGCAGTTCGACATGACGTTCCGGGTTGCCGCCGACGGCCGCCGCATCGCCGCCGTGCCGGCGCCGGCCGACGTGGCAATCGTCCGCGATTATCCCGGCCAGCCACGGCCGGAGGAACTCCTTGCGGCCTGGCGGCAGCTTGCGCCCGACTGCCAGTTCCGGGTGGTCGGCGGCCGAATCCACGTCAAGGGGCTGATCGAGGATCACGAGCGGATCGAGGCGGCGTTGGGCCGCGGGTGGGCCAGGCCGCCGGCCGAGCGCGTTCGGCGGCCCGGCCCGCCCGCGCGGCCGCAGCAGGTCTTCACGGCAAAGAACGCCAACGTTCCGCTCGGGGCCGTGCTCGGCGCGTTCGCGAGGCAACTCGGGCTGGAGCTGCAAATCGATCTGGAGAGGATGCGGCAAGCCGGCATCTCGCTCGACCAGTTGATCTCGTTTGAAGTCGAGCAGGCGAGTCTCGATGAACTGCTCGACGCGGTGCTCAAGCCGGTGGGTTGCACCCACCAGCGGCGGGGCAACGTGCTCGTCGTCCAACCAGCCAGCTGACGCGGCGCGGATTTAACAGAAAACTCACACTGGGGCACCCTTTTTTGCGGATGCCCGCCTGGTGTACAATCTCCGTCTGCCGTTGGACTCGATGGGACGAACGACGCACACCTCGGGCAGAATTCCGCCGTGACACGCCAATTTGTTGTTCTGCTCCTTGCCGGCGCGATTTCGGCGGCGGTCTCCGGCTGTGGCAGGACCAAAGGAGGGACCAGTCCGCCGAACAAGATCGTGCGCGTCGAGGGTTCCGATACGATGGTCAATATCGCGCAGGCCTGGGCGGAGCGTTACCACGCGGAGAACCGGGACGTGAGCGTCCAGGTCCTCGGCGGTGGCTCCGGTGTGGGGATCGCCAGCCTCACCGACGGCAACTGCGACATGGCCAACTCCAGCCGCGACATCAACGAGGCGGAGGCCCTGGCGATCCGCCAGAAGCGGGGCAAGGAGCCGGTTGAGCACATCGTGGGGGTCGATGCCCTGGCGGTCTACGTGCATCCGGACAACCCGATCGAGTCGATTTCGTTGGAGGAGCTTGCCGGAATCTACGGCGAAGGCGGCGCGATCACGCGCTGGTCGCATCTCGGCGTCCGCCACCAGTCGCACGGCCGCGACGTGATTGTCCGCCTCGGGCGGCAGAACAGTTCCGGGACATACACCTACTTCCGCGAGGCCGTGCTGGGCAAGAACAGGGATTTCAAGCTCGGCTCGGTGGACCGCAGCGGGTCGAAGGACCTGGTGGACTTGGTCTCGCGGACCCCGTTGGCGATCGGCTACAGCGGAATGGGCTACGCCGTGCCGGGCGTCAAGATGCTCGAAGTCTCCGTGCCGAGAGGCGAGCGCGGCGTGGCGCCGACCGTGGCCAACGCGCGGAATCGCTCGTACCCGCTGACCCGCGCGCTACAGATCTACACAGCCGGCGAGTTGTCCGGCCCGGCCGCGGATTTCCTCCAGTGGATCGTCTCGCCGGAGGGGCAGCAGATCGTTGTCGAACTCGGCTACGTGCCGATGCGAGAACTGAAGTGAAAGGGAGCTGCGTGGAAGATCGCCGGAGGCCGGGGGAAGACGCGGAGAGCGGCGCGGAGCCGGCCGATCCAAGTTCGTGGGTCTACCGCTTTCTGGGGCCGGCCGAATCGATGATCGCCGGGGTGGTGATCCGCCTCTGCGGCTACAGCGCGATTCTGTTCGTGTTCGCGATCTTGTTCTTCGTGCTGCGAGAAGCCGCGCCGATCCTGTTCGGCAAGATGGACCTGGTGGAGTTCCTCAGCAGTCCCAACTGGCGGCCTTCGTCGGATGTCCGCCCGCAGTATGGAATCCTGGCCCTGTTGGTGGGGACCCTGGCGGTGACCGGGCTGGCGATGGCCCTTGCCGTGCCGCTCGGGCTGGGCGCGGCCGTCTACATCTCCGAGTTCTGCCCCGGCAAGGTCAGGGAAACCCTGAAGATCGTGATTGAATTGCTGGCGGCCATTCCGTCGGTGGTCTGGGGGTTCATCAGCTACATGTTGCTGGCGCCGTTGATCGTCGATCTGACCGGCGCCCCGGTGGGGGTCAATCTGCTCAACGGCGGCGCCGTGCTGGCGCTGATGAGCGTGCCGATCATCGTCTCGGTGGGGGAAGACGCGCTGAAGGCGGTGCCCGACTCGTACCGCGAGGCCGCCCTGTCGCTGGGCGCCAGCCGCTGGGAGGTGGTCTACCGGGTGCTGTTTCCGGCCGCCAAGAATGGCCTGTTGGCCGCCGTGCTTCTGGGAGTCGGCCGCGCGATTGGCGAGACGATGGCCGTGCTGATGGCCACCGGGCACGCCGTGCAGATCCCGCGAAGCCTGCTCGACCCGATCTGCACGCTGACGGCGACGATTGCCGCGGAGCTCGGGGAGACGGTCTACGGCGGCCCGCATTACCGGATGTTGTTCGTCATCGGGCTGGTGCTTTTTGCAATTACGTTCCTGGTCAACCTGGTCGCCGACATCGTGGTCAAGGGGATTCGCAATGAGCAGCGAGCCTGAGACGCCCGCCGCCACGGCGGCGAACCAGTTCGCCGCGACGCCGCTGGAACGATGGAAGATCGTCAAGGAAACGATCGCCAAGACGGTGTTCCTGGCGATGACACTCGTGCTCGTCGCGCCCCTGGTCGGCATTCTGGCGATCCTCCTGATCAAGGCATGGCCGGCGCTGTCGCTGGCGTTTCTCCTGGAGAACCCCAAGCAGTACATGACCCAAGGCGGAATCTGGGCGCCGCTGGTGGGGACGTTCTTCCTCGTCCTCGGGTCGCTCTTGGCGGCGGCCCCGGTGGGCGTGCTGGCGGGCGTGTACCTGAACGAATACGCCCGCGACAACTGGCTTACGCGGATCATCAACCTCGCGGTGGTGAACCTGGCCGGGGTGCCGAGCATCGTCCACGCGCTGTTCGGCGTGGGGGCGTTCGTGCTCGCCGCGAACATGGGCCGGTCGCTGATGGCGGCCTGCTGCACGCTGGCGGTGATGACCCTCCCGGTGATCATCACCAGCACGCGGGAAGCGCTCGCCTCGGTGCCGATGTCGTTCCGCGAGGCCTGCTGGAATCTCGGCGCCACCCGCTGGCAAACGATCCGCACGATCGTCCTCCCGAATTCGATCAGCGGAATCCTGACCGGCGTGATCCTGCAAGTTTCGCGGGCGGCCGGCGAAACCGCGCCGATCCTGTTTACCGGCGCCGTGTTCTTCGTGCCGGTCGCCGATCACGGCTGGGAGTCGTTCTTCCCCTACGGGCCGGGCGACCGCTGCATGGCCCTCTCGATGCACCTGTTCACGCTCGTGACGCAGGTCGCGGGCGTCGCCGACGAAACCCAGTACGGCACGGCGGTCGTGCTGATCGGGCTGGTGCTCGTGGTCAACAGCCTTTCGATCGGGCTGCGGGGATACCTGCGCTCGCAGAAGCGATGGTGAGCCGGTGATCGACCCCCACATCCGTTTCCACAACCTGACCGTCCGCTACGGCGCCAAGCCGGCGCTCCGCGAGATCTCGCTGGAGATTCCCCGCCGGCGGATTCTGGCGATTATCGGGCCGGCCAATGCCGGCAAGACGACGCTCCTGAAGTGCATCAACCGGACGATCGATTTCGTGCCCGCGGCGAGCGTCAGCGGGCGGGTCGAGGTCGCCGGCCAGAACGTCTTCCGGATGCGCAACGTCTACCAGTTGCGGCGGCGGATCGGCATGGTCTTTCCGCTGCCGGTGGGCCTGCCGCTTTCGGTCTATGAAAACGTGGCCTACGCGCCGCGCCGCGCCGGGGTCCGCGATCGCGCGGAACTCGACGAGCTGGTGGAAAGATGCCTGCGGCAGGCGATGCTCTGGGAGGAGGTCAAGGACCGCCTGGACCTGCTCGGCACGCAGCTCTCCGGCGGACAGCAGCAGCGGCTGACGCTCGCCCGGGCGCTCTCCCACCGGCCGGAGATTCTCTGCCTCGACGAGTTCTCGATCGCCATCGACCCGGTGACCACGATGAAGATCGAGGATATCCTCAGGGAACTGAAGAACGAAATGACGATCGTGCTGGTGACGAACCTCGTCCAGCAGGCGCGGCGGTTGGCCGATCGCACGGCCCTGGTCAGCGATTCGCGGCTCATCGAGGTCGACGAGACGGAGACGATCTTCACCCGGCCCGCCCAGCGGCTCACCGAACGGTACGTCAACGGAGACTTCGGATGATCGCCAACGAGCCGGCGGCGAGCGCCGCCGCGAGCATCTCGACGCGGAATTTGAACCTCTGGTACGGCGCGTTCCAGGCCCTCCGCGATGTCAGCCTGGACATCAAGCCGGGGATCGTCACCGCGCTGGTCGGGCCGTCGGGGTGCGGCAAGACGACGCTCCTGCGCTCCTTCAACCGCATCAACGAGCGCTACGGCAACGTGACGACGACCGGCCAGATCACGATCTTCGGGAAGAACATCTACGATCCCGACGTGTCCTTGACGCAGCTCCGCAAGACCGTGGGGATGGTCTTCCAGCGGCCCAACCCGCTGCCGATCTCGATCTACGAGAACGTGCTCTTCGGCATCCGCGCGCACACGCGGCGGGGGCAGTACAGCCGCCGCGAGCGCGACGCGCTGGTCGAGTCGGCGCTCCGCGACGTGCGGCTCTGGGACGAGGTGAAGGACCGGCTGCGGAGGAAGGCCACCCACCTGACGCTCGAGCAGCAGCAGAAGCTGTGCATCGCCCGGCTCCTGCCGCTGAAGCCGCGGGTGATGCTCATGGACGAGCCCTGCTCGGCGCTGGACGCGGAGGGGATCGAGCGGATCGAACTGCTGCTTCAGGAACTCCGCAAGACGTACACGATCCTGATCGTCACGCACAACATGGCGCAGGCCCGCCGCGCCAGCGACGAGTGCGCCTTCATGCTCTTGGGCCGGATTGTCGAGCACGACAAGACGCTCAACGTGTTTCTCAATCCGCGGGAGAAGGAAACGGAGATGTACGTGACCGGCCGTTACGGCTAGGGAGAAAGGACAGAGACCATGTCTTTGCACTTGCAGCGGGAAATGGAGGATTTGAAGAAGCAGCTCCTCTCGCTCTGCGCGCTGGTCGAGGAACAGGTGGAGATGGCGGTCCGGGCGCTTGTCGACCACGATGCCGAGTTGGCCGCCGCGGTCGACCGCCGCGACGCGGAGATCGACCACCGCGAGGTCGAGGTCGAGGAGGAGTGCTTGAAAGCCCTCGCCTTGTACCAACCGGTGGCCATCGACCTGCGGTTCGTGGTGGCGGCGCTGAAGATGAACAACGACCTGGAGCGGATCGGGGACCTGGCGGTCAACATCGCCCGCAAGGCGAAAACCTTGGCTCGCCACGGCTCGGTGGAGATTCCCTTCGACCTCTGCGGGATGTGGGAGAAGTCGCGCTTGATGCTCCGCGACAGCATCGACGCGCTGGTCAACCGCGACGCCAGCCTGGCCCACAGCGTCTGTGCCCGCGACGATGAAGTCGACCGGATGAAGCACGATATCCGCCGCCAGGCGGAGCAGCTGATGGTCGCCGAGCCGGCCCGGCTGCGGGCCCTGCTGACCTTGCTGGCGGCCTCGCGAAGCCTCGAACGCATCGCCGATCACGCCACGAACATCGCCGAGGACGTGATCTACATGCTCGAGGGCCGGATCATCCGCCACGGCGCGATCGAGTGACCGCATCACGCAGTGGACTGCATCTGGGCAATTGGATTGGCCGTCCAGAAGACGTTGGCGATCGTGTTGATCTGGGCCATCAACGAGCGCCACAGCTTGCCAAGAATCATTGGCTCACTCCCTGCCTGTGATTGGCCGCGCCGCCGCCAAGAACCAGGAGGTGGCGCTCGGTCCGCTGCATTTGGCGGGCGGCGTTCGGTCAGACCAGGTCTTTCAAGCCTTTGAGCGCCGTGACCTTGACCACGTTTCGCGCCGGCTTGGCCTTGAACACGGTCTCTTCCTTCGTAAACGGGTTGATCCCGGTCCGCGCCTCGGTGGCCGGTTTGCGGACAACGGAAATCTTCATCATGCCGGGAACCGTGAACACGCCCGGACCTTCAACGCTCAAATTGGCGGCGATCAGCTTGGCAAGCTCGTCGAATACGCACGCAACCTGCTGCTTGGTCAGTTCGGTTGATTCGGCCAAGGAGGTCAGAACCTCCGTCTTGGTCATCGGCTTCTTCGACTCGGCTGGCTTCTGGTCTTCCATCTTCTATTCCCTTTCGTTGGTTCCCCGCCGGGGGGGCGGCCCTTGAGTCCCGGGCGGTCAGTCCTCGAATACGGTACTTTACCTGGGTTGCCTTGGCACGACAATAACTTTC
Source organism: Pirellulaceae bacterium (assembly GCA_012744395.1). Taxonomy (GTDB): domain Bacteria; phylum Planctomycetota; class Planctomycetia; order Pirellulales; family Thermoguttaceae; genus JAAYCB01. The sequence goes on from JAAYCB010000289.1 coordinate 16,033, forward strand.
ACCCGCAAATACCGCCAGCCCCCCCGCCAGAGTTGTTCCAAGGGGCTTCCATGGTTGATCCGCGCAGGAAGAGAGGGTTAGGATGAGGCAGGATTTCGGCGGCAAATCGGGGAAGGAGAGACCATGATTGGCGATTGCGTGCCACGTCGGACGTTGCTGATTACCCTCCTCGCTTGGAGTCTGGCCGGGTTTGCGAGCGGACCGCCATCGCCAGGGTATGCCGCGGCTGGCGCGTCTCAAGAAACGGCCCTCGACGAGGCCTTTCGCAGTCCGCCCGACGAGGCAAAGCCGTGGGCCTATTGGTGGTGGCTGAAAGGGAACGTGAGCGAGGCCTCGATCAGGCGGGACCTGGAGGCGATGAAGCGGATGGGGTTCGCGGGGCTGTTGATGTTCGATGCCCGCGGCTACCACGAAGACCACGTGCCGCCGCCCGAGAGCCGGATGGATTTCATGGGGCCCGAGTGGCGGCGGATGCTCAAGTTCGCCATTTCGGAGGCCGATCGGCTGGGGCTCCAGATCAGCGTCAACCTGAGCAGCTGTGCCGGCGCCCTGAAGGGTCCCTGGCTCGTCGGCGACGACGCTCCCAAGCAACTCCTCTGGACGAGTCTGGAGACCCGCGGAGGGCGGACTCTGCGCTGCCGGCTGCCGCAGCCCGAGGCCGCCCGGAGCTGGGGCGTGGCCCTCGTGGCCGTCCGCCATGCCGAGTCGAACGCGGCCGCGGCCGAAGAGCCGGCCACGGAGAAGAACGCCTCCTGGGGCGGGTGGCAGACAGTCCAAGAAGAGCCGGACGCAAAGCGGTTGGCGGCCGAAGTGGTCGATCTGTCCGGCAAGATCGATGCCCAGGGCCAGCTCGCGTGGGATCTGCCCGAGGGACGCTGGACGTTCTTGCGTTTCGCCTCCGCAACGATGGCAGGGCACGAGTACGACGTCGACATTCTCGACGAAAACGCCGTCGCGGGGCATTTCCAGCGGATCGGCAAGGCGATCATCGACGACGCGGGCCCGTTGGCGGGCAAGACCCTGACGCATTTCTACAGCGTGAGTTGGGAGGGCGCGATCCCCACGTGGACCGTCGGCTTCGATGAGCTGTTCTTCCGGCACCGCGGCTACCGCATCGCTCCCTTTCTGCCGGTGCTGGCTGGAATCCCCGTGGAAACCCCCGAGGTCTCCGCGCGGTTCCTCCGCGACTACGACAAGGTGCTCGGCGACTGTTTCCGCGACCATTTCTATGGCAAGCTGAAGGCCTTGTCGAACCGCGAAGGCATCAAGTGGCACAGCGAGTCGGGTGGGCCGTGGAACCGCAACCTGTCGACGTTCAGACACGCCGACCAGTTGGCGTTTCTCGCCCGCAACGACATGCCCCAGGGCGAGTTCTGGTATCCGTACCGCGGCCTGAACAAGCCGCCCGCCATGGCGGCCCATATCTACGGCTACGTGGTCGTGCAGATGAACTGCTGGAACCGCGTTGTGCAGACGATGGTCGCCTCGGGCATGCCGGTGCTCTACGCCGACTTTCCCTACGCGGGCAGCGGCGGATTCCTCGTCTACACGGCCGGCTTCCTCCGGCGGAAGGCGGCGAACTTCGGCTTCATCGGTTCGTCGAAGTTCGACGACGTCGTCGAAGCGGCCCGCTGCTTCCTCTCGATCGAGAAGCCCGACCAGTTCGGGGCGGCGGTCGCCAAGGTGCGCGCCGCGCGGACCAGGCCGGCCGGCAGCCAGGAGAGCAGGCCGGACGACGTGGCATGTGTTTCGCCTTCCGAGTGGAAGGAGAAGATGAGCCGGTCAAAAATCCTCACCGTTGGCGGCGAGGGGTGGCGCGGTCCGAAGCCGGTGATCGAGGAGCTCGGCGTGCAGGTGACGGAGATTCCTTACGCCGAGGTGAACGACGCCTGGAAGGCGGCCGACAAGGACCAGGCTCGCCAGGTGGCCGACATCTGGCGGAAGCGGGCCCGGTCGATCGCCGGCGTCTCCCGCGAGACCCTGGAGGCTTCGGCGGCCATGTATCTCGCCCAGAAGGCGGTCCTCCAGAAGCACGGCGCCGATGCGATCACGATCAACTGCCTCGGCGGCTTCTACGGCGGGCATATCCATGCCTACCCGTGCTTGGGGTTCCACGAGCTGTGCAACGAGGGCCTCGTCGGCGCCTGCGAGAACGATCTCGTCTCGGCGGCAACGATGGTCGCGCTGAAGAACCTGACGGGCGGCCGCACCGGGTTCATCTCCGATCCGGTGATCGACATCGCCAACCGCCAGATCATCTACGCCCACTGCGTGGCCCCGAACCGCGCGTTCGGCCCGGAGGGCGAAGAAAACCCGATCGAGATTCTCACCCATTCCGAGGATCGCCAGGGCGCTTCGCTCCGCTCGCTGCTGCCGCTCGGCTACATGACGACGACGATTGAACTGGCGGCGTTCTGCAAGGAGCTGCTCTTCCACCGCGGCAAGGCGGTCGCCAATGTCATCGAGGATCGGGCCTGCCGCACCAAGCTGGCCGCCGAGCCGGACGGCGACCTGGAGAAGCTCTACACCGAGTGGGACCGTTTCGGCTGGCATCGCGTGACCGTTTACGGCGACCTCAAGGAACCGCTGTTCGAAATCGCCAAGATGCTCAAGTGGAAGATCACGGAAGAGGCGTAGCGTAGGGTGGTGCAGAGCGACCCGACCCGAAGCGGCCGGCATGACCGCCGGCGGATGCTGGAACCGAACCGTTTCGCCGCGCCAATTCGGCAGCGCCGCCCCACCGCAGCGCAACCGGTTGATAAATCATCGCCGCATCACGGTGGGCCGTCGCTGCCGCAATGGCGCTTCAATCATGGCGGGGGATAGCCAGTGCAATCGGCCATTCGCGGCATCCAGGCGATCGTCCGCTCTGGACCAGCCGACGGGTTGCATTGCGGCCTTTGATTTGACCACAATAGTGCGCAAATGCCTCCCATTCCACCGCCATCCAGGAGCCCCATGATGCACGAGCAACTGACAGCCAGGCCGAGACGGTTTCCGAGAATCGCCCTGCGGGGTGATCTTTTCCTTGTTCCGGCCGCGTTGGGCCTGATCCTGGCCCTCTGCTGCGGTTCCGCCCTTTCGGCAGACGGCCCGCCGGTGCTGCGGGCCGGGGCGGCCGCGGTGGACGTCGCGCCACGGGAGTTTCCCATCAACATGCCGGGCGGCTTCAGCGAGAACCTGGCCCAAGGCGTGCACGATCCGCTGCACGCCCGGGCGCTGGCGCTCGACGATGGCAAGACGGTGCTGGCGATGGTCGTGGTTGACAACCTGGGCGTGGCGCGCGCGGTCTGCGACGAAGCGAAGCGCCTGGCGGCTGACCGCTGCGGGATCGCGGTGGAGAAGATCCTCGTCGCCTCGACCCACACCCACAGCGGGCCGGCGTCGACCGCCGGCACGTATCGCAAGCTGCTCGTCGAGGGCATCGCGGAATCGATCGTCCAGGCCCACGCGGCGCTGCGCCCCGCCCGACTCGCCGCGGCCGCGCACCCGCTTCCGGAAGAGGTCTTCAACCGCCGCTGGTATCTCAAGCCGGGCAAGATGGTGCCGAACCCCTTCGGCGAGATGGACCAGGTGAAGATGAACCCCGGCACCAGTCCCGACGTGATTGACCGGCCCGCCGGCCCGACGGACCCGGACATCACGGTCCTTTCCGTCCGGGAGGCAAAGTCTGGCAAGCCACTTGCCCTCCTGGCGAGTTACTCGCTTCACTATGTGGGGGGCACGCCGCGGGCAATGATCTCCGCGGATTATTACGGCGAATTCGCCCGGCTGATGCCTTCCCGGCTGCGTGCGGGCGAGGGGTTTGTGGCGATGATGGCCAACGGCACCTCCGGCGACATCAACAACATTCCGTTCCTGGTCACCCGGCCGCCGCGGGAGCCGTTCGAGCAGATTCGCATCGTCGCCCGCAAGGCGGCCGACGCCGCCTGGTTCGCCTGGCGGGCCATCGAGAGCCACCGCTCGGACGCGCCGCTGGGGATGCTCCAGCGCGAGGTCACCCTGCGGATTCGCCGCCCCACGGCCGAGCAGGTCGAGCGCGCCAAGGCCGTGCTGGCCGTGACCGACGAAGCGGAGCGGGCCAAGCTGCCGCGGTTGGCCGAGGCCTACGCCCGGCGCACGCTCTCCCTGGCCAAGGCCGACGAGACGCTCACCGCGCAGGTGCAGGCCGTGCGGATCGGCGACCTGGCGATTTGCACGCTCCCCTTCGAGCCCCTCGTGGAAGTCGGCCTGGAACTGAAACGCCGCAGCCCCTTCCCCCGGACGATGGTGATCGGAATCGCCAACGGCACCAACGGTTATCTGCCGACGCCCGAGCAACACAAACTCGGCGGCTACGAGACGTGGCTGGGCACCAACCGGGTCCAGTTGGACGCCTCCGTGATCCTCACGGACAACTTGCTGGAGATGCTCGGGGAACTGAAGAAATGAGCGGCCCGCCTGGGCGCGCGCGGCCCGCCGACTACAATGCCAGCGGCGGCCGCCTGTCTTCTCGCGGCCGCGATGCTCGTCCGCTCCGCGCGCGGACTTGCTTGGGCCATGTTGACGAGGAGTCCTGACGATGCGGAGCCGGGGATGGTCGAATCGCCGGGCGAGCCTGCCGGGAATGTTCCTCTTGCTGTCCGCCCTTGCGGCGGCCGCGCCTGGCGGCGAGGTCCGGCCGGCGCGGCTGACCGGCTGGGGCGGGGGCAAACCCGAGGAGATTGTCCCCCAGGCCGCCGAGGTCGGTTTCGACGAGATTATCGTCTGGAACCACGACCACCAGTACCTGAAGCGGCTGGTGGCGGCCGGCCGGGAGCACAAGATCGACATATATAGCTCGATCTGGCTGGGCGACCTGGCGGACTGGAAGCGGTGCCGCTTCGGCGTCGAGCCACCGTTGCAGGAGATGGATTCCGCCGAGCGAGCCGCCCTCGAGCGGATCAAGGCGGACAAGACCAAGGGAAAGTCGGGCTACCAATACGGCGGCGAACCGGTGCAGCGGATCGAGGTCCTCGAGGCGCCGCTGCTGTGTTTTCATAATCCCGCAGTCCGTTCCTTTTTCGAGGAGCAGATCCGCGACCTGCTCGGCGTGGCCGGCCTCCGCGGGATCGCGATGGACTATTTTGGCTATCAAAACTACCGCTGCTGCCGATGCCCCGAGTCCCTGGCCGCGCTGGAGGCCTGGCGCAAACAGCACCCGGATCTGCCGCCCGGCGAGGCCCAGGATCGTTTCTCCCGGGAGACGCTCGTCGAGCTGGTCAACGCGCTGGCCCGATACGCTCGCACGGTCCGGGAGGACGCACTGGTCGCCTGCCATGTCTACCCGGTCTTCTTGCCGGAGCCCCTCTACGGCAACCGCCTCGACGTGGACTTCTGCGGCCAGACGGCGGCCTGGTACTTCGAGCCCTTCTGGAGCTGCGAGAAGATCCGCGCTTACGCGGGCGTTATCTGCGGCGAGGAAAAGAAGTATTTATCGCGGCCCGAGGGCGTGGCGATGATCGGCGTCTACACGCGCCCGGCGCTCTATCCGGTCAAGTCGCCGGAGCGGCTGACCGCGGAGCTGCGGGCGATTTTCGACGGCGGCGGGGATCGAGTCCAGGTCTGCTCGCTGAACGACGTGCTCAACGACGCGGCGACGCGGGCGGTGTTTCAGCGGATGTTCCACGGGGATTCCGCCGGCACCGGCGCCTGGGGCGCGCCCGGGGGCGGGCGGACTGTCGAACCGGCCGCGCGCCCGGCGGACAACGCGGTTCCGTGACGCGGCCGGCTCTTGCCTGCCGCGGCGGCGCCGTGTTGCCTTGCCCTCGTTGGGACTTTGCCCGTGCTCTTCCGTTTGACGAATCTCCGCATGCCGGTCGAGCGGCCCGAATCGGATCTGGCCGCGCTGATTGCCCGTTGTCTGAAAATCCGCCCGACCGACTTGGCGCGCTGGCGGATTCTCCGCAAGAGCCTCGACGCGCGGCATCGCGACCGTTTGGAGTTCGTCTATTCGGCGGTGGCCGAGCTGGCCGACCGGAGCGCGGCGAGGCGAATCGCCCTCCGCGGCGACGTCGCGCCGTACCAGCCGCAGCCGTTTCACGATCCGGCCCCCGGCGATCGGCCGTTGCGGCACCGCCCGATCGTCGTCGGCTCCGGGCCCGCCGGATTGGCCGCCGGATACTACCTGGCCTTGAAGGGCTATCGCCCCTTGATTCTCGAGCGCGGCCGGTCGGTGAAGGAGCGCGTGCCCGCGATCCGCCTGTTCGATCGCGGTGGAGTCTTCCAGGCGGAGAACAATTATCTTTTCGGCGAGGGGGGGGCGGGCTGTTTCAGCGACGGCAAGCTCACCTGCCGGATCAGCGGGCCGGATGTCGACTGGGTCCTGGAGCGATTCGTCGAGTGCGGCGGTCGCCCCTCGCTGGTCTATGAGCAGCGGCCGCACCTGGGCAGCAACAAGCTGCCGCTCGTCTGCCGCAATTTCCGCCGCAAGATCGAGGCGATGGGGGGCGAGTACCGCTTCGGCTGCCGCCTGGAGGGGATCGACATCGGCGGCGACCGGGTCCGCGGAATCATGACCTCCGCCGGCTACATGGCGGCGTCGCAGGTCGTCCTGGCGATCGGCCACAGTGCCCGCGACACCTACCGGATGCTGTTCGACGCCGGCATCCCGATCGAGCGGAAGGCATTCCAGCTCGGCCTGCGGATCGAGCACCCGCAGCAACAGATCAACCAGTTCAAATACGGCCGCGACAGCTACCTGGCGCTGCTGGGCGCGGCCGATTACACGCTTTCCGCCCGGGCGGGGGGCCAGCGCGACGTCTACACGTTCTGCATGTGCGCCGGGGGGACTGTAATCCCAAGCATCTCCGAGCCCGAGCGATTCTGCTCCAACGGCATGAGCAATTCACGCCATGGCAGTCCGTTCGCCAACAGCGGCCTGGTGGCGACTCTCGCCCCGGACGAGTTTGGCGGCGATGGGCCCTTGGCCGGGCTCGAATTGCAGCGACATTTCGAATCGGTTGCGTTTGGCCTGGGGGGGCGCGATTACCTGGCGCCGATCCAATCTGTCCAAGACTTCTTGGCAAACCGCGATCCAGCGCCCCGGGCGGCGATCCCCTCGTCGTATCAGCGGGGGACCCGGCCGGCGAATCTGTCGCACGTCCTGCCGCCGGTGATCGCGGCGGCGATCCGCGCCGCGCTGCCGATCATGAATCGCAAGTGGAACGGCCGCTACCTGGAAAACGCGACGCTCGTGGGACCGGAAATCCGCGGCAGCTCCCCCGTGCGAATCCTCCGGGATGAACAGTCCCGACAGCCTATACAACTGGCCGGCCTCTACCCGGTCGGCGAGGGGGCCGGCTACGCCGGCGGGATCGTCACGGCGGCGGTCGACGGCCTCCGCTCGGCACGGAAGCTGGTGGAAGTCTTCACTCCGCCGCAAGCTTGACGCGGGCCGGGGGGGCCCTGGCCGCTCGGTCAGCACATCGAATCCGCCGAGATGTCGACTCGCTTGCCCGGATCACTCGCGTGGAGAATGATCTCTGGATCGGTAGTCATCCCGGCGACCGGCACGCCGTCCCGCCATATAATCGGGCGATGGGTTCCGACGACGGGAGGATGCCGGGCTCCGGGCCCGGGGCTGGATGCTTGTCTGATGGGAGGTTGTCCGATGAAGACGATCCGAGTTGGAGACGCGGCTCCTGACTTCACGTCGACCGCCCAGGCCGGCGAGCAGGTCTCGCTGGCCGATTTTCGGGGCCACAAAACCGTGGTCCTCTTCTTCTATCCCCGGGATGGAATGCCGGTCTGCACGAGGGAGGCGTGCAGCTTCCGCGACGCCTACGAGGATTTCGTCGAGGCCGGGGCGGTAGTGATCGGCGTCAGTTCGGGTTCCGTGGAGAGCCACCAGGCGTTCGCCGCCAGCCATCGGCTGCCCTTCCTGCTCCTGGTTGACACGGACGGCGCGCTCCGCAAGAGCTTCGGCGTACCCAAGACCCTCGGGTTCCTGCCTGGCCGGACAACATACGTCATCGACCGCGAGAGGATCGTCCGCCATGTGTTCAGCGCGCAGTTCGCGGCGGACCGGCATGTGGACGAGGCTCTGACCGTCGTCCGGCGACTGGCCGAGGCTTGACCGAGAACTCTCCCGGCGCGGGGGCGCTTCGCCGACTGCGCGATCTGGCGGTTATCATGAAGCGCAGGCGGCCGATGCGCCCACCCGCCGGACCAACCGTCCTCGGATCATGCCCGCTGCGGGAAGTACCGCGGCGGATCGCTGAATTCCATCGTAACGCCATGCCGATAAGCGACTTATGGCGGCGCGTCCGGCCGCGATGTATATTTGCGTGCGGCTTTGCCATGTTTCTTTCGACACCTGTCACTTCAGGGGCCCTGGCGTGCTCAAGCTGGTTCAAGCCCTCAACAGTCTGGTTGGAACGGTCCTGGCGCTGGCGATCATCGGCCTCGTAGCGGCGGGGGGGTGGTTTGCCTACAGGAACTACTACGCGGCGAAGTTCTCCCTCGAAGCCGACCTGGCTGCCAAACAGGAACAGGTCGACCGGTTGGCCGGCCAGTTGACCGCCAGCCGCCAGCAGGTGAACCGGCTCGCCGACGACGTGCGAACGAAGGCGGCGGAGATCGTCTCCCTGAACAAGGACTTGGAGGAGAAGCGGAAGGAGATCCAGCGGTTGGCAACGGCGCTGAAACTGATGAAGGTCGACCAGCGACTAGCGCGGATCACGGTCTTGTCGCAGGAAGGCTCGGCCGAAAAAGGCAGCTTGGTGACCCGCTTCAGTTTCGTCGACGTCGATCAAGCGGGAAAACCGCTCGGCGAGCCGCGAATTTTCAGCGTGGCCGGCGACCTGGCCTACATCGATTCCTGGGTTGTGAAGTTCGGCGACGAATACATCGAAGAAGGCGATCCGTTGCGAGCCACGTCGGTGGCCCTGTTCCGGCGGGTGTTCGGCGAGAAGCAGTTGCCCTCCGAGGGCTTCCCGCTCGACGAAGAGGGGGGGCAGCCGGCGGTCTACCGCACCGGCGGCCCGATGTCGGATTTCGAAAAAGAACTCTGGGCCCGCTTCTGGGACTATGCCAACGATCCGCAATTGGCCAAGGAGAAGGGGGTGCGGGCCGCCCACGGCGAGGCCCCTTCGATCCAATTGCGCCCCGGCAAGAGCTATCGGATCGAGCTGCGGGCCTCGGGTGGAATCTCGGTCGTGCCCGAAACCGCGCCGCCGCCGGAGACGACTTCGGCACTGCATTGAGCCACCGCGCTCGCCGGCCGGCAGACAGCGGTCACGAATCGCCGCGAAGGAATCTGCCCGGCAGTCCGACTGCGTCGGCGTTGTCAGCCCTGGCTCAGACGGATGACCAGGCTGGAATATCGTTCGAACAGACCAGCGCAGAGGAGCCCGACGATCAATTCGAACGCCGCCACCCCGAAAATCCAGCACATCACCGCGACCGGGTAGGAATCGGAAGATGCCGCCTCCCTAGCCCGTCTGCGTTTCTTGCCCGCAGTCGCAGCGTCTTCCGGGAAGCTCTCCTGGATCGGTTGCATCGATGCCCTCCTGTCGATCTGTGCACCATAGCCTCAGATAGGCTGCCATCGACCGTTGTGCAACGGCATTATAGACGTTGCCGGAGACAGGGGCGATCCGTGGGCGGAGTCTCCGCGAACAAGAAACGTGCCGGCCCGCCGTTGGCGGGGCGTCGCTTACCAGGTGTAATGCTGGCTGAGGAACTTCCGCGCGCGTTCGCGACTCTCGTAGTTGCCGAGGCGCCGCATCCGGTCGACCTCGCGACGGCAGGCTTCTGAAGTGCACGCTTTCCGCAATTGCTGGTTGTTCGATTCGCCCTCGATGAACCGAATCAGAGCGTTGACGGCTCGTTGGCTTGTCAAAAAGACCTCCCAGTCGACATCAACCTTGGGATTGCAGTAGGCGTTCTTGACCTTGCGCGGCATGGCGGGTCCCCGTAGTGTTCTTCGTAGCCCAAAACTTGATACCAAAACCCTTGTCTGAAGCCAGCCCCGAATGAAACCCTCGAGGATCCGGCGACAATCCGGCCGCCGGAAGGCTCGCGCGGGCCAATGCTTGGCCCGAAGACACGGCACCGCCCGCGCAAGGGCCAAGGCCAATCGGCCCCGCTGGCGACCCCTCGCGGGGTGGGCGGGAGAGTGTCCTTCGCGAGAACCGAACGGGCGTCATGGACACCCTGCTCGGCAGTCTGTAGACCGGAATCGCTGGCAGCCCACAAGGCCGCCGTTGGCACCCCCCGGTCCTCCGCTGCGGGGGCAGCAGAGGTGGTACCGCTTTCCGGCTTTGCCCAAGTAGCGGCGCAGGGACTCGAACCCCGGACACGCGGATTATGATTCCGCTGCTCTAACCAACTGAGCTACGCCGCCGGCCAGTGTTCGGCACGCCAGAATATGGATTTGGCCGCCCGAACCTGTGAATAACACGTAAGATAGCACTCCGAGGCGGTTCTGGCAAGCGTCAGGGGAATCGCGGCGTCTTGCCCCGCTCGGGCGTTTTCGCCAGTTGCAGGCAACCGGCCGATCAATGATCGATGCCGCCGAGGCCTCTCCCCCGGTAGCCGGTCATCTCCAGGTATCCGTGCCCCGTTGTCGGTGTGCCGCTCCAAGTTCCCTCCACCAGAATGGCCCCTTCCCAATAGGGGATGCCGATCGAGGTCATCGTGTTCATCTCCTGCTGGGAAAGCGCGGCACGGACGCGCAAATCGACCCTCTTGCCCGGCACCCGGACCGTCCACTCGACGGGGTATTCGGCGGCGCTTCGCGGCGAGCGCCAGCGGCGGCCGGGGATCAACTGGAACTGATCGGCCCGGAGCCGCTCCGTGCGGCCTTCCGCGTCGATGATCGTCCCCGAGGAGTAAACGTCCGCCGCGCCGTCCGCGCGTCGGATCTGGTAGATCATCAGCTCGCGGTCGCCGTCCAATTGTATGGACATCCAGTCCCAGCCTTGCTGCCCGGTTTCAAGAAAGCTGGAGCTGAACTCGCGGTCCATCCAGCTCCAGCCGGTCACGGGGACGGCCCTGCCGTCGACGGTTATCGAGCCGGTCGTCTCCATGCGGGTGATCGAGTAGTAGTAGGAGGCATTGCCTTCGGAGGGGCCTTTCTGGCTGAGCCCGGCGTCGCCCTGGAGAACGGGCGGTTTGCGCGGCGAGAGCCTCAATGCGAGCGCGAAGTCTCCATCGCCCGCCTCGAGCAGGTGGTCGTCGCCTTCGAGGCGGACCTGCCACTGGTCGATCCAGACGTGGAGGCGATCGGCCGACGCGCCCGCCCAGCCGATCCCTCCCCGCCGCAATCGTTCGAAGAACTGAAACCGGCCGCGGCGGATGTCCGAAATCGCAAAATGGGCGATGTAGAGATCGCGAACCGCCCAGCGGGAGGGATTGACCGGTTCCCGATCGACGCCGGCGCGGAAGAACGTCAGCTCGAACCCGAACGGCCGACCGTCGCCGGCGGCGAGGTTTCCAGTGTAATACCACCATTCCAGCCGGTAATCCTCGTGCGCCGCGAAGTCGCTGGGAAAAGCGAACCGGCGCGGCGCAACGACCGTTTTCCAGCCCTCGGCGTCGCGATCCGCGCTCCGCGCCGCCGGCAGGGCGGATGCCAGAGCGAGCCCGAGTGCCAGCGCTGTGCCAGGACGCATCGTTATTCCTCCCTCACCACGCGGACGGCCTGGATATTGGCGGCGCGGCTGGCCGGGTAGAGGCCGCAGAGCGCCGTGACCGCGAGGATCGCCAACGTCGAATGGACCAGGAACAACCAGGGAATATGGAATTGGATCGTCCAGCCGAACGACTGCACGTTGACCACGAAGATCAGCACGGCGGCCAGCAACATGCCGATGATCACGCCGACCAGCTGGCTCACCGCGCCCAGGGTCACCGCCTCGACGACAACCATGCGGCGGACTTGCCGGCGCGTCGCGCCCACCAGGGCGAGCAGGGCGATCTCCCGGCGGCGCTCGTAGATCAACGTGATCAGCGTGGAGATCACGCCGGAGGCGGCGATCACGATGGCGATCACTTCCAGGGCGTAGGTGATCGTGAACGTGCTGTCGAAAACCCGCATCGCATCGCGGCGGATCTCCCGGTTGCTGGCGAAGTAGAGGTCGTGCTCCGCCCGCGTGGCATCGACGAGCCGGCGGCGGACCGTTTCCACGTCGGCCCCGCGCCGCACGTAGACCGAGAGGCTGCTGGGAATCGGATCGGCGCCCAATTCGGCAAAATGCCGCCGGTAGGTTTCCACGTCCATCAGGATCGTGCCCTGGTTGTTCGAATAGTCGTAGTAGACCGCCGCGATCGACAGTGAGATTGGCCCGGACTGGGCGGGCAGGGTGACGCGATCGCCGGGCGCTTTGCCGAAGCGGATCGCAAAGCTCTCCGAGACAAGCACGCTCTCGGAGCCGATCGCCCGGCGGACCTCCTCCCACGCGCTGGCCGGCGACTTGAACATCAAGTGGCGATGCTTGTTGATCGTTTCCAGCGAGGTGGCGGCCAGGCGGATTCGCGTCTGGCCGTAGGCGAACTGCCGGGTGGTGATCCAGGCGACCGAGGCAACGTCCGGATCGCGGAGAATCGCCTCGCGCGTGCCGCGCCCCATGCTCGCTTCGCCGACCGAGGAGGTCAGCATCCGCGGCCGCACGAACAGGTCGGCGATCAGCGTGCTGTTGAGCCAGTACTGGACCGTATCGCGGAAGCTGCCGACGAGCACGGCGATGGCGACCATCATCGCCAGGCTGACCGCCAGCGCGGAGACCGAGATCGACAGCCGGCCGATCGCGCCGAGCAGGTTCGCCGCGGCCAGTCTGCACTCCAGCCGCGGCAGCGGCAGCCAGCCCAAGAGCCGGCTCCGCACGGCCGCGCAGGCCAGCCAGAGCGCCGTTGGAACGAGCAGCGCCCCGCCGATCACGAGCAGAAAACCGGCCGCAAACCCGAAGATCGGGAGCCCCCGCACCGGGTCCAGCCGGGTGAACAGCCCGCCGCAGACAAGAAACACGCCGGCCGCCGCCAGATGTTTCAGCGGCGGGCGGAAATGGGCGGCCAGCCGCCCCGCCCCCCGGATGACTTCCAGCGGGCGAAGCGCGGCCGCCTCGAGGGCCGGAACGGCGGCGGCCACGAGCGCCAGGGGGAGCGTCACGCCCAATGCCAGCGCGATCTCCGCCGGCCCGAGGCGCAGCGACTCGGCGCTCGCCCGGGCGACGCTGGCGATGTAGAACGTCTCCACTGTCTGGGAGGTCAGCCGGACCGCCGCGCCCGCCAGCCACGCTCCCAGAAACAACCCCGCAATCGCCCCCACGCCGGCGAGCAGCAGGGCCTCGCCCAGAAACAGCCCGGCGACCTTCGCCCGGCCCGCGCCGACCGCCTGCAACATGCCGATCTCCTTGCGCCGCGCGGCCACGGAAATGCAGACCGTGTTGTGAATCAGGAACAGGCCGACCAGCAGCGCGATCCCGCTGAGCGCCGAGAGGTTGAAGTGGAAGGCCGCGATCATCGTCTCCGTCTGGCCGTATTGCGCCTGGGGATCGGTGACGACCAGTCCGGCCGGAAGCCGCGGGCCGATCGCGGCCGCGGCCGCCTCGGCGTCGAGCCCCGCCTTGAGCTTGATGTCGACCCGGTCCAGCAGCCCCAGGCGGTCGCACGCCCATTGCGCCGCGGCGATGTCCATCAAGGCGAAGTTGCCGCCGAGCGCGCCGGCCGGGCCCTCCTCATCCAGGAGCCCGCGGACGGTGAGCGCCTTGCGCGCGGAGCCGAAACTGAGCTCGATCCGGTCGCCGACCCGTTTGCCATACCGCCCCGCGAGCCGCTCCGTGAGGATCACCGCATCCGGGTCGGTCAGAAGCAGGAGGATCTCCCGGGGCGTGGGATCGCGGTCCTCCTCGCTTATCTTGACCAAGCGGTACCGACGGATGGGGAGGTCCACGAGGACGTCGACTCCCAGCACGTGGATCAATTCGCCCCTGCCGGCGGCGTCATCTGCGGCCGCGGGCGCCAGCGGCGGTTCGGCGATCATCGCGTCGGTCTCCACAACCGGGCTGACCACGCCGTAGTCGCGGAGCCAGGTCGCCTCGGCCAACTGCACTTCGTCGAAACGGCCGGTGACCCCCGTAATGCTCAGCGAGGTCTGGCCGCTGACCGACTCGACCGCCGCGCGGAACGACTCGGTCACGCTCCGGTTGGCCATGCGGATGGCGAGGATCACGGCGACCCCCAGGGCGATCCCCAGCACAGAGATCAGCGTGCGGACCTTCTCCCGAGCCATCGCGCGGATGATGAACCGCCTGAACAGCCTCAGGGCCGACGCCACCTTCAGCGGGGCTGGCCACCGCTTGCCGCCGGGAGAGCCGTTCTGCATCGTCTCGGGACTGGCTTCGTTGGGCGACCTCACGGACTCTTCTCGCTCTGGGGATTCTCTCCTTGGGCGACCAGGCGGCCGTCGCGGAGCAGCAGCCACCGCGCCGCGTGGCTGGCCGCCTCGTCGGAGTGCGTGGCGAGCAGCACGGTCAGCTGCAGGCTCCGGTTCAGTCCGCTCAGCAACTGCATCACGCGGCGGCCGTTTTCGCTATCGAGGTTTCCCGTCGGCTCGTCCGCCAGGAGGAGGCCGGGCTGGGCGGCAACCGCCCTGGCGACCGCCACCCGCTGCATCTCGCCTCCGGAGAGTTGGGCCGGAAAGTGCTTTGACCGGTCGGCCAGCCCGACCTCTTCCAGGAGCCGCGCGGCGCGGCGCCGCGCCTGCTGCTCGGCGGCTCCATCGAGCGTCAGCGGGAGCATGACGTTTTCCAGCACGGTCAGCGTGGGAAACAGGTTGAACTCCTGGAAGACAAACCCGATCTGCCGCCGCCGCAGGCGCGCCAACCCGTCCGAGTGCAGGCTGCCGAGTTCCAGTCCATCGAAACGGACGTCCCCTTCGGTGGGGCATTCCATCGCGCCCAGGATATGGAGCAGCGTCGATTTCCCGCAGCCCGACGGACCGCGGACGGCGACAAAGTCGCCCCGGCCGACGGAAAACGTCACCCCTCGGAGCGCTTCGACGCCGCCGTCGGGGCCTTCATAGACTTTCCGCAGGTCGCGGACCTCGAGCAGGTTTGCCAATTGCTCCTCTCTCTTCTCACCAGCGGAAGAACCGGTACGGATCGTCCCACGCTTGCGGCTGATCAAGGTACAGGCCCTGCGACCATCGGCCATCGGTCGAGGGCGGGGCGACGGGCACGATCGAGAGGTCCGCCAACCACAAGGCCCCGCCGTGTCCATGCCAGATCTGGAGCCGCGTGTTCTTTTCGGCCGTGCCGTTGGCCTGGACGAGGAAGCGGAAGGTGCGCCACTCTTCGGCGGGCGCAAAGGACTGGTACTCCAGCAGCGAAGTCCATGTCTGCGTATTCTGGACCGCGATCGTGACGCTCTTGCCGCCCATCCCCTCGGCCCGAGCCTTCAGCGAGATGCGGTACCACTGACCGTCCGTAACGGGCACGTTCTGCTGAGCCAGCATGACGTTTGCCTTGCCCTCGGCGCCGGGCGCCGCCGCGATCCGCATCGCCGATCCGCGACCCTCGCCGAGCGGCTGGCGATCGCAGGCGGCCTGGCGCGAACTGGATGAGAACTGCCACTGGTCGGGCATCGCATCGCCCGCGGCGGCCCGGCTGAAATCGCCGTTGCGCACGATCGAGGGGCCGGGCTGCTCGCCGCCGACGGGCATTGCGAACCAGTCCAGCAGGGGCGTCGGCGCGCTCGCTCCCATGTTGGCCAAGAGACGCGCCAGGGCCCGCGAAGTGCCGCGGTAGGTCCGCCGCAGGTTGAGCTGCTCGTGGTAGTTGTAGAACCACGGCTTGCGCCCGCTCTCAAAGCCGGGGTTGGCAAACAGGTTCGCCGGGCTGGCGGCCGCCGGCGCGGCGCTGGACCGCGCGGAGGCTTCCCATGGAAGATAGTCCCCTTCGTAGAGCCGGAACAGGTCGGCGCGGAACTGCCCGCCGTCCTGCGCGCAGCCGATGTAGGCCTGCCAACCTTCGGGGAAGGGCTTCTCGCACTTGAAGGAGACGTGCAGGTCGGTCCACTCGTCTTCCGGAATCTGGACATCGGCGCCCTTGACTGCCCGATCCCAGGGCGCACCGGCCCGCTCCACTTCGAGGTGAGCGGAGACCGGTCCGCCCACGCCCTTGACGAAAACGGCCAGCGTGTAGGTCTTGCCGACCTGCGGCGCGACTTGGACCCGCTGTCCAAACTGCACGCCGCCTCCGCCGGTCATCCCCAGGGTCACCAGGGCGCTCTGCTTTCCTTCCAGGGCGTCCTGGCTGTCCACGAGGAACGACGGCGCCGCCCCTTGCGCACCGCTGACGGCGTAGGGGGGGAGCTGGAGAAAGGCGACCTTCGGCCCGCGCGCCTCGGCCAGCACGCCGTTGCCCAAGACCGCCGCCCCCGAAGAGACGAGCGGCAGCTTGCGCGGGTCGCGGTTGTGCACGTCGGCCGGGGCGATTCCGCGGAGCAGGGAGTCCATCCCCGGCGGCGTGAAATACGCCGCAATGTGCTCCGCCTCGGCGACGCCGATTTTGAACGGCAGGAAGCTGTTGACCTCCTCTCCGTCCAGCCCGAGCGCCAGCAGCTGGCCGCCGGCGGCCAGCTGCTCGGCGATTGCCGCCCTGTTCTCGGCCAGCTTCCGCCCGGCGCCGGATGCGGCGACAAGGCACGCATCCGGCGCGAGCTTTCCGCCTTGATAGGTTCGCACCGGTACGCCGGCAAACCGCAGGTGTCGAAGACCTGCCGGGCCGCCGGCATACAACACGCTGCGGCTGGCCTGCGGCCGCCAATCCGCCGCGTACCGCAAGAGGTTGCCGATGAGCGTCTCGGCGGCCGGGTCCTGTTCGGTGCGGCCGGTCACGTCGAGTTGGCAGAACAACACCAGGCCCGCGCCTTCGCGGTACTGAAGCAACGGGCTGTACTGGAGGCCGTAGCCGCCGTCGAGGATCGGCAGGAAATCGCCCCTGGCCGGCTTCTCGATCAGCACCGAGGCCACGTTGCCGCGGTTGCCGCAGCGCCATACCCGGGGCACTTCCAGGCCGCACCACTTGACCGCCGGTCCGCCGTAGACCTGGCTCGTGAAGTAGTCCAGTCTCGGGGGCAGGAGCGTGGCCGAGCCGCGCCAGTCGCGCAAGTTCTCCGCATCGAGCCCAGCAAGCAGGGGATGGTCCGGCAGCCGCTGGAAGACCCGCCGCAGGCCGTACGCGGCAATTCGGAACCCGAGGCGTCTTTCCAGGGCCTCCGCGGTCTGTTCGAAGACGATGACCTTCAGTCCGTCGCGGACGCGGCCCAGGTCCGGCCCCGGTGAGTCGGCCGTCAGTGCCCCCTTGCCGACGACGAGGAGATTGTAATCGGCGAGGTTCTCGCCAGCCCCGATGGGGTGGCACTTGACGCCCCTTGCGGCGAGCATCGCGGTCGATTCCCCCTGGGGATCGAAGATCGCGATCTTCTCGGCAAGAGACGGAGGGGCCGGACCGGGCATGACATGGACCGTGAACGTGTCCTTCTGCACCTGGCCGTCGCTGAAAGCGACCTCCGCGCTGAGTTCGTACTCGCCGGCCGGCAACGCGGCCGGCAGGGCAAACGCAAGCGGAATCCGCTCCTGTCGGCCGGTGGCGATGGTTGCCTCGGCGGCGCCGGACAGCGGCTCCGGCAGCGCCAGCGACCAGCGGCAGCGGGCGGTCACGGTCTGGCGGGAATTGTTGACGAGGATGATCTGCTTCTCGACGCTCTCACCCGGCCGGAAATTGTGGTCCTTGCTGGTGAAGGCCGCCGGCTTGCCGGCGATGTAGGCCAACTGCGGCATGTTGTTCCGCAAAATCGCCCGCCCGTCGTCGGTGGGAATCCAATCCGAAGGCTCGAAGGCCAGGTCCATGCGTTCGTACTGCTCGCCGATGTAGTCCGGGCTGAAGCCGGGGCGCTGGAGGTTCTCCCAGTCGACCTCGAGCGGCTTGCGGCTCTTGTCGACCCCCTCGCGGAGCGTCCAGAAGAAGTGGTGCTCCCAGGGAGAAATCGCCGAGACGCCCCAGGTGCGAAATGCCCGCCAGTTGCTGTTCAGGTAGTCGCCGATGATCTCGTGCTGGGTGTCGAAGACCTTCGAGCCGACCTGGTAGGGATAGTCCCAACGGTGCCAGAGCCTTCCTCTTTTGAACTGCTCGGCTTCCCAGCGGATGTTCCGCTTCTCCGGCTCGCCGATGCGGTAGGCGCGATCGCCGAGGAACTGCGCGCTCCACTCGGCAAGGCAAAATTCCCAGGGCACCACGGCGCTGCCGAAAGCGCGGGCGCCCTTGTACCACCCGCGATACATCGTCCAGTCCCACGTGCAGGGCACCATGTACTCGCAGGTGAACACGGGCTTGACTCCGCGGGTGGCCCAGTGCTCGAACCAGTCGTCGAGCTCCTGGCTGGGCGCCATGTTCGTGTAGAAGTTGGTGGTATGCATCGAGCTCAGGTTGCCCGACGAGTGGTGGTAGATGATGCGGCTCGGATCCAGCCGGGCGACGATCGCCTCGGCCTGGAGCGCCCGCTCGACATTGTTCGCGGACCACGGGCTCCGCTCGCTGTGGACGCCGTCGATCATGTCCGGGTTCATGTCTTCGCTGTAGCCGGTCGAGTTGTGGCTCATCGCGTAGAAGACCACGCAAGGATGGCTGCCGGCCACGCGGACGTAGAATCGGGCGTGGTGCGCGTAGCCGTTCTTCTCCGCGGCGTCGGGCATCTGCCAGTCGTACTGGCCGAAGTGGGGCTGCGAGAGGGCCACGAGCATCCCCACGTCGTCCGCCGCGCGGAGGATCTCCGCGAAACCGAGGTGGCTTCCCGGCTCGCAGCCGTAGTTGTGCGTGTAGACGAAGTTGATGCCGATCTGCTTCAGCCGCGTCAGGCTCTCCCTGGCCCCCTCGTAGCTGGCCGCCAGGGCGCTCACCTGGGCATTGTCGAGCGGTAGGGCTGAGAGGAAGACCCGCGTGTCGTTGAGGTAGAAGTCGCGGCCGTCGATCCAGAGCTCGCGGAATCCGAACCGCTGCGGCAGGCTTGCGTCGAGGAGCCGGCCGTCCTCGTCGAGCAGCGAAACGGCCGCCTCGTGAACGTGTTGCGGCGTGTGCAGGTCCCAGACCCTTTCGGGCATCCAGTCTTCGGCGAGGGCGAAGCGGCCGCCCTCCAGCTCGCCCGCCGCGAATGTCTGGCTGAACTCGCGGACGGGGCGGCCGCCCTCGCTGATCGTGGCGCGGAGGGTGTAGCCCGCATCTGGGGCGATATCCTCCAGCCGTCCGCTGACAGTGATCCGCCCCTTGCGCATCGAAGTGTCGATCTTGACTTCAGCGATCCGGGCGCCCGCCGGAATGCCGGCGAGATAGACATCGCCGCACAACCCGCGCCGCGCGACCTTGCCGGCGACCCGCCGGGCGGCGTTCGTGTCGTTGAACATGAGCATGATTTCCTGGAGCGGCACGGCGGCTACCCGCAGGGTCAGGAGGTGCTTGGCCCCCGCCCGGCAGACCGCCGCCAGGTCGATCTGGCCGGAGGGAAACCGCGCTGCGCCGCATTTCTTGCCGTCGATGAAGACGTCAGCGCTGGAGTTGAAGTACTCCAGGCAGAGCAGGACGCGGCGGCCCGCCCAATCGCTGGGGACGCTGATTTCCCGCTGATACCAGGCCGCGGCGACTGTGCCCAGGTTCACGTCCTTCCAGCTTGGATGGGCGAAGACCGTCTGGCAGTCGTGCTGCATGTAGTCGGTGATTCCGGGCCAGCAACCAGGCACCTTGAAATCGCCCCAACCGCCGGTCGGGAGGGAGTCGGCCGGGCCGGCCGGTTGCCACCGCCAGAGGCCATTGATGCAAATCCTCTCGCGGGTGGGCGTCGCCTCGCGGTGGGCCTTCTCCAGGTCCCAGACCGCGCGGGCCGAACCGGGGAGCGGGGCGTCGTCGGCCGCCGCGGCAATCGCGGACTGGCCGGCGGCGATCAGGCAAACGATCCAGGCAAGACTGCTGTTTACGCACGCTGTTGCGAGCCGCTTCATAAGCGTCTCCCTTGGAGGGGGGTGTTGCCGGATCTTAGGATATCGTGGCGCCTGGCCGCGCGGCAAGCAAGCCGCGGCGGTCAGTCGCCGCCCGCATGGGCTTGATCCGCCGCGACCCCGGCGGCAGACCGTGGCTGTAGCCGATGAAGTGGTCCGCGGCGACCGAACACAAGCGATCGGAGGGGTGCAAATGCAGCGGGCCTGGCGACCCGTTCTACGTTGGCGCCTGGCCCTTGTCGAACGCCGCACCGAAGGCGATCCGGCTCGGCTGGAAGTCGAGCTTCCTGTTCCATGCCGTCAGGGGGGCAGCCTCTCAGGGCCGGCGAAGGAGCAGCACCCATCCAGCGAGGACCACGCCCGCGGCAATTGCGCCCATGCCCAATCCGTATGTCCAGAGGCGACTCTTGGTATAAGAGCCGCTGCCTGCGGGACCGCGATCGAAATCGTCAGACATCGCAGGCGCCTGCGATACCGGCGGACCGGCCGGATCGGCCCTGCCCGGATCGCTCGCCGCCGCGGCAAGCTGCTCTCCGGAACCGGGCGGACCGGCCAACGCATCGGCCGGCGGCGCGTCGGGCGATGCGACCGGACTGGCCGATCCACCCACCGTCCCGCCGGCGGCTTCTCCCGCTGGCTGGGGCTTGCCGATGTCCGAAGCGGTCTGCGCTGCCGCGTCGACGGGTATTTCGCTGTAGCCGAACAGGCCGTAGGGGCTGCTGTTGAGCGAGGGGTCGTTCTGCGCCAATTCGTCGGCGGTGGCCTCCCAGTCCCATTTGACGAGCAGATCCACGCCCGGATTCTGTTCCTTGACCAGACAGGAGCAGGCCCCTGCCAGGAAGGCGGCGACGTCAACCAGGTTGTCAGGCGTGATCCCCTTGCCAATATAGGGTTCCATCGTTCGGCCGCGGCCGTAGCCGGCAAAGATCATCGGCTGGCCGGCATATTCCTCGAGGTCTGGTTCCACGGCCATCAGGATGCGGACGAAGAACTCCTCCGCCGGATCCTTGCGTTCGACCTTGAGCACGGCGATCTGGAGTCTATTCGGGTCGCCCGCATCCGGCGGCCCGGTTTCGCCGGGGGCGGCGCCGGGCACTTGGAGGGGGAGGCCCAGTTCGACCGGAATCTCGCCCGCACCGGCCCGTTTGCACAGCTCGGCCAGGACTTGTTCCGCTTTCTTGTTCTCGTCTTCATCGGGGCAGGTGAGCAAGATCATCACGGCCGCATGGCCCTCGGTGAGCAACTCCCCGAGCCGCTGGCGGGCTGGCGAGTCGATCAAGCTGGCCGCGGACGCCGTGTTCAACCGGCCGGCGAAGATCGGAGCCCCCCAGGGAGAGACGACGACGTGGGCGGGCAACTGGCCGCCCTGGTGGGATTTCCAGGCCTGAACGACGAACTCGGGGAGGCGATCGATCTGCTTCTGATCCGAGACATTCACCAACTCGAT
This sequence comes from Pirellulaceae bacterium, assembly GCA_012744395.1. Taxonomy (GTDB): domain Bacteria; phylum Planctomycetota; class Planctomycetia; order Pirellulales; family Thermoguttaceae; genus JAAYCB01. Next base: position 37,488 of record JAAYCB010000289.1, read on the forward strand.
CTTCAGATTCGCCTGCGGCGGCAGGTTCTCGGTGAGCCCGGCAATCGTCTGGTTGACCGCCCGGTCCTCGTCGGCGACCTCGCCTTCATGGAAGTAGAAGACGAAGAACGGGGCGCTCCGCCAATTGTACATTGCGTAGCGGTACACCGGCGTGTTGCAGGCCAACGCCCATCGGGGCGCTGCCGGCCAGGCCGCGAGGATCGCAATCGCCGCGGCCAGCCCGATGATTCGGATTCGGGGCCTGGATCGCCCGCCAGCCACCCACCCCTTGTCGGATCGCGCCGGTTTGCTGAACATGCCACATCCCCGCGGAGAATTCTGAATCGATCGTGCACTCGTCCACGCGAGAGTCTGCATCGCGCAGGCTTTCATGGAACCACTCCAGTCTGTCCCGACCGGGCCGCCGAATCAAGATGGCGGGCGGCCGATCACGGTGCCGAGGGCGCCGTTTCTGGACGGCCCTCCACATGCCATGCCTCCACTTTGCCGGGCGTGCTGACCAGGAGGACCGGCTTCCCGTCCCAACGGGCTGTCGCCATTCCCGTCAATTCAGCGCCGTAGGCGAAGCTCTCGATCAACCGCCCGTCTCCGCCGACAGCGTGGATCGTCCCGTCGGCCGTGGCGATCAGCCATTGTCGCGGTCCTTCGAGAAACAGGTTGCCCGCCGCCACCGGCTCGATCTGCTGGTGGTGGACGCCCTGGGAAATCGGATGCCGCCAAAGCTCCCGGCCGGCCTTCGAGATGCCCGCCGCAATCATCTCCTTGGATGCCAGTTGGGCAAGAACGCAGATCTCGGGCTCTCCGTCGCCGTCAAGGTCGTCGGCGGCGAACCAGCCGATCGAGCAGTCTGGCAGCGCGAGTTCGGCGAGACGCTTGCCCTGCCAGTCGAGTTCGACCAGCGTCCCCCGATCGGGCTCGAGGTTCATCGCCAGGACGTTCCGCCGCCCCTCGGCGTCGCGTGGCAGGGCCGCCACGTGAATCGCGTTGACCATCGATCGTTCGGCCCAGATTCGCTTGCCCGCCAGATCCACCGCCTGGACGCCGACGACGTCGAAATACCCGAGCACGATTTCCAGCGTCCCATCGCCGTCGAGATCGGCGAGCTGCCCTCCGCCGATTCCCGGGTGGGAAGAGTCGGGATAGGCGAGGATCGTCTGGAGCGTTTCGTCAAACAGGTGGATCCGCTGCACGCCCCGGGCGGAGCCGAGAAAATAGCGGCCGCCGTCGCCGGCGACGGCCGTCTCGAGGACGGTCACCGGTTGCGAGCCTTCCAGCTTGAGCGGAAAGGTCGCGGCCACCCGCCCGTCCGCCCCCAGTTCGGCGACCGCCGCGGAGTTGTCGAGCACGAGGATTCGCGGGCTGCCTTCGGCGCGGGGCACGACGGTGATGTTGCCCGGCTGCTCCAACTGCTCGCACGACCAGAGCCGGGTCATCTTGAGATTCTCCGGTTCGCTCCGCGGGAGGATTTGGGCGCGGGGTATTTCCTGGGGAGCAACGACCGGCAGGCGGTACAGATCGTCGGCCACGCACTTCTGCCGCATCAGCTCGAACTGGCGCTTGCTGGCTGCGAATTGCTCGAAGCTGACGGCAAACACGTCCTCGCCCGCTCGCAGCTTATCGACCGTGCGGATCAAAAGCTGATCCATCTGCGCCAGGGCGCCGGGCTGAAAAATCTGCACCTTGCCCCCCTTGCCCAGCACGATCGTCAGCGGCACGGCGGGATCGCCGTAATGGAGGGCGATGCTCTGGGCCGGATCGCGATACACCGGCAGATCGGTCTGCCAGTCCTTGAGCACCGACTGGAGGGCCAAGGCCTGCACGTTGGCCGGGTCGAGACTGACCGCCATCACGACCACGTCGTCGTGTTCCTTGATCGTCTCATAGGCCTTGCTGACGGCCTGCAACACCGGCCGGCAGGGGAGGCTCGTCGTCGTCCAAAGCTGGATCACGACCACCTTCTCCTTGAGCGAGGCGATGGCGACGGAGTTGCCTTCCAGGTCGGAGAACTGGAAATCGGGGCAGGGCTGGCCGAGGACCTGCAAAATCGGCAACACCAGGGATGCGACGATCGGCACGCCCTCCGGCACTTGAAAGAGAAAGGCCTGCGGCGCGATCGAGGAGTTGAGCTGCGCATCCTCAAGTTCGAGCACCATCGAGATCTTCTCGATCCCCTCGGCGGCGGCTTCGTGCTCCAGCGGCCCGGTGGGCAGCTCGAATCGTCGCAGCGTGGAATCGGCTGCGTCGATCCAGAAGACGCCGGGGCCGATCGGTGTGCGGATCTCGACACGCTGGCAGGCCCGCCCGTCGATCGCCGCCGGTTCGAGCAGCCTCGCCTGCTGCGCGCCGGCCAGCAGCGTCTTGAGCGGATCGCCGGCCAGCAGGAGGACCAATTGAGGGGGGACCCAACTGAACGACTGGGCGGGGGACTGGATCATCGCCGTCGAAAGCAGGAAGTCGGCATAGATCGCTTCGATCGAGAGCTGCTCCGGGGCGGGCAAGCGGAGAATCTGGCCCGGCAAATCGCGGACGAAGCCGAATCGCTGGCTGCCGTCGCAGAACAGGTTCCCATTGTCGACCAGCAGGCGGATCTTGTTCGGTCGCTCAAAAGCGACTTCGCAGGGAAAGACCCTTTTCTGTTCCTGGCCTTTCTGCACTCCGGTCAATTGCAGAGTGCCCGAGTCCCGATAGCTCTGCGCGCCCTTGTAGGCCTGAACCATCTTCTGCAGCACTTCTTCGGCCGTCGCCCGCGGCGCGGCGGCGGCCGCGGGCGGCGGCAGACCTTCAGAAGCCGATCCCCCGGAATCCTGCCCCGCACCGGTGCTCGGACCGCTCGGAGGCGCATCGGAAGGGCGGCCGCATCCGCAGATCCCGAGCGAGAGAATCAGAAATCCGCAAACGAGCAGCGGCAGCGTTGCGGTCGAGCGGTCGAGCGTTCGTGTGTTCATACTTCCGTTCCAGGAGCCAAGAGGTTGTGCTGGCCAGACATTGATTATTCGCGCCGCTGCTCCTCTCGTAAACCTCGGCTGCTTGACCGAATCGGAAACCAAGGGCTAAGATGATCCATGGCAACCGCTTGCATTGCCTGGATTGCCCGTCTTGACAGGTTTTGAGGTTTTCATGGCTACACTCCGCTACGGAGCCCATTCTTCGGTGCAAATCGATTTCGATGCGTGCACGCTCCTGGCGGAGTGCGACGGCCCGCGATCGGCTCGGCCGGCACCGTTGGCCGAAGCGGTTCACGATGTTCTGGCCAAACCGGTCGGGTTGCCCGCCCTCAGCCGCTGCATTACCCCCAGCGACCAGATCACCATTGCACTGGAGGCGGGCGTGCCGGAAGCGGCCGAGGTCGCCGCGGCCGTCGTCCGCTACCTGGTCGACTCCGCGGTCGATCCCGACGGGATCACCGTGCTCCGCTCCGCTCCGCCGGCAGGGGGCGAACCCCAAAATCCGACCGCAGCGATTCCGGCCGACCTGCTGCGGAGAATCCGCCTGGTCGACCACGACCCGCGCGACCGGGCGTCGCTCGCCTACCTGGCGGCCTCGCACTCCGGTGAGCCAATCTGGCTGAATCGCGCCCTGACCGACGCCGACGTGGTGTTGCCGATCGGCTGCGCCCACGGCCGCGCGGTGCCGGGCCATTTCGGCCTGCATAGCGCAATCTACCCAACCTTCGCAGACTACCAGGCCCAGGCCCGGTTCCGGTCTCCCCAAGCACTTGGCGCCCGCGGCCGACACCGGAAAGGGTTCGTCGACGCCGTCGCGGAGATCGGCTGGCTGCTGGGGATTGCGTTTACCGTTCAGGTCATTCCCGGCGCCGGCGGGGCGTTTCACCAGGTCGTCGCCGGCTCGCCGGATCAGGTCCGCCGCCGGGTCCGCGCAGTCTACGACCAGACGTGGCGCTGGGATGTGCCGCGGCGGGCCGGAGTGGTTGTCGTCGGCATCGAAGGCGGACCGGAACAGCAGACCTGGGCCAACGTGGCCCGGGCATTGACCGCGGCGATGGATTGCGTCCGCGACGAAGGGACGGTCATCGTCTGTTGCGAAGTGGCCGAAGCGCCGGGCGAGGCCGTCGAGTCCCTCCGCGCTGCCAGGTCGCACCAGCAGGCCGTTCGCGCGATGACCAACAAGCCGCCCGACGACGCGCTGACGGCGGTCCAGTTGGCCCGGGCGATCGAGCGGGTGAATCTCTTTCTACGCAGCCGCCTGGACCCCGACATGCTCGAGGATCTGCTGATCGGCGCGATCCAGTCCGACGAGGAACTCAACCGCCTCGTGAGCCGATTCCACGACGGGATCGTGCTCGGCAATGCTCCGCAAACCAAGGTCCGCGTCGCAACGAAATGATCGCTGAAGATGTCTCCTCCATTTGAAAAACGGATCGGCGAGAATCTTGCCGAAGTCGAAGGGCGGATCGCCGAAGCGGCCCTGCGGAGCGGACGCCGGCCCGGCGACGTTCGCCTCGTCGCGGTCACCAAGTACGTCGAAATCGAGCTGATCGAGCCGCTCCTCGCCCGCGGTTGCCGCACCCTGGGCGAGAGCCGGCCGCAACACCTCTGGCCCAAGGCCGAGGCCCTCGCCGGCCGCGACGTCGCCTGGCACATGATCGGCCCGCTCCAGCGGAACAAGGTCCGCCGCACGCTGCCGCTGGTCGAGATGATCCACTCGGCCGACTCGCTTCGACTGGTGGAAACAATCGATCGGATCGCCGCGGAGTTGCAGCGCTCCGCCAGGCTGCTGCTGGAGGTCAACGCGTCGGGCGACCAGGCCAAGCACGGGCTGGCCGACGCGCAGCTTGAAGACGTCTTGTCCAGGCTGGCCGAGTATCGCCACGTCGAGGTCTGCGGACTGATGTGCATGGCCGGCCTGGACAGCGGGCCGGAGGAGACGCGGAGGGAGTTCGCCCGACTCCGCCACACCCGCGACAGGTTGCGGTCGAGCTGCCCCGGCGGGGCCGCCCTCGAGGAACTCTCGATGGGCATGAGCGGCGACTACGAGATCGCGATTGAAGAAGGGGCGACGATCGTTCGCGTCGGCAGTGCGCTGTTCGAGGGGGTCCTGAAATGATCGAGCTGGAGACGGTCGCGGGGGGCGTGATCCTGCCCGTCCGGGCGCACCCCGGCGCGCGCCGCAACGAGATCCGCGGCGAGCAGAACGGCATGCTCAAGGTCAGCGTCACCCAGCCGCCGGAGAAAGGCAAGGCCAACAAGGCGCTCGTGGCCCTCTTGGCCCGGGAACTGGCGCTGCGCAAATCGCAGGTTGCACTCCACTCGGGCGACACATCCGGCCAGAAACGCTTCCTCATCGCCGACATTCCACTCGAGGAGTTGGCCGCGCGAATCCGGCCGTTCGTGGACGAGGCATAGCAGCGACCGATCCGCGTCGCTTGCCGGGCAGGTCTGCAACCTCTCCGGGCGCGATCAAGGCCCATTGAGCGGAGTCGATGCCGTTTTCAGCCGCCCTCAGCGGCTGGCGCCGGGCGGCGCGGCTTCCGGAGGCCGCGGGCCAAACGGCCCCAAGGCGATCGACGCCTTGTTCAGATAGCTGCACGTGCACCGATCCGTGGCGTCGGGCATGAGCACCAATCCGCCGGCCGGCACGGCGTTGATCCAGCAGCCCGGCCGGATGCCGCCGTAATTCTGCGTGCCGAGTTGGCTTTGCAGGTCCAGGTAACCGACGACCGCCGAGCGGTAGACCAGCATGTTCGTGCAGCCGGAGAGAATCCCGCATCCATACGAGCGCTGCAGCGCGAAGTCGAGCCGCTTGCCGCTCGCCAGGTCCCACGCGCCCGGCTGGAGGTACACCGTCCGGCCGTTGATCACCGGTCGGCCCTGGTAGCTGGCCTCGACGTCCCAGCGGCGCGCGCCGCTGGCGGAGTCGAAGGCCGCCATCCGGCCCCCGAGTTCCGAAGCCAGCTTGAATCTCCAATCCTGGTAGCACATCAGCAGCAGATCGTGCTCCTCGCTCAGGGCCAGCGTCGTTCCGTAGACCCGGTCGTCCGAGCTCCAAAGCGTTCGCCCCTCTTCGGCATCCAGCGCGATGAGCCTGCCCGGCGGGTGGACGTCTTCCGGATCGGGCTTGCCGACGCGCTTTTCGCGATGCCTGTCGCCAGCGGCGATCGGCCGATCGATGAGGTAGACCCGCCCGTCGCCGATCGCGATCGCGTTGTGGCGGATCGAGTCCTCCGGCTGATAACGCCAGCGGACGTCACCGCTCACGGCGTCCATGGCAAACAGGAGCATCGCCTCGGTGAACTGGTTGCGCATGTCCCCCTCGCGATACCGGTAGGTCACCAGGTGCCGCGTGTCGGCCAGCGTGCCGAACAGCGTATTGCCCGACAGCGCGACAATGCCCCAGGTGCCGGGCGACCCGTCCGGCTGGTCCGGGGCGGGCAACCGGCCGACCAGCGCGCCGCTGGCCGGATCGATCCGCAGGCACTCCTTGCCGGTATGGATATAAAGCCCCGCCGGGCCCACGCAATAGTTGCTGCCCGTCCCCGAAGTCCCCAGCAGGTGTTCGCCGTCGAAGACCTGTTGAATGCCCGGCAGGGGATACTCCCAGAGCTTGCGGCCGTTGTAGGCGTTGACGCAGAGGAGGCCGTCAAGGCCCTGGATGAACAGGCGACCGTTGAAGTACAGCGGCGCCCGGCCGCGGCCGTGCCGGCTGGGGGCCGGAAATGCCAGGTCGTTGAACCACAGCACCCCCAGGCGGCCCGACAGCAGCGTGTCGGTCGAGCAGTTCGAATTGGCCGGGTCGCAATATTGGTGCGTCCAATCGCCCGCACCCGCCAGCGGCCCGCGGGTGGCGGTCTCCATCGCGCCCAATCGCCCGAAACAGGCCGCGCCGCCGAACGGGCGGAGGATCCGCTGGACCTCGCCCCGCAATGCCGGCATCGCGCCCTCGACCGAACGGCCGCAAACGACCAGGTCGCCAAGATAGTCGGGCAGCGAGCGCGGATCATCCACGGCCAGCAACGTGACACGCGTGCCATACAGCCCGGCCTTGTCAAACCGGCGGCGGGCCTCGGCGGCGCGGTCAGGATCGGCGCCCAGCGCGACGATCCGCAGATTGCTTTGCCTGGCCAGCGCATAGGCCAGCCCGCCGCTGCCGCAGTCCAGGTCGATGCAATACCCCTCGGTCACGCCCGTCCGCTGGAGGATCTCCGCCGCGCAGCGATCGTAGTATTCCGGGTTTTCGAAAACCGGCGTTTCGACCTCTGGGCGGATCCGCTTGGGCGGCGATCCGACCGGCTCGCCAAGACACAAGATCGTCCCCGCCGCCGTGGCCACGTAGAGCCGCCCGCCCGTCGCGGCCAGCCCCAGCGGTTCCTCTTCGAGTGGTAGCGGCGCGAACCGCTCTCTGGCCTCCAGGTCGATCAGGTCGATCCCGAATCCTCCGGGTCCGCGGCCGGCGGAAACGGCCTTCGCGCCGGCGACGATCAGGGCGTTGCCACCATGAGGGCATGGAACGGACCAGAGGCGCTCAAGGTCGAGGGCGGCCACCGGCGCCCCGCGGCGATCGGGCGCGGATCGCTCCTGGGGACGGGAACCATGCAGCTCGCCCGACTGCCAGTGAACGATCTGGCGCGGGGTGATCGCGGTCCATCGCGCGGCGAGCTTGGGAAACGACGCATGGCGCGCCCCCGACGCCAGGTCGAACGCGGACTGGCTGTTGAGAAACCAACGCTCGCCGGCGGTGATTTCCGACCCGCCGAGCTTGCCGTTCTGCTGGAGGTGGAAGTAGCGGAACTGGCCGCTGCGGCGGTCGAAGGCCGCGGGCACGGCGCGACCGGTCGGCACGAGCAGCAGATCGCCCGAAACCGCCAGGTATCCCTGCGCGGAGACGCCGCTGGCGGCGTTGGCGCCGGGGTGGGGCTGAGGCATCGAGATTCCACCCGACGAGTCGTTGCACCAGACAGTCCGGCCGCTCTCCGCGTCGAGCGCGTAGAGGTAGATACCTTCCGACGGCCAGATGCCGGCTCCGAAGTAGACCACCCCGTCGGCCACCACCGGTCCGCCTCGTGCGGGCCATCGGGAGATCAAGCGATCGTTGCCGATAACGCGGCTTTCGCCCGGCCCCCCGCGGATCCGCCAGAGCAGGCGGCCACGGTCGGCCGAAAGGCAATAGAGGTGGCCGTCGTCGCTGGCGACATACAGCCGGTCGCCAGCCAGAGCCGGGGCGAACCGGACCGGCCCGTCGCAGAAAAAACTCCACAGCTCTTCCCCGCTCGACGCGTCCAGCGCGTAGACTTTGCAGTCGGCCGAGCTGCCGAAAAACAAGCGGCCGCCCGAAATCACCGGGTGCGGCGCGCGGTCGAACGGCATCCGCGTGTCGCGGTCCGACCAGGCCGGTTGCGGCCGGTGGCGCGGCACATATTGCCAGTTGAGCGAGAGACGTTCGGGCAGTTCCTCCGCCGTGTAACCGCTTCGCTGGCAGTCGCCGCGGTAGGTCGGCCATTCGGCGCCAGCAGCAACAGACGCCCCGGCGGCCCAGAGTGCCGCCATACCGAGCCAGCCGTTCCATCGCATGATCTTTCTCCCAGTCGTCCGGACACCGGGGGAAAAGTCCCCCAGCAACGATTGCTCCGCGCCCCATGGTCGCCATTGAAGATTCGCGATGCAAGCCGGCGGCGGAAAATCGGCCGGCGGGCTGGGGGCCCCGCGGCCGGGCTGGTATACTGGCACCGCGGCACGGGGATCCGCGATTGTTCTCCATCCCGCCCCCGCGGCGGCGCCCCGGGCATCGAAATGGACCGGTCCCGCGACCGGCTTGACCGAAAGTGGATCAACATGACGCCCTGCTCTCCATTTCCGCGGTTTGCCTCCTTCCTAGCGCTCATCGCCAGCGCCGTGATTCTCAGTCTACCCTCCGCGGCCGGCGCGGAGGGCGAGTGGATCAGGCTGTTCGACGGAAAATCGCTCGACGGTTGGCGGGCGGCGGACCGTCCCCGTACCTGGAAAGTGGAAGACAAGTGCCTCGTCGCCCAGGCACCGCGGAGCCATCTGTTCTATGTGGGACCGGTCGCGGGACACGATTTCCGCAATTTCGAGCTGGAGGTCGAAGCCCGCACCGAACCGGCAACCGATTCCGGCGTGTTCATCCACACGCGGTACGGGGAGTCGGGCTCGCCCCAGCAGGGTTACGGAGTCCAGATCGGCAACAGCCCCGCCGCTGCCCCCAATCCTTGCGAGTCGATACGCACCGGCGGTCTCCGCGGCGTCCGCAATATCTACAAGGCGTGCGTCGCCGATGGCGAGTGGTTCCGGGTTCGCGTCCGCGTGGCCGGCAACCGCATCTCGGTCTGGGTCAACGGCCTGCCGACGGTCGACTACCTGGAGCCGGCCGAGCCGGCCCGAACGAGGCGGCACGCCGGCCGCGTGCTTTCCCACGGCACGATCGCGCTTCAGGGCCACGCCCCCGGCGGGCGCGTCGCCTACCGGTCGGTCCGCATCCGGCTGCTGCCGGCCGATGCCGATCCGATGGCGATTCCCCGCGCCTCCGACGCGGGCTACGGGGTCGAATTGAGCCCGCTCGATCGGTTCGCCGCCGCGGGGATTCCCGTCATCGACTACCATGTGCACCTCCGTGGCGGAATGACCGTGGAAAAGGCGATCGACCGCCAGGCGGTGACGGGGATCAACCTGGGCGTGCTCAAGAACATCGGCGCCGGCTGGCCGATCGAGACCGACGAGCAGCTTCGCGAGTTCATCGAGTCGGCGCGGCGGAAGCCGGTCTTCGTCGGCCTTCAGGTCAACGACCGCGACTGGCACCGGAAGCATTCCCCCGAGCTGATCGGCCAACTCGACTTCATCCTGGCCGACACGATGATCATGCCGATGCCCGATGACCAGAGCCCGCCGGTGAAACTCTGGCTCACCGACGGTTACACGATCGACGATCCCGAAGCCTGGATGGAGCGCTACATTCGGCACAACCTGCGGGTGCTGGCCGAGCCGATCACGATCCTGGCGAATCCCACCTATCTGCCCCCGCCGGTCGACAAGCTCTATGACCGGCTGTGGACCGACGAGCGGATGCGGCAGGTGATCCAGGCGGCGGTCGACAACCGCGTGGCCCTGGAGATCAACGCCCAAAGCGGTCTTCCCCACGATCGGTTCATCCGCATGGCGAAAGCGCTCGGCGCGCGGTTCACCTTCGGCGCCAATAATTCCGACGACAAGCCGATCGCCTTCACCCGCTGCTTCGAGGCCATCGATCGGTACGGATTGACGAAGGACAAGATGTACGTGCCGGACGGGAAGTGAGGGGGCGCGGCCGGCTAGCTGGCAACGTCCGCGATCACATACGGTCCCTTGGGAATCGCGGCGATCGTGGCCGCGGGGCCATACCGCGCCAGGCAATCGGCGACGGCCTGCTCCACCGAGGGCGCTGTCTCCACGAACAGCTTGCCCAGCGTCTCTTCCGGCAGGCCATCCGTGACGACGACCACGCGCGCCTTGCGAAGCACCTTGGCCAACTCCTCGAGCTGCCACTGGTCCATCACGAAGTAGTCGCTGTGGAGAATCCGGTCCATGAAGGCGTCGACCGACGGATTCTCCTTGAACAGCCGTTGAAACGGCTCGCTGCCGATCCCCTCGCTCAAGCGGGCCGCCAGGATCACGGTTCCCCCTGGCTTGACAATGTCGGCCGCGGCGACCATTCCCTTGACCGATTGATAGAACGTCGCGTCGAGCGGATAGCCCGCGGAACTGGTCACAACCACGTCGACCGGCTCCGGCACGGTGTCGACCACCAGGTCGCGGACGAAGGCCACGCCGGGGAGGAAGGCGGCCTCCATGTCGCCGGCGACGAGTTTCAGAATCCGCCGCTGGGCGTCGATCACCGTGTTGACGATGAAATCGCAGCCCGCGCGCCGGCCGATCCACGTATTCTCTTCGTGGACCGGGTTGCCATCGAGAACGCCGACCCGCGCATTGGGGTGCTCGAGGAATTTCGGCCCGTGCCAAGCGCGGACGGTCTCCAGCGCGGCCAGTCCCGGGCAGATGAGCTTGCGGCCGCCGGAAAAACCCGCCATGAAGTGGGGCTCGATCAGGCCGGTGGTGATCTTCAGGTCCGCCTCGACATAGCGGGAGTCGATCCACACCGGCACTCCCCGCGGGCTTTCGCCTAAATCAGCGTGCTGCTGGCGGTTGAGACCGTCGTGATTCTCGATCCGGTAGTTGGCGGCCGTCTCCGCGCCGACCATCTCGGCCAATTCGTCGCCCACATTGGGCCGGTGCATGCCGGTGGCGACGAGAATCAGAATCCCCGCTCGGGGAATCCCGCTCTCTTCGAGCGTGCGAAGAATCGGTGGCAGAATCACCGGGTTGGGCACCGGCCGGGTGACGTCGCTGATCACGACGCAGGCGTTCTTCCTGCCCCGCGCCAGCTCGGCGAGCGGCGCGGCGCCGGTTGGCGAGGCCAAGGCGGCCCAGACCGCGGCCGTCGGATCGGCGAGCGGCTCGGCCTCTCGATACCCCAGACACTTGACCAGATTGGCATCCGGCAGGTCTACTTCGAGCCCTGCCCGGCCATAAGACAGGGCGACGCGCATCAGTCACTTCCCCAGCAAACAGCGGCGAGTGAAAATCGTGGGACCGCCGGCGGCGGCCGTGCCGGCAACTCGGGCGGAATGGACTGCTCAACGCGACGCGCGGCCGCGCTTGCCCTGCCGGCGGGGCCACAACCCGCCTTGGCAAGCCCGCCGGAGCGCTGTCAGACGGGCAGCCAGGCCGGCTATTTCTTTTTCTTGTCGGCCTCGGCGCCCTCCGCCTCCTCGTCCTTCTTCTTCTTTTTCTTCTTCAGCGTGAGCTTGTACACCCGCACCTTGCCCAAGCCGAAAGGGCTGTCGCCTTCGCTCCAGCGATCCGAGGCCTTCAGACGGTCGATTCTCTCGGCACGGGTGAGAACGCTGCGGCTGCGGATCAGCCCCTTGCGCACCCGAAGGCTCTTGTCCATTGTCATCGTTCCAATCTCCTCACGTGCGTATTGCTCACCGCGTAATCGCCCACTGGCCGCAACGGGCGCTCCCCGTGGACGATTACCCCGCCGCGGACCCCCACGGCGACGATCCGGGCAAAGCTGGTGTTGCTCAAGCGGCCCTCGCGCGGCCGGACTATTGCGTTGGATATCGGCTCGCCCCACAGGGCATCTTTTCGCTGATCCGAGAGAATTCCCCGCCGATTGGCACGGGCGCTTCAGCCCGCCCATCGATTGTCAACCGACAAGCCAATCAGTATATGCGCCCCGCGGCGAGACTGCAAGGAGATTGGACCGCCAATTCCCTTCCGCAGTGGGGGAGCGAACCGAGAACCGCTGGCCGCCAGTCTGTAGGGTGGTCCAGAGCGGGTCAAAACGGTCGAACCTGCCCGTCCGCGTGGTTTTCCGGAGCCGATTGGGGCGCGACCCCGCCGGACGACCAGCGGCGGCCCACCGCAGGTGTCTCCGCGGACCGTGGAGCGCCCCCAAGCGCCTGGGCCCGCCCGGCGGTGTGGGGCAGCCGTTCCCAAGCTGGAGCTTGGGAACCGGGATCCGATCATTGATGGTCCGCGCCGACCGGGCCGCCGTCCGGGCGGAGCCGATGGGCCGGGCTGCCGGGCGCGAGCCGGTAGTCGCCCCCTTGCGGATCGACGAACTGCGGGTCGGCAAACACCGAGTGCGGATCCAGCCCCGTCGTCCGCTGGTAGTCGGCAAAGCCCGCCAGGCTCTTTCCGAACCACCGCGCGATCACCCCGTCGCGGCTGAACCAGAGGTTGTAGTCCACCTCCGGCAGCGTCTTCCAGCCACGATCGTAGCGGCTGCCCCACTCCGTGTGGTTGTAGAAAATGTTGTACTTCACCTCGATTCCCGAGGTGGCCGCCGTATTGCTGTAGAACATCAGCTGGCTGCCGTTCCGGTCCGGACGCTGGGCGTGCGACCAGACCACGCCCGCCTCGACGCACGTGTTGTTCACGAAGCGGATGTTCTCGGTGAGGGCCGTTTCCGGGTGGTTCCAATACTCGAACGAGTATTCGGCGTTGCGGATGAAGTTGTTGCGATAGGTGATATTGACCTGTCTGGAGTCCGGGCTGCGCCCCTGATTGGTCAGGGCGGCGTCGTAGACCTGCCAGATGCGGCAGCCTTCGACAAGGTTGTCGTGGGCCGCCCCCCAGAACTCGATCGCGTTGCCGAACCGGACCGGCCGACCGTTGACTGTGTGCTGGTGGGCGCCGCCGATGTAGCCCAGGTCGCAGTTGCGGATCACCAGGTGATGGGTGCCGCCCCCGCCAAACCCGTGAGACGCCCCATACATGACCGCCAGGCCGTCGTAAACCACGTGGTGGGCGCCCCCCTGGTTGACCACGTGCCCCGCCATCGCCAGCTCGATGCTCTCGTGGAGGGCCGCCGGGTTGGCCTCCGCGCGGAGGAACACGCGCCACGCCGAGCCGTCGTAAAAGTAGTCGTACGGATTCTCGAGCGCTTCGACCGACCATTTCTTCCATCCGCAGACCTTGCCGTGATCGAAGATGATGTTGCCCACGTCCACGCAGAGGGGATCGGCGATGTTGGCGGTCACCGCGTACAGGTCCTGCGGCCGCAGCTCGAACACCGCGCCGGCCGGCAGGATGCCGCCGAGACGGATGTGCAGGCGGCCCGACCGCGACGAGCGGCTGACGCGGAGAATCGCCCGGAATGTCTGCCACTCCGTGCCGATCGAACCGGCCGCCGTGGCGGACCCGCAGCCCGTCCAGGGCGAGCTGCCCTCCAGGATCGCGATCCGGGGCATGGGAAAGGGCTTGGAGCATCGGGCGAGGAACGTGATTTCCAGCGTCGTCCCCTCCTCGACCGCTACCGCGGGACCCCAAAGCTGCACGTGGTTCGACGCCTGGCCGCTCCCGTCGCAGGTGATCTTGACGATCCGGCCCCCTTCGGCGTCTTCTTCCGCCAAGGCGACCCTCGCGCCGGCTTCCTGATGGTGTCGCCACCGGCCGCTGCGGAGGTCCGCCAGCAGCTCGCCGCGGCGATACTCCATTGGCAGGGTCGCCCAGATGCCGTCCTCCACCTCGACCCAGTCTTCCGGCCTGCTCCGCGGCCGCGAGCCGAGCAGGAGCGGCTTGGGCCCGTCGCCATAGGAGGTGTACGTCACCGGCGCCGACGGTTCGCCGCGCGCCGGCCGAAGCGAACCGCGCCACCGCCCCCCGCGCTGGAAGCGGACCGTATCGCCCGGCTTCAGCTCGGCGGCGTTCACCCGCCCCAGGCTCCTCCACGCCGCCTCGGCTGATCGGCCATCACGGGCGTCGTCGCCGTCGGCCGAGTTGACATAGAAGACCCGGCCCACCTCGGCCAGATCTCCGTCGTTGGCGAACGCCAGGGTACAAACAACCACCGCAGTCAGCATCGTCGCACTTCCGCTTTGCAGTCTTCGGTTCTTCACCGCCAGCCCGGGTCCGCCGCTTGCCGCCAGCGGCGACCTCCCCCCTGCCGACGCCTGAATTCACGTTGCCCACATGTTGGGCGTGATTTCCGGACACAATCGGGTCGCCATCGGGCCCGCTTCCAGGCCGGAATGCAGCACCTCTCCGGTTCCGAATGCCCCCCCTGTCCCAGACATGCCCCCGGGCAGGGAAGCCGAACACCGAGTCTACCGCACCGTTGGGCACGAGGTCAACGCTGGACACTTGCCAGTAGCGCAGACCGCGATCGATCGTCACCTTCAGTTCAAAGACGAATCCGCCCATGCCCGTCAGGTCGGCAAAACCGCGATCGAGAACCACTGGAACGAGGTCGAGGTCAGTGAACGGCGCCCAGCTCAAGCCGGCTGGATACTCGTACTCGGCGTTCTCAAGCCAATCTTCGATGTCGTTGCCGTTGTCGTCATTGTTGTTGAAGGGCACGCGCTTGCCAG
>JAAYCB010000030.1 GCA_012744395.1 Pirellulaceae bacterium
CGACTGGTTTGGTTTCGACTGGTTTGGTTTCGACTGGTTTGGTTTCGACTGGTTTGGTTTCGACTGGTTTGGTTTCGGCTGGTTTGGTTTCGACTGGTTTGGTTTCGACTGGTTTGGTTTCGACTGGTTTGGTTTCGACTGGTTTGGTTTCGACTGGCGTTTCGGCCTTGGGGGTCGGCTCCCCGGTTGCCGCGGTTGGCGTCTCACCCGATTGGGCGGCCGCCTGCTCCGTCTCTTGCTTCAGTCTCTTGCGCTCCATATCGCCAACGATCTCATGCACGGCGGGCAGCGACAGTTCCTCAAGCTTGACGTCTCCAAGATGTCTCATCTGGAGGCGGCGGGCGAGCATCAGCACACGGCGTTCCATCTGCTGCTCGTGCGTGAGACCCTGGTTGGCGCGGAGTCGCTTCATGTTCCCGTTCAGGTCGCTGACCATGATCAGCAGGGCGCCGGCCTGGCTCTTTGCGTCGATCTGCAACTCCTTCTCCAACGCCTGTTGCAAGGTCAGCAGGACATCCTCCCCAACCTTGTCATCGTCCTTCAACTGCTGGATGGCCCGGCGCATTGTCGCTCGATTCGTGTCGATGATCCGCCGGAATTGCTGCTCGCCCACCATGTCCATCTTGGCGATCAGTTCGTCCGACTTTTGCAGGGCCAGTTGTTCGAGGCTCTGCCGCAACGGCGGGATTCCGGCAATCACTTGCTGGCTGGCCTGTTCCGCCCAGGCCGGCGCATTGGTCTTGACTTCATTCTCCAGCCTGCTGCGAAGCAGTGGAATCTGCTGATCGACGGTATCGCCGACCAGCGAGACGATCAACTCCGGATCGCGCAACGAGGCGAGTTCGCAGTAGCCGTAGGTGAAATAGCCCGCAACCAGCAGAAGCAGGAGACCTCCAACGATCAACGTAATCCAGGAACCGGCTCGAAACCGGCGGCGCAACGATCGCAACTGGCGGCCAACGGCGGCGGCGCGTTCGGGCAGAGAGTTGGTCGAAGACATGGCACGCTATCCTTTGAGCAAGAATTGGTGGTGTTCTCAGAGCGACGGGCGAAATTGCCGGCAGACGGCTGAGAGGCCCGCGGATCGGGCCCTCGCGCCAACGTTTCGTCACGGGCCTGGCCGCAGCCCCGCCTCCGCGCCGAGTTCAACCGATTTCCTGTCGATCTTCAGGGCCGCCAGGTGGAGCACGCTGGCCATGAACTGCTGCTCCAGCGGAGTCTCGCCTTCGGCGGGCAGGTCGGCGACGTCAAACTCGAGCCACATCCTGTTCATCTCTTCGATCTGGTTGCGCACCCTGTCGGAATAATACTCCTCGACCAATCGCTCCATAATGTCGACGACGCTCGAATACATCTGGTCGAGCAGTTTCGGGTCCTCCAGTTCCGGAAATTCCTCCCGCAGGATCGCCTGGTATTTCAGCGAGATCTGATGGAAGTGCGCTCTGATCTTCTCGTCGAGTTGCGACTCCAGGGTCTTCACCAGCAGGTCGCGCTCCCGGGTGAGGGTTTCGGTGTACTTCGAGCGGTCCTTCTCGACCTGCACCGAAAACGCCTCCCGCAATACCGGCAGCGAGTTCTCGGCCAGCGCCCGGACATGGTTGATTGCCGGCTTGGAACTCTCGTTTGCCCGGACTCTCGCCTTCTCGGCGAGCAGGTTGAGGTTCTCTTGGGAGCCAAAACTCATCGCCAGGCGGTAGAACGCCCAGATTGACGCTCCCACCAGCGCCAGGGCAATCAGCAGTAGGGCGAGGCGTGTTCTGCTTGCCCGCCGGATGACCACCTTGACGGTGGCCATTTCCTTCTCGATTGCTCCGATCTCTTTCCGCAAAGCCTCATTCTCAGTGGTCGGTGTTTCCGTGGGCGCCATGGGCTGTCTCCCGAAATGCAGACCTTCAAGGAACATCGAACAGCGATCACCGGATCGCCGCCATCCGCAGCGCGCGACATGCACCCGGCGAGGAGGAAAAGCCCGGCGAGAAGAGCAGTCAACCAAAGAATGTCCAGACCGACCGAAATGGACTGCGGAGGGCAGACTTTGATCGCCAACACGGCCGCCGCTTGCCTCATCACTTGGGTGTCGGGCGACCTCTGTCTCTGTTGTTCGGCCCCGATTCTAGTCCAATGCTAGGCAAAGTCAACAGCCGCTCCGGCGGCGCGGGCATCCGCCCCGGCCGGTCGCAAAGCGGCGGCGCGGTGGGGCTTGCCGGGCGCCCGCGCGGCAACGCAGGCTGTGCGGGAACACGTCGCTGCCATGCCGCCTCTCGGTTCGACCCGCAACCGCGGCGGCCTCCCGGCAGCAGGCCCGTGTCGACGGGCCGGGAGGCCGCCACCGGTGCGTCAGCACGATTTCCGTAACGATAACCAGCCAAAGGCCTTGCCGCCGGCAAATCATCGCCGGAGGCTTGCATTTGTTGAATTCCAACGGCACGATTGAGAATGGTGGTGGCCGATTCCCTGCACAATCTCCCTCCCGGCTTGCGGCAGGCTCATGTCCCAGATCGAGTGGTATTACGCAAAAGACGATCAGCCGTGCGGACCGATCTCGCCGGTTGAACTGAGGCAGTTCGCCGCGCAGGGCGCGTTGCGCGAAGAGACGCTCGTCTGGCGCGAGGGAATGAGCGAGTGGATTCCGGCCGGCAAGGTCAAGGGGCTGTTCGGCGACCCGGGGGAGGCTGTCGGCCGAAACCAGACGCCGGCCGGCGGCGAAGCGGTCGCCAAAGCGGCTGCCGAGTTGGCGGCGGGACTGCCGGTTCGCCAAGCGCCGCCGGTTGTTGAGTCGAACGGCGGTGCCGCGCAGCCTCCTCCGACTCGGCGGCCGCCCGCCGCGGACTGGCCCGGGGATGTGGAGCCGGCGCCCCTTCGCCATCCACTCGACGTTCTCTCCAGCCTGGCGCACGAGCAGTTCAACGCGGACTTCGTGCATTCGACGGCGGTCTTGTTTCGCATCGGCGGCCAGGTTGGAACATTCCTGGGCGTGTTTTGTCTAATTGCCCTGGGGCTGGCCTTGGGGTCGAAGACCGGCCAGCTCGCCGTTGCCGTCCCGCTTGCCGCTCTGGGCGCCGCGGGGCTGCTGATTTCCCAGTTCGGCGCGTTGCGGCTCTACCCGGCGCTGGAGCGACTCGACCGGACGGCTTGGGCCAGGATTTCCTCGACCGCACCGCTCGACAGTCTTGCTTGGACGTTCACAACGCTCGGCCTGGCGGCGTTGTTGGGCCTTGCCGGGTTCGCCCTGGCCAGCGGCGCGGCCTGGCCGGCGCCACTCGCCGTGTTCGGGTTCGTCTGCTTCCAGTATGCGGCCGTGGTCGCGTGGAACGCGAAGGGCTTGCGCATCGAGGTCGGCCTGCCCAGCAGCCCCGGCGAGGAGGCGGCCGCAATCCTCTCCTTCCTGGGCAAACTCGCCTGGCGGCTCAGCGGCGTGGCCCACGGCGCGGCGATCGTCCTCGGGTCGCTGGCGACGCTCAATGCGGCCGCGCATCTCGGGCTGGCAGGCGAGCCCGATCCGGCCTGGTTCGGTTGGGAGACCGCCGTGCCGCTCGGTCTCCTGCTGCTGGCGATTCCGCTGCCCGCGGCCGGCTACCTGACGTTCCTCGCATTCCAGCTGGCGGCGGAGTTGTGCCAACAGCGGCTTGGCTACCGGCGCTAGGGGGGACGGCGCCCGGCTGTTCCATCCGCGCGCCGGGTAGCGGCAACCGACCCGGCTGCCTTACAATCCAGCAGCGCGAGGACTGGCGATCGAATCGAGGCCGTCCCGCCTTGCCGGGCGGTGCGTGTGGCCGATCGAACTGAGCAAACGAGAGTGGGGTATTCTTGGACATGGAATCGCGACGAGTTTTCGACCGGGGCAGACAACGAACCTTCCAGGTCCTGCGGGACCGGACGCTTGCCGGGACACGGCTTCGGGAGCTCTGCGGCACGATCGGCGCACTTGCCGCCGCGCTTGCCGCCGCGCTTGCCGCCGTCGCGCTTGCCGCCGGGGGGCCGGCCGCCGCCGAGGTGCTTGAAGCCCGCAGCGGGGCCGCCCGCCTGGAGCTCGACGGGGCGACCGGAGCGCTGCTGCGGTTGGCGGATCCAGCAGCGGGATTGGAGTTGGCCGGCGGGGGCCAAGAGCTGTTTCGCCTGGTCGTGATCCCGCCCGGCGCCGATCCGATGAAGCCCTTGCGACTCTCCTCGCGCGACGCGAAGGGGGTGAAGCGGATCGAGGGGGGCGGCGTGCGGCTGCGGTTTGAGGGGATTGGGGACCGGGACCTGGCCGCGGTCTGTGGCGTGGAGCCCGGGGCGGACGGGTTATTCCGGTTTCGCATCAGCGTCGAGGGCGGACCGGGGACAATCGTCGAGCGCGTGGATTATCCGCTGCTGCCGCTGGCCGCGCCGCTGGAGGGCGACGGCGCGGGCGATGGGCTGGTGCTCGGCACGACGAAGGGCGGAGTGCTGGAGCGCCCGCACCAGTGGAAGCCGGGACGAGCGGCGGCGGGAACGCAGCCCGGCAGCCTGGCTGCGCAATTCGGGTGCTACTACGGGCCGAAAGGCGGCGCGGTGACGTATTGCGAGGACCCGGCCGGTTACCCCAAGACGCTGGCGGCCGAACGAACGACCGGCGGCATCGTGCTGGGTTGGCGCCACCCGATGCGGCAGGATTTGAAAGAACCGTTTCGCCTGGCGTTCCCCGTGGTGGCCGGCGTGTTTCGCGCCGCGCACGGGGCGGCGGCCGATTGGCGCGACGCGGCGGCGATCTATAAATCGTGGGCCTTGAAGCAGCCGTGGTGCGCAAAGCGGCTGGCCGAACGGGACGATCTGCCGGATTGGCTTAAACAGGGGCCGGCCCAGGTGCGGTTTGGCCGCGAATGGCTGGGGCGACCGGAACGGATCGAGGCGTGGTTGGAAAACTACTGGAGCCGGCATTTCGAGGGCGTGCCGTTGGTCGTCACCTTTTGGGGCTGGGAGGGCGTCGCCACCTGGGTGCCGCCCCGGTACTTTCCGCCCTATCCTTCGGAAGACGGGCTGAAACGCTGCATCGATGCGGTGCGGCGCGCGGGAGGGCACGCCTTCTTCTGGCCCTCGGGCTACCAGTGGTGCCTCAGCTACGGCAAGCGGGAGGATGGGTCGTTCGAATGGGAAGACCGCGCCGGGTTCGAGCGCGAGGCGATGCCGCACGCGATGGTCGGCAAGGACGGACAGGTCCTGCTCAGCGCTCCGCCGTGGTACCGCGGCGGCGAGGCGGCGACGCTCTGCCGCGGCGAGCGGTGGTCGCGGGACTGGCTCACCGGGATCGCCGTCGGGCTGGCCCGGCGCGGAGGCGAGCTGCTGCAAATCGACCAGGTCGTCGGCGCGGGGATGCGCTTCGGGGGCGACTGCCGGGCAACCGGGCACGGCCACCCGCCGGGGATCGGAATCTGGGACGTCGAGGCCGCGCACCAACAGATGGCGGAGATGCTCGCCGCCTGCCGCGCGGCTGGGGTGAACATGGTGCTCGGTTACGAGGAGCCGCAGGAGTTGTTTCTCCAAGAGGTCGGCATCCAGGACTACCGCGATTACGAAGTCGTCGGCAGGTCCCCAATGCCGGACCACCGCGCCGAGTCGGTGTTCGGATACCTGTATCATGAGTTCGTGCCGCTCTTCCAGAGCAACCCGCGAGCCGAAAATCGCCAGATGACGGCGCATTTGATCGTCACCGGCCAGATGCCGCACCTCGTGCCGCACTGGCCGGCCGAGCCGCACGTGTTTCCGGCCCACGGCGGGTTCGAGGAGTGGGTCGGCGACGTGCCGGTTGGATGGGAGCACGTGGCGGGTTGGCGGCAGCGGAGGTTCGCCGGCCAGCCGCGGCGCGACCCGGACATCCGGCATTCGGGGGCAAGCAGCCTGCGCCTGGAAAACACGGCGGCGGGAGAGATCACGCAGGTCTCGCGGAATCTGCCGATCGGCGAAGGAGGCCTGCGCGGCGGCGGAAAATACCGGCTTTCCGCCTGGTGCCGCACCGAGCGGCTGGAAAGACCGGCCGCGATCAACATCGCGGCCCTCGGCCCGCAACTCAACAGCCTCGGCGCCTGGAGGCTCCCGTTTCCCCAGCCGGGCGATTGGCGGGAAGTCTCGGCCGAAGTGGTGGTGCCGGCCCCGGGGGCCGAGGTGTTGCGGGTGATGATCCACGTCGAGGGACCGTGCCGCCTCTGGGTCGACGACTTCCAGGTGACGGAGGTCGACGCCGAGGGCGCGCCAAGGCCGATCCTCCGCGATGGCCTGCCCCCGCAGCATGACCTGTACGAGCAATGGGTCCGGCTCTATCACGGCGAGGGGCGCCCCTATCTACAATTCGGCGCGGCAATCCCGCCGCCCGCCGTGGAACCGGCCGGAGCGGTGCGGGTCGGCGCGTTCCGCGCCCCGGACGGCAGCCAAGCGGTGATCGCCGTGAACGCCGCCGATGTGCCGGGGGAGGCGACGCTCCGCCGGGGCGCAGAATCGCAGCGCGTCCAGTTCATGCCCTGGGAAGTGAAACTGCTCCGCCGATGACCGGCGGGAGTGAACGCCGCGCTCGAGGCCCGAGTCTTATCGGCGGCCTGGCTGCCGTGCCACGCTGCCGCGCGAGGTCGACCCGCAGCAAACCTACTTGCGCTGGAAGAGGCTTCCGCCGTAGACGGCCGCAGCGCCCAACTGCTCTTCGATCCGGAGGAGCTGATTGTACTTGGCCATCCGGTCGGTTCGCGAGGCCGAGCCGGTCTTGATCTGGCCCGTGCCCAGGGCGACCGCCAGGTCGGCAATCGTCGCGTCCTCGGTCTCGCCGCTGCGATGGCTGGTGACGCTCGTGTAACCGTTGCGGCGCGCCAGTTCGATGGCCTCGATCGTCTCGGTGATCGTGCCGATCTGGTTGACCTTGATCAGGATGCTGTTGGCGATCCCCTCGTCGATGCCCCGCTTGAGCCGCTTGGTGTTGGTCACGAACAGATCGTCGCCGACGAGCTGGATCTTGCCGCCGAGCTTCTCGGTCAGCAGTCTCCAGCCGTCCCAGTCGTCTTCATCGCAGGCGTCCTCGATCGAGACGATCGGATACTTGGCGCACCACGCGGCGAGCAGGTCGACCATGCCGGCGGCATCGATCTTCTTGCCGTCCATCGTGTAGGTCTTCGCGTCCTTGTCGTAGAGCTCGGACGCGGCGACGTCGAGGGCCACGTAGACCTGCTTGCCGAACTCGTAGCCGGCCTTGGCGACGGCCTCGCCAATCAGGTCGAGGGCTTCGGCGTTGCTCTTCAGATCGGGGGCGAATCCGCCCTCATCGCCGACGTTCGTGGCCAGCTTTTTGCCCTGGAGGACCTTCTTCAGGTTGTGGAAAATCTCGCAGCCGCAGCGGATCGCGTCGCTGAAGCTCTCGAACCCCAAGGGCATGATCATGAATTCCTGAACATCGACCGCGTTGTCGGCGTGCTGGCCGCCGTTGAGGATGTTCATCATCGGGGCTGGCAGGAGCCTTGCCGCGGTCCCGCCGAGGTAGCGGTAGAGCGGCAGACCGCAGTAGTCGGCCGCCGCATGGGCGGTGGCCATCGAGACGCCCAGGATCGCGTTGGCGCCGAGATTCTTCTTGTTGTCCGTGCCATCCAGCTCGAGCATCCGCTGGTCGATGGCAATCTGGTCTCGGGCATCCATCCCGCAGAGCTCGTCGGCCAGCCGCTCGTTGACATTGGCGACCGCCTGGAGGACTCCCTTTCCGAGGAACTTCTCCTTGTCGCCGTCGCGGAGCTCCCAGGCTTCGTGGACGCCGGTGCTGGCGCCGCTGGGCACGGCCGCTCGACCGAACGAACCATCAGCGAGTTGAACGTCGACCTCGACGGTGGGATTGCCGCGGCTGTCGAGAATCTGTCGTGCGGTGATGTCAACAATGGTTGAGCTCATGGTCTTTCTTCCTGAAAATGGGGGGGTGGATGGCGCTTCTGGAGTATCGCGAGCGGTTTCGAACGCACCGGTGTGGAGGGGAAGCCACTCTGCACCGGCGGAGCAACTCACCGGCTCCAAGGCGTTGCAGGAACCGCCCATTCTGCCCGATTCGACGGCGATTGGCTAGCGGGGTCCGCCTGGGGCTGGTATTTTGGATTACTTCTTCGTGGTTCCGTCCAGCCGCCGTGATTGCCGGCGGGGGTGATCCCGGTCGTCTGGGCGGCGTTTGTGCCGCTGGGCGACACAATGAGAGACGATCCTTGGCGCGAGAACCGGGGCCACCCCGGCCCCCCGCGCGCCGGTCGCCTGCTGGAGGAGATGCCGAGATGTTTTCTGGGATTGTGGAGGCGTTGGGACGGATCGCCGAAATTCGGCCGGAGCCGCCGGGCTGCACCCTCGTGGTAGAAGAGCCGAACATCGCCGCGGGCACGAAAGTCGCCGACAGCATCTGCGTCAACGGCTGCTGCCTGACCGTGGTCGAGGCGGACGCGCGGACGATGGCCTTCCAGGCCGGCCCGGAAACGCTCGCGCGAACGAACCTGGGGATGCTGAAACCCGGCAGCCCGGTGAATCTGGAGAGGGCGCTGGCCGTGGGCGACCGCTTGGGCGGCCATTTCGTCAGCGGCCATATCGACGGAACCGGCAAACTGATCGAGCGGATCGACCACGGCGATTGGTCGGACTTCTGGTTCAGCGTTCCCCGCGAGTTGGCCCGCCAGATGGCCTCGAAGGGCTCGATCGCCGTCGACGGCGTGAGCCTGACAATCGTCGGTTGCGAGCCCGACCGGTTCAGCGTGGCCCTGATCCCTTACACGCTCGCGGTCACCACGCTGGGCCCGATGCAGGCGGGCGACAAGGTCAACCTGGAGACCGATATCCTGGCCAAGTACGTCCAGCGGCTCGCCGAATCGCAGAATTGGTGACCTGGCAAAGACGGTCACCAAAATCACCCCTTCCCACGGACCGACCATGGCCGACAGAACCACGGGAAATCGACCCGACCAGCCAGCGGGGGGCCCAGACCGGTCGGGCGGCGATTTCGCGGAGCCGGCCGCCGGTTCCAGCAGGCAAACGCAGTCGTTTCTTCGCGGACGCTTCGCCGAGATCGGCATCCGTCCGCGGTCGAAGCTCGGGCAGAATTTTCTCATCGACCTGAACCTCCTGCATTTCCTCGCCGAGGCGGCGCGCCTCGGGCCCGACGACGTCGTGCTCGAGGTCGGCACGGGGACCGGATCGCTGACCGCCCTGATGGCGGCGCGTGTGGCGGCCGTGGTCACCGTCGAAATCGATGTAGATCTCCATCGGCTCGCCGCCGAGGAGCTCGAGCGGCTGGACAACGTGCGGATGCTGCGTTGCGACGTGCTGAAGAACAAGAACCGGCTCGCGCCGGAGATTCTGCAGCGGGTCGATGAACAGCTCGGCGCGGCGCCCGGACGCCGCTTCAAGCTGGCGGCCAATCTGCCCTACCAGATAGCCACGCCATTGATCTCCAACCTGCTGGCACTCGATCGCCCGCCGGAATTGATGACCGTGACGATTCAGAAGGAATTGGCCGACCGGATCGTCGCCCGGCCGAGGACGAAGGACTACGGCGCTTTGAGCATCTGGGTCCAGAGCCAGTGTCGGGCGGAGATTCTCAAGGTCATGCCCCCCTCGGTCTTCTGGCCCCGCCCCAAAGTCAACTCGGCGATCCTCCAGATCAAGCTCGACAAGGAGCGGCGGAGCCGGATTCCCGATCGGGCGTTCTTCCACCAGTTCGCCCGGTCGATGTTCTTCCACCGCCGCAAGCTATTGCGGAGCGAACTCTCAAGCGCGCTGAAGGGGCACGCCGACAAACCCCAAGTCGATGCGCTGATTGCCGCGATGCAACTTCAGCCGACCGCCCGGGCGGAAGAGCTGAGCGTTGGCCAGATGCTCGACTTGTGCCGGCATGTGCGGGCGCTGGCGGGCGATTGACGGTCCGCCCCGCGGCGATGTACGATAGAGGCTCATCCAATCTGGCTTGGAGGGGTTTCCCGTGGCTGCGGGCAGGGTTGCCCCAGCCCGAGGTTCGCGGTAGGCGGCAAGGTCGCCCCCCTCGGACGGCCTTGCCACGGCAAGCTCTAGCGATTCGGGCGGACCCATGTATTTCATTGAAATGTCGGGAAAGATGCTGCTCAGGATCGTCAGCCGCGACGGCGACGAACCCTCGCCCGAGGAACTCGAAGAAGTCGGTGTGAACGAGGAAAGCATCGTCCGCGTAAACCGCCAGGGGGATATCGAGCTCCGCCGGACGAGCGGGTGGGACCTGATCGGCGGATTGCTGGGCGATTTCGAGGCCCGGGTCCGCGAGGAAACGGGTCTCGATTGGGTGGAAGGCTGAGGTTCGAGCAGGGCAGGTTCCCGTCCGCCCGGCAAGGCCCGTCTCGCCCAGCACGACGTCCAGCGGTCATTTCCGGGACACGATCGGTCGTAATTCAAGGCGTGGGCAAATCTCGGGGAGAGCCGCCTGGATGGGCGAAACGGCCGCATTACCCCCCCCTCGCAGTAGCCGAGGCTCCGGATTACAGCAGCCACTTGGTCCGGTAGCTCTTCTCGATCAGCGGGTCGGCCTCGGGCATGCCCTTGGCTTTCATGTTCACGCCGTCCCACTCGATCGGCCGGCCGAGGCGCAGCGACAGCATACCCGGCAGGTACGCGGCGGCGGCCCGGGCGCCGATCTGGAAACCCGTGAATGTGGGGGGGCCGCCCTTGCACGCCTGGAGCCATTCGGTCATGTGATTGTCGTCCGGCGCGCGGGGCAGGGTCACCGGCAAGGGCTTGGCCGCCGCGTGGTCCAGCACGCCGCGCCAACCCTTGTCGCCCTGGAGCTTCATCACGCCGCTCTCACCCCAGCCGCCGGCATACAGCTCGCCCTTGTCGCCCACGAACAGGCACCCGAACTTGGGCAGTGTGCCGCTGATCGCCCGCACGCCCTCGGTGACCTCCTCCGGCGGGTACGTCTCGCCGTCCATCCACCAGACGGTGACCGGGGCCATCTCGCCGCGGGCGGGGAACTCGAACCGGTAGCTGCTGCGGGAGACATAGGTCTCCTTGACCGGTTCCCACACCTCGGCCTCGACGCGCGTCGGGTGTTCGAGGTTCAACGCGCGGACCGGCAAGTAGAACGTGTGCGCCCCCTGGCCGGCGAGCATCCCGTTGCAGAGGTCGAACCAGTTCTGGAACTTCAGGCAGCCGGGGTGATAAACGCCCTGTTTGAACGGTCGCCAAGGCGAGGGGCCGAGCCAGAAATCCCAGTTCAGTCCCGCCGGCACGGGGTCCTCGCCCGCCGGCCGGTCGTGGCTTGCCGGAAAGCGGCCGTAACCATCGCACCACATGTGGACCTGGCGAACCTGGCCGAGCAGCCCGGCCTGGATGATCTCGATCGAGCGGCGGAACGCCTTGCTGCTGCCGCCCTGAGTGCCGTGCTGCGTGGCGACCTTGCATCGGGGCGCCAACTCGATCAACTCGCGGGCCTCCGCAAGCTTGCGGACCAGCGGTTTTTCGCAGAACACGTGCTTGCCGGCCTTCATAAAGGCCACGCACAGCGGCGCATGCCAGCGCGAGCCGGTGGCCACCAACACCGCGTCGAGCGACTTCTCGGTCTCCAGCAGCGTGCGGTAGTCCTCGTAAAGCCTCGGCTGTTGTGCGCCCGGCGGCCGGTCGTCGCCAGCGTTCTCGGCCACGAGCCTGGCGGCTCGCTCGAGCGGCGTTCGGTCGACGTTGCAGAGGGCGATCATGTTGTTGCCTTGGCGCAGGACCTCTTGGATCAGGCCTGAAGAGCGGCCCCCCGTGCCGATCGCGGCCACGTTGAGCTTGTTGTTGGGCGACTGCTCGCCGGCGGCCCAAACGCCCGAGGGGAGAACGAGCGGCGCCGCCCAGACGCCGACACCCGCCGCGGCCAGGCCCTTGAGCACCGCCCGGCGGCCGCACCTTGCCCTGTCTTGCCTGTTGGTCATCGCATTTCCTTTCTGCTGCCGGTTCACCGGGCCGTCGTGATCCGCGAAGTCTATTCCCCTTGTCATGCCGCCGGGCCCCCACGGCCGTGGCGTGACGAGTGTAAGTCTTATTGCCGGGCGGGGCCGTGTAAAGCGCCCCCCGGGGATTTCGCTCTTGCACCGGCCAAGTCGACGCCCTGCATTCCGGCAGTCGCGGGTCCGCAGTCAAGAAGAGCCCCCGCTCGACCGGGACTTTCCATCCTGCCCGTGGCATGTCAGGGCAGGGCCTGGCGGCTGGCCATGGTTTTCCCCTTTCCAGGGCAAAACCGCAGGACGACGCCCCCCGAAAGCCAAGTGTACGTCATTCGGATGCCCCCCCGAGTCAGGGTAAGAGGTTGACGCGGCGGGGCGGCGGGGTTCCAGTAGTCTCCATGGAATCCACGCAATCGGGCAGCGGCGCGCCGCGACGGGCAGGCATACGCGGGGAACACGGCGGCCAACGCAGGTGGATCAAGGAGGGGACGCGACTTCGCGGCAAAACACCCCACGTTATCCAAAGGAGCCACTGCCATGCCTACCAGTCGATCGATGACGCGGAGAAAATTCGTCAAACAGACCGCGGCAGGGGCCGCCGTTCCATTTCTCGCCGCCGCGTCCACCACGGTCGGCCAAGAGACGCGCTCCGCCGTCGCCGCGGCGGTTCAGCCCAAGCTGCGGATCGGGATCGTGGGGCTGGGCGGCCGGGGCAGCTGG
Source organism: Pirellulaceae bacterium (assembly GCA_012744395.1). Taxonomy (GTDB): domain Bacteria; phylum Planctomycetota; class Planctomycetia; order Pirellulales; family Thermoguttaceae; genus JAAYCB01. The sequence continues at coordinate 12,627 of JAAYCB010000030.1, forward strand.
ATCGCCGGACTGTTCCAACAGCACCCGGGATACGAGATCGCCGCGGCGGTCGACTACTTCGAGGACACCGCCAATGCGGTGGGCGAAAAGCTCGGCGTCCCGGCGGAGAAACGCTTCAGCGGACTTTCGGGCTACAAGCGAGCGATCGACAGCGGGGTCGACGCGCTGGTGCTTGAAGGCATCCCGCGGTTCTTCGTCGAGCAAACGGCCGCCGCGATCGAGGCCGGCTGTCATGTCTACATGGCCAAACCGTTTGCGGTGGACGTGCCGGGAGTCTTCGCCATGCAATCGCTGGCCAAGAAGGCCACGGAGAAGAGACTCTGCATGCTGGTCGACTACCAGTTGCCCACGGACCCCGCCAACCAGGAGGTGAAGCGGCGGATCGGCAAAGGGGCCCTCGGCGGCCTGGCGCACATCATTTCCGGCGGCACGTGCGGCGGATTGCCGGACCCCAAGGTGGGGTCGACGATCGAGAACCTGTTCCGCAGGGCGCACTACTCGCATGGCGCGCTCAGCGGCGATCTGCCGCTTCTCTACGACATTCACATTATCGACGGCGTGACGTGGATGACCGGCAAGCGGGCGGTCACGGCCGGCGGCTACTCGCGGATCGTCCGCCCGGACCCCCACGGCGATCGCATGGATTGCGGCGGGGTCGTGTTTGAACTCGAGGATGGAACCTGCTGGACCCACGCCACCCAATGCCTGAAGAACAATGCGGTCATGAATGACCTCGCCGCCGACCTGATGGGCCTGGAAACGACGGCCCACATCGCCTATTCGGGCCAGGTCTTCATCCGCGGCGGCTCCGAGCATTACTCGGGCGCCACGTCCAGCGGCATCTATGCCGACGGCGCCAAGGCCAACATCGCCGAGTTCTATCGCTGCGTCACGGAAGGCAAGTTCGACAACCCGACGGCGCTGCGTTCCGTGGACGGCCACCTGACGGCGATTCTCGGCCGCGAGGCGATGAAGCGAAAGAGGCTGATCACGATGGACGAATTGATCGCGGAGAACAAGCAGCTCAACGTCGATCTGCGCGGGCTGAAGGCATGATCTGCGGGCCAGTCGCGTTCGCGACATATGCTCGATCGCGGATCGCGCAGTTCACTGACCAACCATACGGCGGGGCAACCGAGGAGAAAGCACGATGAAACCGTTTCTGGCGCTGTTGGGTGTTGCTGCCTTGACGACTGCCGTGCAGGGCGCGGTGGCGGAAGGCGAGAACCTGCTGATCAACGGCAGCTTCGACGCCGAACAGCAGGAATTCCCGGAATTCTGGAGTCCGTCTCCGGCCAAGAACGTGATCTACAATCCGCTCGGGGGGCCCGAGGGTGCGAAGCCTTCCGTTCTGCTCAAAGGCGATGGCGCCGCCAGCGGCACCGTGAGTCTGCGGCAGCAAGGCATGACATTGGTGGCGGGCGAAACCTACAAGCTCAGCGCGTACATCAAGACCAAGGGTTTCCAGAGCGGCTACTGCGGGCTGGTGATCCACAACAGCGGCTGGACGTCCGCCGTCGGCATCACCGGGCTGCCCGCCGATTCCGACTGGACGTTCCACGAGAAGACGTTCACCTTGATCCCCTCGAAGAACAAGGAATACGGCCTGGCGATGTTCGCGGTCAGGCCGACCGGCGAGGTGCACTTTGCCGACGTGCGGTTGGAGGCGGTCAGCGAAGCCGCCCGCCAGGGCTCCACGTCGCAGATGTCGCTGGTGGCGGCCCCCAGGCTGGTTCCCCTGGAACCGCTGCTCAACAAGATTCCCAGCGCTAAACCGGCGTTGACTCTGCGGCTGTTTGGCCTGCTGCCGGAGAAGCGCAGTGCGTATGAGTGCGCTGTCGCTGTTGACGGCGACGCCGCCGGCCAGCAGCGGATCCGCGTCGGGGACGACGGCGGGATTCTCGTCGATCTGGCCGGGTTGCCGTGCGGCGATCACGCGCTGAAGGCCGTTGTCCGGCACCGCGGCAGCGGGGCAACGATCGTCGAAGCCGCCTATCCGATCACGATTATCGACTTGCCGGCCCTCGACCTCGGCAAGGTCCGGCAACTGAACAACCTCGTTGCCGAACTGCTCGACGAGTCGATCGCGGGTAGCGGGGCGCCGCAATCGTTCCGCTTTGTCAACCCGCGCGACGGGTGGGTCTTCGTGGCTTACACCGGCGACGCGCCCGCGCCCGGCCTGGCCGTCACGATCGATGAGAGCGACACGCTGATCACGGCCGCCACCGATCGCCTGGAGGCGTTCCGCGAGCTGGCCAGGGGCGAACACCGGATCGCCGTCGAGGGCAGCGGCGCCGGCGCCCGGCTCGTGGTCCGATCGATCCCCGAGATCTTCAACTACCCTCCCTGTGCCAATTCCCGTGTCCAAGAGAACGGCAGCTATGACTGGGAGTTCATGAAACGGCACATCCTCCAGGCCGTGACGACGCTCAACGGCGGCCGATTGCCGGGCGATGCACTCCCCCAGGCCAAGGCCCTCGGCCTCAAATGGCTGGCCAACTTCGGAGTCGATTCCACGGGCAGTCCGGCTGAGCTGCGGAGCCGGATGGAAACGACCGCCGGCATGACCCAGCCGCAGTACGACGGCTTCACCTGCGACGAGCTGTTCTTCGCCCGGGCCACGATCGCCAACTACAGCCAGGCCCTGAAAGAATTGCACAACCCGGAAAACAGGCTGGTCTACACCTGGATCGTGGGCGCGCCCAGCATCCGCTCCCTCCACACCGACTTCCTGTCCGTCTGCCTGAACGCCTCCAAGGGGCGGGGCCGGTTGCTGTTCGAGGCCTATTGCCATCCCCAGAAAGATGAACAAGCGGCCGCCGAGTATCTCGACGGCATGATCGGCGAGACGATCCGCCGGATGAACGCCTATTTCCCCAATGCGGCCGCGGGAACGGGCATCATCTTCGGAAACTTCAACCAGATTCCGATCATCTCCCTGGAACACGATCCGGCCGTCGACTTCAAGTATTTTCTCGACATGCAGGTCAACCTGATCGCCAACAGCCCGGACTTCAAGGACCTGGCCACGACGGGCTATTGGGGGACCTACTACGGCGATGAAGAAATGGTCCGCTGGTCCTTCAAGCTCATGCGCCACTACGCGGTCGAAGGCCGGAAGGACATGCTCTCGGCCCGCTATGGGTTCACCTACAACCCCGGGTTTATCAAGAACCCGGACTTCGCCGAGGGTCTGACCGGGTGGACTACATCACCGGCCGCCGCAGACTCCGTGCGTCCGCACGTCGTCCCCGGCTATGGCAAGAACGGCCAGGGCCGCTGGGGCGCCGGGAGTGCGGGCGACACCGTCTGCGTCATGGCCCGGCAGCCCGACAGGCCGAACCGCATCAGCCAGACCGCCAGTCGCCTGGAGGTGGGACGAGCCTATTGCCTGCAATTCGTGACCGCCGCGCTCAAGGACGCCAGCGGCAAGCAGCCCGCGCCGCGCCGCCACGGCATCGACGTGGAACTGGATGGCGCGGAAATCCTCTTCGAAAAGAGCTTCGTCCACGTCGACCGCCGCGACCGGGATCGCTCCAAGGGCAATGGCAGCGCCCCAAGGATCAACCTGAATCGCCTTGTCTTCCGCGCCAAGTCGCCCACGCAACGGATCGCCTTCCACGACGAGCGGGCGGTGCCCGGCGAGGAGCTGCTGATCAACTTCATCCAGCTCAAGCCGTATCTCGAGGAGTAAGTCAAGGGAGAACGCAGAATGAACAGACCGGGACTTTGCCTGACGACCGCCTTTCTGGCGATTTTGGGCGCGGGGACGATATACCCGTGCCAGGGACACGCTGCGGAGCCCGCAGTGATTGAAGTCCGCGGGGAATCGGGAGCAGAGGTGATGTGGTTCCGGCCAGGCGCCGTGCTGTTCACCGATCGAGACTACCGCCTGGCGGAATGCCCCGCGGACCTGGCGGGCAAGAGGTTCCTGAGGAGTTCCATGGACTCCACCCGGTTCGACGTGGTGCTGGGCGGCCGCTTGATCGTGCTCACGCCTCGCGCGATTGCCGGCGCAAGCTCGCAAGCCGAGGCCCTCGAGACGCAAGGTTTCACGCCGAGGGAGGCCGCTCCCTTCCAGTTGTTCGGCAGCAAAGAGATCGACCAGGTGCTGGTCTACGAAAAGCAGGCCGCCGCCGGAGAGTCCTGCCGCTTCGGGAAATGGGTCGTCGTGCTGGGGTTCGCAGACGCCCGGTCGGCGCGGAACCGGAGCCTCGCGGCTGATGGGAAACCGTTCTTCGTCTATCCTTCGGACATCCCGAACACGGGAATGCTGTTCGTGGATCGGCAAAAAGAGGACCGGTCCGGGCACGGCAACAACGCGATTGCGGAATGCCGGAACGGAGACGTGATCGCCTTCTACAGCGCGACGGGAACGGGCGCCGACAATCTGAACGGGCACGGCGTGGCGGGATGGTCGGAGTATCGGCGCTCGACCGATGGCGGCCTGACCTGGAGCGACCCGACCGTCTTCGACTATTCCAAGCGGACCTGGGAGGGGAGCGAGGTGTTTTCGGGCCTGGTGTACTCGGTCATCGCCTCGCCCAACGGAACTCTGATCGCCACGGTCATCCACTATGCAAACGAGAAATGGCAGAAGCAACGGCCGCCGGTCTATTTTCTCAGCGACGACCACGGGCGCACGTGGAAGGGGCCGCGCACGTTTGACGAATCGGCGACCGTCGAGGAGATTGCCTACACGATGAACACGTCGTTTGTGCACGGCGGAGAGGTGTTTATCGTCTTTCGGGGCGGCACGTCAGACATGAGCCCGGGGGGGCCCCAGACGTTGTGGGCTTCCGCCGACAACGGAGCGTCGTTCAGCCGGCGGAGCGTGCTGCCCTTCGACAACGCCGACTATTACTGGGCCGCCGGCTCGCTCGACGGCGGCAGGATCATCGTCTACACCTACAACGCCCATCGCAAGCGAGAGGATCCAACGGCCGAGCAGAACATTCCCTACGTGGTCAGCGAGGATGGCGGCCGCACGTGGTCGGACGTGCAGACCACGTACTTCGCCAAGGGAATCCGCAACATGCAACTCTCCGGAAAACTCGGCGAACTGTATTTCATGCACGGGCGAAGCGGCAGCCACCAGCGCGATCTGGTCGGCGACGATCCGGGCCCGGGCAATTTCGTGCTCTACGCTTCGCCGGACGGCATCCATTGGGATGAGGGGATCGTGCTGATGAGCAGGCTCCAGACTCCGGGCGGGGGCGACTGCTATTCGGCCAACGAGATCATCGGCAAATATGATCCCGCCAGGCCGGGCAGACTGCTGATCCATTGCGACGTCAGCTACTCCGGGGCCAAGACGAACATGCACCAGTGGTGGGTGACGACGACCCCCTGGTCGCCTTAAGATCGGCCAACCGGCCTTCGAGGGGCACCGCCCGTGTGGAGGCCGGCCGGCGGGGCATCGGCACGACGAATCGCTGATGGGTTCCATTCGGTCTCTGGATGCGGCATAATGCCACGGGTTCGGACACCAGAGACGTCATTCACCTGGGATCGGAAGGAGTGCAATTCATGTGGCAGAAGATCTCCCGCCGTGATTTCCTCAAGACATCGGGAGCGGTGGCGGCCGCGGCGTTCGCCGGCGCCAGGCCGGCTTCCTGGGCTCAGGGCGCCCCCGCCGCGCAGGAGAAGCGTTGGTTCAAAGGCAATGTGCACATGCACACCCAATGGTCGGACGGCCAGCCGCTTCCGGAATGGGCGATCGACTGGTACAAGTCGCACGGCTACCACTTCATCTGCCCGTCGGACCACAACATCTTCCAGGCCGAGGACTTGCGGTTCAACGGTTTCGGTTTCGAGAATTCGCCGTCGGACCCGGCCCCGTTCAAAGACGAGACGTCGCTCTGGAAGGCGGTTTCCCCAACGCCCGGCTGGCCGAAGCTGACGCAAGCCGAGGTCGACCAGGCGATTGCGAAGTTCGGCAAGGATTCCGTCCGGACGATCATCGCCGGCGGCCAGACCTACGTCCGCATGAAGCCGTATGCGGAGTTGGAAGAGCAGTTTGCCGAGCCGGGCAAGTTCCTGATGATCCCCGGATACGAGCAGACCGGCGGCTGCACGAACGATCAGCAGGTGCACGTCAATTTCATCAACGTCCGCGAGGTCTTCCCGTACATCTCCGCGGAGACGCCGAAGGAGATTCTCGAACGGACGTTCGCCAAGGGGCAAGAGGTCTACCAGGGGCAGAACTACCTCTTCACGGCGAACCATCCGCTCTGGCGGTACTACGACTTCTCCCCCGCCGACCTGATCGCGCTGCCACAGATCCGCCTGTTCGAGTTGAACAACAACGACATCGCCGGCGGGTTCGACGCACATCCGCAGGGCTGGAAACCGGAGAAATTCTGGGACGTCGTCAACGCGCACCGGGCCGCGCACGATCAGCCGCTGTTGTTGGGCTTGGGAACCGACGACCG
>JAAYCB010000290.1 GCA_012744395.1 Pirellulaceae bacterium
GCGTCGACCGGTGCTGAACCTTGATCGGGCGAACGTAGATCTTCCCTTCGTGGCGGAAAACGTCGAGCAGGAACTGCGTCGTCTGCGTGATCGGGTTCAGCGCGAACGACGCGTGGTGATTCCGCAGGACGCTGAAGTAGGTCACGGTCTCCAGATCGAAGAGCCGGGGGCAGGTGAGCAGGAAAAAATTGCCCAGCATCTGGTCCGCCGACCAGATCGACGCCAGCTCGGAAAGGCAGTCGAAGACATAGATCGCCCCTTTCCCGGCGCTCTCGATGACCCGGTGGACCTGGCCGACGAAGCTCTCGAAACCGAGCTTCGGATCGGGCCGGTGAATCTCCACCCCGGGCCTTTCGCCGATCAACCGCTCGTGCGAGGCGAAGCGGAAGTAGACGAGCCGGCGATCCTCCCGCAGGGCGGCTTCGGTGTACGGCGAGACCAGCGCCAGGTAGTCGCCAACCGAATCGACCTGCCAGACGATGTTGTCGCCCGGCATTACGCCCCGCAGAACCCTGTCCAGCCCCGGCAGACCGGTTGTCAACTCGACCATCGCCCCGTACCCGCCATTCGGAAGTCTGCCGCCGGGCAACCGCCGGGGTCTCCGCGCAAGGCCCCACAGGGGACTCTCCCCGGTAAGCGGTTGCCGCCGCCGGGAGTCGTTCGGCCGCCGCTGGAATTATATCGCTCCGGCGGTGGCCGGCCCAGGGCCGAACGCAAAGAGGACGCGTGCCGCCCATCCTTCGGAGCATCAAGCATGCAGGGTCCGCAGGGTCCCGTCGCCGGTCCGCCGCGGCGGTTGGGATTACCGGCTGCCGGGCTTTCCGCCGCCCGGCGGCGGATCGGCCGGAGCCTTGTCCAGTGGCCAGAGCTCCCAGCGGCGGACAAAGATCTCCGCCAGTTCCGACTGGATCGTCAGCTTGCCCTCCGCCGGGTGGACATCGAAGGCCTCGTTGACCTTGACACCGTTGACGAGGACCGTAATCCGGTCGCCGCGGCAGATCACTTCCATCCGCGTCCACTGGTCGCCGGGGCTTTCGACGTCGTTCTTGCCGCGGAAATCGATTGCGTCCTTCCAGTCCGGGTCGCGTCCGAACCAGTTGACCCGGCCGGAGGTGAAGACCCTCTTCTCACCCCCCGCACGCCAGACGTACTCGCCGTCGCGGTCCTTGGCCACCTCGGCGGTCAGCTGGGGCTGCACCTGGCCGTTGCCGCGGACGACGATGAAGTCGCCCGTCCCCCCCTGGATGATCTGGGCCTCGATCGACTCCATCCAGATGCCGCCATACGCCCCCTCGGGACCTTGCGCGTGGACCAGCACGCCGGAATCCTTGGCGCGGTCGGCGCGGTTCCCCCAGGCCCGCTCCCCCCAGCGGAACTCGCAGATCATGTGGTAGTCGCGATACGCGTGGCGGGTCGACACGCCCCCCATCCCGTCGCCGGAAATGTGCAGGAGGCCGTCATGGACCGTGACGATCTTGTTCGGGTCCTCGTACTTCGTGTCGCGAAAGTACGTGTACAGCCCCTCGAGGTCCCGGCCGTTGAACAGCTTGATGACCCCTTCGGTCGGCGCGATCGCCGGGCCGGCGGCCTCGGTGGCGGCTTCGGCGGCGGCCAACCGCGCCGCCAGGCCCGCCGCCAGGCCAAGGGACAACGTCAACAGGATGGATCGCCAGCGATCGTTCATCCGCAGTCCTCCAAGTGGCCGCTCCTTGAGAGGGGAGACGGCCAGGTGTAAACACTAACCCTCTTCCCGCACGACCCGAGCGTGCTGGGCAACATATCGATAGCAGTACAGCCAGCCGTTGGCCACATACCAGACGTCCTTGCGGCCGGCGATGTGCGCCAGATGCTGAACCAGGCTCGATCCCTGGACGGCCTCGATTGGCGGCCGCGAATCGTGGATCACGCTGTTCTGGTAGCGATCCGGATGCCACATCGCGTAGAAGATCTGCCCGGCGTCGATCACCCGCTGAAACGCCGCGTCGAGCGCTTCCACGTCCTCGCGCCAGTAGCGGCCGGCCGGCTTGCGGCCCTGGAACACGGCGTCGTACGCCTTGTAGCTCAGCCCCCCAACGCCGTAGAAGCCGTGCTCGGCGTTCCACGAAGCGTAATCGACGCTCTTCGGATTGTCGTGGGAATTGTAGCCGCGGACAAACAGGAATTGCCCGGCGCTGGTCGCCAGCAGCGGAGCGTCCTGATAGCCGCAGGTCAGAATGTGCTCGAAAATGTGCTGCCCCCAGGGGATGTTTTTCAGCCTGGCGAGCAGCTCGTCCCGGCAACCGAGTATCTCGCTGCGGTAGCCGCGGACCGCATACGCCGCGGCGCTACAGGGATGGGTCTCGGCGTGGACCGCCGGCTCCCAGCTTCGATCGCCCCGATCGAGTTCCGCCTGGAGCGTCTGCCAGAAGGACTCCGCGCCGGCCGAGCGGGTATTGATCGCGATCGAGACGGGCAGGCCCTGCGACCGGCAGACCGCCAGCGCCGCCTGGTACTTGTCGGACCGGTCGTCTTCGGCCCCCTGCCATGGGGCGCCGGGGTTGGCCGTCGCCCGAAAACCCCAGTTGTCCAGCGAGAGCGAGTAGGCGGCCTTTCTCCCATCGTAATAGCGGGCGATCTCAACGAACTCGGCCTGGCCCGCGCCGGAAAACTCCAGCAGGATCGTGGGCGTCGAGCGGAAGCCGACCGAGACATAGGCCTTTTCCGCCTCGGCGTCGTAGCGCACGCATTCCTGGCCGTTGAACAAATCGTTCGGCCCTTTCCGATCCAGCGGCGTCCAGGGGTCGCCCGACGCGTCGCGGCGGCTGGCCTTGAACTCGCGCGACCCGCCGGGGACGTGAAACACGTAGGTCGCCGGATAGCGGCATCCGAACCTGCGCCACATCTCGGCGTCGATCGATATGCGGAAGGTCGGGTTGGCTGCCGGGATCGACTCCGTGGCCGCCAGGATCAGCAGGCAGAAAAAAACAATCGACGTTCGGTGCATCTGCGATACCCCTGTGGTTGGTCGGAACCGGCAAAACGCGTCTCACGGTAAACCAGTCCGCGGCGCGCGTCAAGCATTTCCCGCAAATCCCGCGGGGCGGGAGGCAAACGCGTTCCGCCCGGCCGGCTTTGTTGCCACCCCCGCCGCGATTCGCTACGCTGGTCCGAGTGCCGGACCCCGCAGCGGATCGCGTTCGACGGAGACAACCATGACCGATTTTCGCAGAGGCTTGCTGATTGTTGCCGTGATTCTCGCCACGGTGGCGGGGGCAATCGCCTGCGACGGGATCGTCGTCGGCCGCCTGGCGTCGGTCGACGGCTCGGTCCTGCTGGGCCACAACGAGGAGAACGCGCTGGATCGCGTCCTCGAGTTCCGCAAGATTCCGCCGATCGGGTCGGGTGCGGATGGCAAGGTGGACCTCGGACGCGGCGGCCAGATCGACTCCGTGCCGGAGACTTGCGGGTTCTTGTGGAGCGAGAATCCGGGCCTGGAATTCAGCGACGGCTATCTGAACGAATCGGGCGTGGCCGTCGTCAGCATCCAGTGCCTCTCGCGCGAGGACGGCTACGACGCGCTGGTCGCCCGCGGTGAAATCCGCCACGGCGGGATCGGCTACATGCTTCGCCGGCTCGTGGCCCAGCGGGCGGACTCGGCCCGCGAGGGCATGGAGTTGATCGGGCGGCTTGTCGAAGAGTTTGGCTACGTCGACTCGGGCCGCACCTACGCCGTGGCCGATCCGCGGGAGGCCTGGGTGGTGGAGGTCGTCCGCGGCCGCCGCTGGGTGGCCCAGCGCGTGCCGGACGATGCCGTGGTGATTCTGCCCGCCCGGCATGTGATTGGGGAAATCGATCTGGATGATGCGGACAACTTCCGCGCGTCGCCGGACCTGGTCAGCTACGCCGCCAAGCGGGGCTGGTTCGATCCGGCCGGCGGCAAGCCGTTCAACTTCCGCCTTGCCTACCAGGTTGCCGAGCGGACCGGTCCCGCCGCGCGCCAATTTCGCGGCCAGGAAGTCGTCTCCGGCAAACCGGCCCAGTGGCCGCCCGCCGAGCCGCTGCCGTTCTCCATCCGCCCCCCCAAACGGTTGTCGGTGGCTGACGTGGCGGCCCTGCTCCGCGATCCGGGCGGAGTCGCCGCTTTCTTCAACAAGTCGACCCAGGAGGCGGCCGTCTTCCAGCTTCGTTCCAACCTGCCCACCGAGATCGGCTGCGTCTACTGGCGGACCACCGGCCGGCCCGACATCAGCGTTTTCACGCCCTGGCACGCGGGCATCACGGCCACGCCCGAAAGCTATGGCCGCCCCGGCGCAGCGGCGGATTTGCTCTCGCTTACGCAGCATTTTCAGCCCAAGCCCGAGGTTTTCCAGCCCGACGACGCGCGCGCGTGGTGGAAATTCAAGCGGCTCGCCCGGGCAGTGGACCAGGCCTACGCCGCGCGGATCGGGACAGTCCGGGCGACATGGTCGGCGATGGAGCAACGCCTTTTCGAGGAGCAGTCGCAGATCGAGGCCAAGGCGCTGGCGCTGTGGGACGACGACCGGCAAGCCGCCAGAAGCCTGCTGACCCGATTTTGCTGCGATCGGGCGCTGGCGGCCTGCGACCTGGCCGAGAAGCTGGCCGAGAAGCTGACCGCCGAAGCCGGCCCGTGACGCGCGCCGCCCTCCGGGCACGCGTTTTACCACCCCGCAGAGGAACCTGCCGTCACGGGCTAGTAGCGGATCGCAACGCCGCGTCGGCGCCCCCCCCTTCGGCGTTTGGGCGGGTCCGCCGGGATGCTGGACAGCCGGGGTGTTTCTTGACAGAATAAATTGCCGTCCACGCCCGGACCGGCTCCGGGCGGTCTGCAATCCGCAGGTCTCGTCTACAGAGGGGGAGAGACAACCATGGCCAAGAAAGCGCTCAGAGAGGTGCGGTTCGCCACGGCGGGGGATGTGATGCACAAGGAGGTCGTGTGCATCGAAGGCAAGAAGACCGTGGCCGACGCGATCCGGTTGATGCGCGACAAGCAGGTCTCCAGCCTGATCGTCAATCGCCGCGGGGTCGAGGATGCCTTCGGGATCATCACCCGCAAGGACGTGGTCAGCAAGGTCGTGGACCCGGGAAAAGACCCTAGCGCGGTAAAGGTCTTTGAGATCATGTCCAAGCCGCTGATCACGGTCTCGCCCGGCCTCCAGCTGAAATACTGCGCCCGGCTGTTCAACGCCGCGGGAATCCGCCGCGCCGTGGTGTTCGACGGCAAGCAGATTGTCGGCATTCTGAGCAATACCGACATCTTCAACGCGATCGAGGTCTAGGAGGGGCGGAGTGCCTCGCCAGCCTCCATCCGTTGGTTGAATTCTCCGGCTGAGCCCGGCGGCGACCATGGCCGCGCGTCCCGCTTCGGTCTATACTGGTCTGCGCAGTGGCCGGCGGTTCCCGCCGCCGCGCCAGCGACGGCGTCTTCTTGACCGATGCGGGAACCGCGGCCGCCAGCGCCGCCGCGACAAGCGCCTGTTGCCTGCCGGCTGAACAACAAGGAGTACCCAGATGAGAGAATTCGATCACATCGGCCTCACCTCGACCGTCAAGCGTCCCAACGAGATGTGGGTCGAGTCCAGCCGGGTCTGGGTTACCGACCCCAAGGAAAGTCCGGATCTGATCGAGTACCTGCGCTACGAACCAGACAGCACGGTCAACAGCAAGCTGCGCGAAAAGCCGCATCTCTGCTTCCGCGTGGACGACCTCGAGAAGGAGATGGAAGGCGCCGAGGTCCTTCTCGGCCCGTTCGCACCGGTCCCCGGCCTTCGCGTGGTCTTCGTCTACAAAGAAGGCGTTTGCTGGGAGTTCATGGAAAGCACGGCCGGCGCCGACTGGCACAAGACACCTTGAGCGACTGCCCGGGGCGTCTCAATCGCCCTCGGACCGTACCCCGCGGAGAAATCCGATCAGCAGCCGGCTCGTCTCCTCGGGCTGTTCCTGCTGGACCCAGTGGCCTGCGCCATCGACCATGTGCACACCGCGGATGTCCGTGCAAGCCCGGTTTTGCATCCGCTCGAGAGCCCCCGGACTCTGATAGCTGCCCCAGTCGCTCGCGCCGGAGATGAAGATCGACGGCTGGTCGATCGTCCGGTCTGCAAACAGTTCCTGCTCGGCGGCGCCGATCTCGCCGGACCGGTACCAGTTCAGCCCTCCCTGGAAGCCGGTGCGGCGATACTCCTCGGTATAGACCCGCAGTTCGTCGTCGGGCAGCCAGCGGTTGGCGGCGATCTGCTCCGGTGTGGGCATCTGCCTGGCCACGGTCTCGGCCATGCCCTCCTCAAGGTCCATGATGTAGTAGGTGGGCATCTTGGCCATCTCGGCCGCCGTCCTCGCCGCCAGCCGGAATGGCCGGTTGCCCGGCCAGTCGGCGCTCTTGTAATGGAAGTAGCCGCGGAGGAATGCGTGGACGCCCTGCGGCGCGTTGCGCATGTTGTCGTTGGCCTCGCGGGTCGTGTAGTATCGCTGGTAATGCTTGCGCGGACGCGGCAGCGCGGCCAGCTCGTCGAACAGGCTCGTCCCCGACGGCGGGGAGGGCCGCGGCGGATCGTCCGCCGTGTCGAACGGCAGCGAGGGAGTTCCGGCGAACGGGGCGCTCATCAGCGCGACCGAGCGGAACACGTCGGGACGAGTCACCGCGCACCAGGCGGCGATCGGCGCGCCGAAGTCGTGCCCCACCACCGCCGCCACGGATCGATATCCCAGCGCGAAGACCAATCCGAGAGCGTCGCGAACAACGTTCAGGCGGCGGAAGGAGGCCAGGTCGCCATCGTAGTCGCCATCCCAGCCGGTCGTGCGGCCGTAGCCGCGTTGGTCCGGGGCGAAGACATGGTAGCCCGCCTTCGCCAACGGCAGCATGACCTTTCGCCAACTGTAGGCCAGCTCCGGGAAACCATGGAGCAGCAGCACGCCCGGCCGATTCCCTTCCCCAGATCCAGCCTCCAGCACGTGCATCCGCAGGCCGTTGATGCCGTCGATGAAACGCGAGCGCACGCCGGCCGGCAGAACGTCTTCCGCCAGAGGGCCGACCTGGCCGGTCTCCCCGCCCGCCCGCGCTGTGGTGCCGATCGCCGATGCAGGCGCGGCTGGCGACGAAAGAGCCGCGGGGGCGGCGGCGGCGAGGATCCGCAAGAGTTGGCGGCGGGTGATGCTTGAATTCATGGCTGATCGTCCTCGATCTTGGCGGGAATCGGATGCGCGGCTTCTCCGGATAGTGTCGCGTGCTCGGAGTCCGTAGACAAGAGTCCGACGATCCGAGGCGAGGCGGCCGCCCGGCCGGCGTGGATTGCCGCGGCTGGGCGGGTGCGGCTATAGTAAGGTCTCCCGCCGTCGGCGGCGGCGCCCGGATCGATCGGGCGTGCGGCGCCTGGCCGCCCGCGCCCGAGTTGACTGGCCCTTTTTTTCGCAGGAGGAATTGCCCGTGAGCAGCTACAGTCGGCGCGATTTTCTGGGGCGGGCACGGCGGTCGGGCCTTGGCTTGGCGGGGGGATTGACGATCCTCGCCAATCCACGTTCTGTGCGGGCGGCGCCCGCCAACGACAAGGTCATCCTGGCGATCGTCGGCTGCGGTGGGCGGGGCAACATGGTGGCCAACGGCTTCGCCAGCCGCGAGGATTGCCATTTCGCCTACTTCTGCGACGTGGACCGCCCGATCTACGCCCGGGCCAAGGGCATCGCCGCGCTCCAGGGCGGGAAGATGCCCGTCTACGCGGCCGACTTCCGCACGATGCTCGACGACAAGTCGGTCGACGCCGCGATCGTTGCCCTGCCTCCGCATTGGCACGCCCTGGCGACGATCTGGTGCTGCCAGGCCGGCAAGGACGTCTATTGCGAGAAGCCGCAAAGCCACAATTGCTGGGAAGGGCGCAAAGCGCTCGAGGCGGCGCGGAAGTACAATCGCATCGTCCAGATCGGCATGCAGAACCGCTCCGCGCCGTACAACCACGCCGCCCGCGAGTACATCGCCTCGGGAAAGCTCGGCGAGATTCACCAGGTGCGCGTGATCGATCAGAAAGGCGAGCCGAATTTCCCCATGGCGGCCGACAGCGATCCGCCCGAGGGGTTCAATTGGGACATGTGGAACGGTCCGGCCCCCGAGCACAACTACAACCAGACGCTCCGCCGCCAGTGGCGGTTCTTCTGGCGCTATTGTGGCGGCGATTTGACCTACGACGGCATCCACCAGGTCGACCTGGCCCGCTGGCTGTGCGGCCTGAAATATCCCAAGACCGTCTTCTCGAACGGCGCGCGCTACGATCGCAACGGCGCGGCCGAAACGCCCGACACCCAATTGGCGGTCCTGGAGTTCGACGACCTGATGATGAGCTTCGAAGTCTCGCTCAACACGCCCTACATGATCAAGGCCGACGATGGCGTGCGAAACGGCGACATCTATCCGTATTGGCCGCAGAACACCGAGCGGATCGAGATTTACGGCAGCCACGGCCTGATGTACGTCGGCCGGATGGGCTCGGGGTGGCAGGTCTACGTGCGGCAGAAGAATCGCCAGCCGGTGATCCGCGACCAGATGCACGGGCGGTTCCCCGACAAGGAGCACCAGCAGAACTTCATCGAGTGCGTGCGGAGCCGCAACAGGCCCAACGCCGACATCGAGGAGGGCCACCTCAGCATGCTCCTGGTGCACTACGCGATGATCAGCTACCGCCTGGGGGGCGAACGACTCGCGATCGACCCGCAGACCGAGCAGATTCCCGGCAACCGGCGCGCCATGGAACTGTTTACGCGCCAGTATCGCCAGCCCTGGGTGGTCGAAAACAACGTGTAGCGGACGCGCGAGTCCCTCGAAACGGGGCGAGCACGACGAGGGTGAAGCCAAGCTGCTCACGCTTGCCGGAATCGCGCCGCCGCCCAAAGAATGACGCGGCAGTCTATGTGCCGCGCCCGCCGCCCAGCAGGGTTCGCAGGAAGGCAACGCTTTCGCCGATGTTGCGGTCCGTGCCGTGGCATTCAATCGACACGGCGCCGCTCCAGCCCGAGCCTTTCAGCAGCTCGATGCATCGCGCGATATTCTCGGCGTTCGCGCCGCCGCCGACGGGGACTTCGCTGCACGCGATCCCCGTCTCCTCGCCGCGCAGGGCGGCCGCCAGTTCGTGGCTCACGTCCTTGGCGTGCATGTGCGTGACGAAAGCGCGCAAGTCTCTCAGGTACTCCACCGGATCGAGCCCGGCGATGAACACGTTGCCCGTGTCCATGTTCAAGCGCAGGTGCTCCGAGTCGAAGGCCCCAAACAGCCGGCGCATGAAATCGACGTCCGTGGTGTACGGGCCATGCGGCTCGACATTCACGATGACGCCGTAATCCTTGGCCCAGGGGAGGACCTGCCGGTAGTTGTCGCAGGTGATCCGGAAGACCTCTTCGCGGGAGAGGCCCTCGATCTCGAACGCGCCATCGACCGTATCGACCATCGGGCAGTCAATCTCCGCCGCGAACCGAATCGACTGCTGAACGTACGGAACGCCATGGCTTGAGCCGAGCGGCCCCATCAGCGGGTACGAGCCGTCGATCTGGGAGACCTTCAAGCCCTTCGAATCCAAGTACCGCCGCAACGCACGCGGATTGCTCTCCAGCGAGACGCTCGGGTCGTAGCCCATCGCGGTGATGAAATACTGGCCGTGAATGACCGCGAACTCGACCGATTCGAGCCCGTGCCGGACGGCCGCCTCGCAAGCCGTCGCGAAACTGCCGCTGAGCGTCCGCCAATTGTCGGTGTGCAAGCCGAGTTCGATCATCTGTCTTCCTTTCCCAGGTCAGGCAATCCAGGGGCGAGCGCGGTTCCGCACGCCGGCCAGCGCGAGGACTTCGTTCATCGCGAACACGTCCTCGGCGATTTCGAAATCGAACATTCCGGACAGGCAGAAGTCCGCCCCGTTCTGGAAGGCGTAGGTGTAGCCGTCGCGCGGGCTGATTGCCCCAGCTGCCATCACCTTGAAGGCGATCCACGGCTTCGTCACGCCTTTCATCAGCGCGATCGTCTCTTCGGGCGTGTAGCTCCAGCGATTGTCGTGGCCGATGTTCACGCTCGGGTAATCGGCCGAGTGCAGCGTCTTGACGTAGTAGTCGGCGGGAATCTTGTTTTCCTCGCAGCACTTGATCGTTTCCAGACGGTGGGCCCCCACGCCGGCCGGCAGCCCCACGTCCTTGGCCGCTTCGACCGCCTTGGCGATCAGGTCGGGGCGGGGCGTGCTGCGGCCGCCGCCAAGGTCGACCCCGCCGAGCTGGTCGCCGTGGCCCCCCCACAGGTAAATCGAGTCGGCGCCGATGTCGCGGAGCATCTTGCAGGCGTCGCGGTAGGCCCGCATGTCGTCGGTCACGTTGGCCGTCGGGCAGATGATCCATCTCATCTTTCCGCCGTGCTTGTTGCGATACTCCTGGAGCCAGTCGACGACGCCGGCCGCCGTGTGGATGACCACGGCATTCACGCCGTGCGCCTCGGCCAGCCGGAGGGTCTCCTGGAGGCACTCGGGCGTTTGGTAGGCCTGCGCCAGACGCTGCACGTACTTCAGGTCGCGGCTGTGGACGTTGCCGACAAGCGGGCTGCCGTCGAACACAAGCCGGCTGACCAGCGCCTTGCCGAGCTTGCCGCACGGCATCCCGTTGAACTCCCCGTGCAGCGGGTCGCCCTTCGCTTTGCTCCCGTCCATCAATCTTGGCTCCTTTCGGGTCTGGGGCCGCTAGTGGCCCAGATCGGGTGAGGCTGTGCCGCCGGCCGCCTTGGATACGGAGTGATATTGGTCGATCGCACTGCAAACCGATCGCTCCCCGATATCCAAGAGTCTCCAGAAGCCGCACCAGCCGCTGAACGTCGTAGTCGCCCTCGTCAAGCGGCGCGATCCATTTGCCTCCCGGAGTCTTTACGGCGGCCGGCGAATCACTGCCGTTGATCGTCACGCAGAGGAGATGCGGCATGGCTCGCTCCAGGAGCAACTTGAGATTCTCCTCCCGGTCGACGAGCGCCCAATGGCAGAGATTGAACACCACGCCCAGATTTTCGCGCTCGACCTTTCTGGCAACGCGGAGCCCGTCATCCACGGTCTCGACCCAGTTGTGTCGATGCGGATACAGAACCAGGACGACGCCGTAGCCCGCCGCCTTGTCGGCCATCGCGCGGAGGATTTCCACAGCCCGATCGTCCAGCGAGTCGTCCGAGGGGGCGCCGCCGCCGAACAGCAGCGCGATCTGGACGTTCCGCCCCTTGAGCACAGGCAGCAACTGATCGAGACGTTGCGTATCGTAGGGCGGCGATGCCGCCAGGTTGACGCGCTCGTAGATCTGGAACAATCTCAAGGCGTGCTCGTCGAGCGTCTTCAGACGCTCCTCGACGCCGCCGAACCAGAGATGCCCGGCGCCGTCGAAACCCAATTCGGCGAGCATTTCCGCTTGCTCGGACAGAGTTCGCTGCCTGGCGTCGTGCGTGTCGTGGCACATGGCGAACAGAGCCGCGGGCGGTTGTGTCTCCGCGGCACGGAGCAGCGCCCCCTGGAACGACACGGCGATCAGAACGGATACCCCGGTGATTGGCAGGCGCGTCATTTTCAGCTTCTCGCAGCCCCCTCTGAATATCCAGCGGACACGCGGTCTCCCAAAATCCGCACCGAGATCCACCCGCAAAGGCCGTGCGCCTCCAGACAAACCAGCCCCGCGCAGTCGATGCGGCTTCGGACGGAGTCTATCCTCACGAAGTCGGCACGTCTTCGCAAGTCTCCTGCGAACAGGCAGTTGCGCAACCTGTGAATCTTCGCAAATCGCTCAACATCCCCGCGAGCTTGTCCGCGACGGGTAGTGGCCCGACCGCAAGGGGATGCACCGGATGAGCGACGAAGCGCACCGACCCGGCTCAATCCCGGCCGCGGCCTAGAGCCGCCCGAGCCGGCGAAGGTGCCGTTCCCAGACATCCATCCGCACCCAGAGCTGGGCGAGCACCTGGGGGCGCATCTCGTAATAGCCGGTCATCAGGTGCGATTCGTCCAGCGCGGCGGTCAACTGCCTGTCGAGCCGCGGCGTGGCGATGACCAGCGCGGCGGCGGGATCCGCGGGCAGGTGCGTCCACAACTCGACGCGCTCGAAGCGGCGGAGGTGCCAGGGGAGCGGCCAGTAATAGGCGCTGTCCCAGATCACCTTGATCGGCAGGGCGCGCCCCTCGGGGCTGGCCGCCGCAATCTCCTCCAGGTCGTCCAGGAGCCGCGTGATCTTCGCCGAGGTCTGGGCGAATACGTAGGGGTTTTGCGGGTCGGCCGGCATCAGGTAACTCGCCCGGTACGACTGCCAGCCCAACTGGCCGGCGGCCGCCACGAGCAGCCCGGCGACGAGCAGCTTCAGCGGGCGGGCGGGCATGGCGCCAACGGCGGCCGCGGCGCCCACGCCGGCCAGGAGGATCATCGGGGCGAGGACTTGCAGCGCGCACCAGGGGGTCTTGTACGGGATCGCCGAGTAAACGGCCGTCAAGACGAGCGTGTAGAAGGCGAGCCAGCGGACCAGCGGGAGGCTCGCGCCGCCCGGCAGGCGGCGGGGCAGCCACGCCGCGACCAGGCCGGCGGCGGCCAGGCCGAGGATCAGCCCTTCCGACCAGACCGGCCCTTGATCCAATCGCCACCAGGCGAGGCGATGGAGGTAAAAATGCCACACATTGGCGTGTGGCGAGACGCCGCCCGCCCGCTCCAGCCAGGGCCGATAGGCGAGCACGGCGTCGAGCGGGCCCCGCGGATTGGCGCAGAACGAAGAGAACAGCCCGGCGGCCACGAGCGCCGCCGCGGCGATCCCCAGGGCCAGGTGCGGCAACCTGGCTGCCGCCCGCTCGCCGGGTTGCCCCGCCGCGCAAGTGCGCCCCACGAGGCTGTTGAGGCCGCTCGCCGCCGCGGCGGCGAAAAAGCTGAGCACGGCCGTCTCTTTCGTGGCCTGCATAAGGCCGGCGCACGCGCCGGCCGCCAGGCACCAGCCGAGCCTGCCGGTGCGAATGTAGCGCCACGCGGACAGCACCGCGCCGAGCGTGAAGAAGACCAGCAGGGTCTCATGAATGTAGTAGCGGCTGTAGAAGACCATCGCCGGCGAGATCGCGGCGAGCAGGGCGGCTGACAGCGCGGCGAGCCGGCCAAGACCGCCGTGGAAGAACCCGATGAGCAGCACGGCGCCGACCCCGAACGCGACCGGCACGGCGCGGTAGGCGGCTTCCGTGGTCTCGGCGAACGAGCCGGCGCCGCTGAGCCAGGCGGAGGGGAGCGTGGCGTAGGGCAGGGTCGGCCCGTGGAACTCGCGAGGGTCGTAGGCGTAGTCCCCCTCCAGCCAGAGCTTGCGGAAGATGGCGGCCTGGACCGACTCGTCGGCGTGCATCGGGCGGAGGTCCAGGTCCGGGGCGCGAAACGCGGCGGCGGCGGTAATTGCCAACACTGGAAGGAGGGCCGTGGCTTGCGGAAAACGCCGCCCCGCGGCCGCCTCCGGCTCGGTTGTCAAACACGGTCGGCGCACGATCGCCTCCCTCGGTCCCACGGATGCCGCAACACCGCGGGTCAATCCGCCCCGGTGAAGTGGAGCCGGATGAATCCCGCTGCCGCCTCCCAGCGCGCGGCCGCCTTTGCGAAATCGATCTCCATCGCGCGGATCGTCTTGGGCGTTTCCACCCGGACTTCCGCCTGCACGGCCGGATTGAGAGGAATCTGGGCGCTCGGGCCGGCGGCCAATTTCGCCTCGACCGCCGGCGAAAGCAGGTAATCGACCAGCCGCCGCGCGTTTTCCGGATTGGGGCCGTTCTTAATCACCGCCACCGTGTTGGGGATGAACAGCGTGCCCAGCTGGCCCTCGCCCTGGTCGGGGTAGACGATCGCCACCGGCATCCCCTTCTCGACCTCGATGATCGCGTCGTCGGTATCGGTCAGGCCGAAGTGGGCGTGCCCGGCAGCCACCGCGAGCGCCACCTGCTTGTTGCCCGAAAGCACCTGCACGCCGTTCTTCTTCAGTTTCAGGAAGTAGTCCTGGGCCTTGCTGTCGCCCCATGCGGCGAACAGGCAGGCCGCGTGCGTCGCGGTCGTGCCGAACAGGGGCTTGGCGATCGCCGCCTTGCCACTCCACTTGGAGACGCCCAGGTCCTCGACCGATCGCGGGCGCTCCGCCTCGGAAACGAGTGCCGTATTGACGATCAGAACCCGCGCCCGGGCGGCGAATCCGTGCCAGGCGCCGTCGTCCGACCGGTACGCCGGCGGATAGCTTTCGGCGGCCGGCGACGGGTAGGCCTCGATCAGGCCCTGTTGCTGGAGCCGGATTGTGTTGAGAATCTCGTTGTTCCAGAAGACATCGCAGCGGGGCCGGTCGCGTTCGGCCAGCAGGGCCCTGGCCAGGCCCACCGTCTTGGTCGATTCCGTGTCGAACTTGGGCAGCACCTTGATGCCGGTGGAGGCCTCGAAGTCCGCGAAAATCGGCTCCGAGAACTCCGAGTCGAGAGCCGTGTAGACGATCACCTCCCGCGACGATCGGCTCCAGCAGCCGGCGATGAGGACAACCGCCAGGCCGGCCAGGGCCGCGGCGGCGAGTCGAGTGGACGTGGCGCTGGTCATTGCGATCTCCTGGGAAACCGGCACGAGTCAGGCTACGCGCCCCGGGCGAATCCTGCGTACAATGATTGTATGGGAAACACGCGCCTCCCGCAACGAAGGAGTCTTCCGGTGCCCATCGAAGAACGGCCGTCTCCCGCGCCGAATCGCAGTCCGGGGCATTTGGCCGCCGCCATTTTCGTCCTCGCCGCGGCCCTCGCCGTCGAGGTCTTGGCGGGCGAGGCCTTCGTCCGCGATCCCAACCAGCGTTCGCTGGCCGATCTCTTGAAGGGCGACGACGGCCCGGGCAAGTGGATTCCCGGCGTGCCGCGGGCCCGCGTCGATGAAGCCCGCGCGGCGGCCGAAGGGATTCGCAAGGTGGAAGGCCGCCGGCTGATTCTCTTCACCGATGTGCCGCCCGACAGGGAGGTCGATGAGCTGCCCGCGGTCTTCGAGCAGGCGTTTGCCGGCTGGTGCGACTATTTTGACATCGACCCGGCCGTCCAGGTCAACTGGCACATGACCGGGTTCCTGATGAAGGACGGCGATCGGTTCCGCCGCGCCGGCTTGCTGCCGGCGATGCTGCCTTCGTTCCCGAACGGATTCGCCGTCAACTACGACCTCTGGATCTACGAGCAGCCGACCGCCTACTACCGCCGGCATCTGCTGCTGCACGAAGGGACGCACGGGTTCATGAACACGATTCTGAAGTCGTGCGGCCCGCCGTGGTACATGGAGGGGATGGCCGAGCTTCTCGGCACCCACCGCTGGGACGGGGGCCGCCTGGCCCTGGGAACCGTCCCCAAGACCCGCGACGAGGCGCCGATGTGGGGCCGGGTGCGAACCATTCAGGACCTGTTTGCCGCTGGCAAGGCGCTGCCGCTGGAGGAGGTCTTTGATTTCGATGGCCGAGCCCACAGCCAGAACGAGGCCTATGCGTGGAGCTGGGCGGCGGCGGCGTTTCTCGATTTCCACCCCCGTTACCGGCAGCCGTTCCGCGCGCTTTCCCGCGCGGTCGAGGCCGAGGATTTTTTGGGCAAGTTCCGCGAGTTGGTCGGGGACCAGTGGGCCCAGCTCGCCGAAGAATGGCAGGTGTTCCTTGCCAACCTGGAATACGGCTACGAGGCCGAGCGGATGGCGATCGACTTCACTCCGGGCGAGCCTCCGGCCGAGGGGTGGAACCTGGTCAAGATCGACGCCGCCCGGGGCTGGCAGAACACGCGTCTTCGCCTGCCCGCCGGCAGCCTCTGCGAAATCCGCGCTCGCGGCCGCTACCAGGTGGCCGAGGAGCCGCGGACCTGGTGGTGCGAGCCCGGCGGCGTGACAATTCGCTACTACCAGGGAAAGCCGCTGGGCGTGCTGCTGGCCGCGGTCCGCCCCGACGCCCCCGCCCAGGGCCCCAGCGCATTGATCCGTCCCCTGGCGATCGGCCTGGGGAGCACCTTTACCGTCGAACAGTCGGGGACGCTCTACCTGCGGGTCAACGACTCGGCGGGCGAGTTGGACGACAACGCCGGTTCGCTCGACGCGGCCGTCCGGATGAACTCCGCGCCCGCGGCTCCCGCCCAGTAGCCGGGCGACCAGCCTTTTTTCAGACAGATCGTGAACGCTTCGCCGCGTTCCCAGCCCGGCCAGTTCATCGGTTCTCGCCGGCGAAGGGGGGCTTCTCGAAGGTCATGCCATCGCCGCTGACGCGGGGATCGCCCGTCGCCTCGAGCACGCCGATGAGCTTCTCGGAGAGTTCCCTCTTGACCGCCGCGAACGCCGGATCGCCGGCCAGGTTCTCCATCTGGTGCGGGTCGCTGCGAAGGTCGTAAAGCTCTTCGGCCGGCCGTGGGCCGAAGGCGAACCGCAGGAACCTGGCCATGCCGGGCTCGTCGCGGTGGGTGGCGATCCAGGCCTTGGTCGGACTGGCGTCCATGTCGGCAAAGGCGGCGAACGTGTCCTCGCGGAGCGACACGTAATCAGGCATCGGGCCGTCGGGCAGCCCGAACCCCGGTCCGTCGCCCATCGGCGTTCGCTCCGGGCGGAAGTTGCGGATATAGACGAACGCGCTGGTGTGGATGGCCCGCTGCGGATAGGGCAGACAACCCTCCCGGGCGGCGGCCACGTGCCGCTCGCGGCCGACGATGGCAAAGCTCCGCGAAGGATCGACCTGCCCCGACGCCGCCGATTTGAGAACGCCCAGCAGGCTGCCGCCGGTCATCACCTCGGGCGGCGCGAGCCCGGCCGCTTCGAGGAACGTCGGCGCCAGGTCGGGCAGCGTGACAAAGTCGTCGATCAGGCGGCCGGCGGGGATGCCCGCGCCCCAGCGGACGGCCAGGGGCACACGCACGCCGAGGTCGTAGAGGTTGCATTTGCCGCGCGGAAAGCCCGGAATCCCATGGTCGCCGCTGACGACGATCAGCGTGTTGTCCAATTCGCCGATCCGCTCCAGTTCCTTGAGCAGAACGCCGAGCGCCGCATCGACCGCCTGCACCTCGCCCAGGTAGTCGCAGAAGTCCTCGCGGATCGCCGGAACGTCCGGCAGGTAGGCGGGCATCTTGCCCTTGAGTCGCTCGGGATCCAAGCCCCAGAGCTGCCGGCCGGAGCCCTGGACCCATTTGCGATGGGTGTTCGTCGGGCCGAACCAATAGCAGAACGGCCGCCCCTCGCGGTCGGCCAGGAAATCTTGGAAATTGCCGCGAACCTCCGCCAGAATCTGCTCCTTCGCCGCCTCGCGGTCCTGGGCGGCGCTGACGAATTGCGAAAACCTGTTCATCCGCCGGCCGCGGCGGACGTAGGCGCAGGCGTTCCCGCCATAAGGGGCGTTTACAGGCGTGCCGGGCGACCAGACCTTGTAGGTGTGGCCGATGTGGTATCCGGCCTCGCGAAGCAGCAAGGGGTAGGAGGGGATCGAGTCGTCCCAGATCGCGCCTTGGAGGATCGCCCCCAAGCCGGTCCGCCAGAAGTACTGTCCCGAGAGGATCGAACTGCGGCACGGCGTGCAGGAAGGGGCGTTGACGAAGGCGTTGGTAAACAGCGCGCCTTCGCGGGCGACGCGGTCGAAATGGGGCGTGCTGAGCACGTCGCTCGGCCCGCCCGGCTCGAGCCTGGCGTACGCGCTGGCGTAGCGCCCCCAGTCGTCGGCGAAGGCGAAGACGATGTTCGGCCGCTTGTCCGACTCGGCGCCGGCGGACCGCGCTGGATTGCAGAGCAGCCAACCGCCGGCGACGAAGACGGCAAGCAGAATCGATGGCGCGCGCATGATGCTCTCCTTGGGAATCGCCGTCAGCCATCAGCTAGCTGACGGCTGACCGCTGACGGCTGACGGCTTCTTCTACACTTGGACTTCCGCGGCCGTTTCCAAAGCCTCGGGATACTTCTCGCGGATCGGGCCGATTACTTCGGCGAGGAACTCGTCGACCTGCTCCGGCGCGCGGCCGACGAACTTCGCCGGATCGGTCTCGGCCTGGATATCGACCTTGGCGAAGGCGGGATCGGCGGCCAGTCGCTGGAGCAGGTCATTGGCGCGGCCCTCCTGTTTGACGGCCGCCCCGGCGGCCTGGCTGTGCCGCCGGATCCGCTCGTGGAGCTGCTGCCGGTCGCCGCCGGCCTCGACGGCCGCCAGGAGGATGTTCTCCGAGGCCATGAACGGCAGCTCGGCCGCCAGGTTGTTGGCGATCACCTTGGGGTAAACCACCAGTCCGCCGGTCACGTTCTGGCAGAGGATCAGCACGGCTTCGGCCGCCAGGAACGACTGCGGAATCGTCAGGCGGCGGATGGCGCTGTCGTCGAGCGTCCGCTCCAGCCACTGGGTCGCCGCGGTCGACGAGGCGGCCGTCTCCTGGCTCATCACGTAGCGGGCGAGCGAGCAGATCCGTTCGCAGCGCATCGGGTTCCGCTTGTAGGGCATCGCCGAGGAGCCGATCTGCGAGGCCTCGAACGGTTCCTCGACCTCCTTGCGATGCGCCAAGAGGCGCAGATCGGTGGCCATCTTGTGCGCGCTCTGGGCAAGCCCCGAGAGCACGCCGATCACCTGGGCGTCGATCTTGCGCGAATAGGTCTGCCCCGTGACGGCGTAGGCCGACTCGAAGCCGATCTTCTCGCAGACGAGCCGTTCCAGCTTGCGGACCTGCTCGTGGTCGCCGCCAAAAAGCTTCAAGAAGCTGGCCTGGGTGCCGGTGGTCCCTTTGGCTCCCCGGGCTTTAAACGAAGCGATCCGGTGCTCCAACTCGGCCAGGTCGAGGGCGAAATCCTGTGCCCAGAGGCAAGCCCGCTTGCCGACGGTCGTCGGCTGGGCCGGCTGCATGTGGGTCAGGCCGAGACACGCCAGGCTGCGGTGCTGCTCGGCGAACCGGCCGAGCCGATCGATCACCGCCACCAGCCGGGAGCGGATCAGCGTCAAGGCCTCGCGCATCAGGAGCAGGTCCGTGTTGTCGGTCACGTAACAGCTCGTGGCGCCGAGGTGAATGATCCCGCCCGCCGCCGGGCAAGCGTCGCGGTAGGCGTGGACGTGCGCCATCACGTCATGCCGCAATCGGCGCTCGTGCCGCGCCGCCGCCTCGAAGTCGATCTGGTCGACCTGCGCGCGAAGCTCGGCGATCTGCGCGGGCGTGATTGCCAGGCCAAGTTCGGCCTCGGCCTCGGCCAGCGCGACCCAGAGTCGCCGCCAGGTGCTGAATTTTCGCTGCGGGCTGAACAGTTCGCTCATCCGGCGCGACGCGTATCGGCCGATGAGGGGATTGTCGTATTGGTTGCAGTCGAGGGACATCGGGTTCAGGGTTCGGGGTTCGGGGTTCAGTCTTTCCTTGTTCCCAAGCTCCAGCTTGGGAAGGCTGTGTTCATTCCTTGATTTGCTGCCTGGCCGTTTGAATCCACTGTCTCTCCGCGGCGCGGAAATGTCGGGGTGATCGCCTGGCGTTGAGCAGGATGCGTTCGAAGATTTCGCGTGCCTGGTCATGCTTGCCGGCCCGCATCAACAGCAAAGCGTACCGGCAGCGGGCTTCTTCGCCCGTGTAGCGATTGGCGAGGAACTCGTATTCGACCAGCGCTTCGTCGCGCCGCCCCAGCGCTTCGAAGAGCTTGGCCTTGAGCATCCGGCGTTCGAGGGGCCGGAAATCCGCGTCGGTCTTCTCCAGCCTGGCGACGGTTTCGATCGCCTCGCCGAACGCCTCGTTGAGAAACTGGGCCTCCGCCATGGCCAGAAGGATCGGCGGATCGTCGACGAAGATTCCCTTCAGGCAACTGCGATACATCTCGATCGCCTGGTCGTAGCGGCCAGCCGACACATAGGCATGCCCCAGCATTTGGCGATTCCTGACGGTGTCGGAGATCTCCAGCTCTTCTTCCAGGCGGCGGAGCTGGCGGTCGGGACTGACGGCGGTCGTCAGCTCGGAACCGAGCCGCGCGACGCTGCGGCCTCGCTGCAGATCGGGAAGCAGCTCGACGAGAATATACACGGCCACCCCAACGCCCGGCAGAATCCAGAGCAGCAGCAGCCAGAACAGCGGACGGCGCGTCAGCAAGACGTGCACCGTGCAGGCAACGCTGATTAAGGACAGTGCAGAATAGAGCCAATGCATATCCGTTTCCCGAAGCCGAGCACGAAGACGGGGGGGCGTTCAGGAGGACCATCCGGCGCCCTTCGCGGCATTCGTTGTCCGATAAGGAGAGAATCTCGCGCGCCGCGAACAGGGAACGCCCCTCCTCGCATCCCCGCGGCGAACCGCCTGGCGAGCCCCCGCCCATTCTAGTGCAGTCCCCTGCTGCGGAGAAGTCCGCCGCGCGATCCGCCGCCGGGTTACATATTCGTCGGATCGTCAACCCCGTCGGAGGTCAGCTCGTCCATGGCGGCGGCCAGTTCGGCGTTGTGGCGGCCATCCTCGGCGTAAATCCGGCAGAGGCGGTAGCTGACGGGAATCTGCCGGAACAGCTCCCGGTCGTCCAGTTTGCGGATCTGGCCGGTGATCGCGTCGCAGAGGAAATTCTGGTCCGCGGCCGGTGCGTGGGCCCCGGGCCGATGGACATGGCGCGGCGGATCGAATCGCAGCGGCAGGTCCCGCAGGCCTGTGGGAAGATGGCTGCGAACGGCCGCCTCGAAAAGCCGGCCGTCGCTGAAGATGCTTGCCTGCTCCGACTGGCCGGGCTTGAAAAAGACGGTCCGCTCGCAGGCCATCTTCCAGCGGATCTTGCGGCCAAGGAACTGCTTCCAGTGCCGGCCCAGCGCGCGGAGGGTCTCGTCGGTACTGTTTTCCCACGACGCGACACGGACCAGCAGCGACCACTCGGTCAGATGCAGGTAGTCGTCGAGGTGGTCGAGCGGGTTGCCGGGGAACAGGAACGGCTTGCTTTCGACGAACAGGTCTTGCAGCGATAGATCGATCGCGCGAACGGTCCGGTGGAAGTAAATCGCCCGGAACAAGTCCGCGCGAACGGAAATGAAGCGGACCAGCGCCGCCAGCCCCCGTTCGTGGATCGTCAGCCCGCGCTCGGTGAACGCCGTGTAATGGAGCAGCCGCGCCAGATCGAACGCCCGGCTGCTGTAGCCGGACATGTACGCGTCGCGGAGCACGAAGTCCATGTTGTCAACCGTGTAGAGGCCGCAGAACAGCGATTGCAGGAACCGCAGCCACGCGGGCTGCTCGGCTGCCGTGCCGGTGGGGCGCGTGATCAGGAAGGCGATCTGTTCCGGGTCGAGGGTCTCACCGCTGGCCAGGCGGCTGTTGGGGTTGCCGCGGATCGCCCGGAGAAGGTCCCCGAGATGGCGGCGGATGATCTCGCTGCCGAGCGTCTCATGAGTCAGCCCATAGTCGGACAGAAAATGCTGGTCGAAAAAGTGGCCGAACGGCCCGTGCCCCACGTCGTGCAGAAGGGCCGCCATCCGCATCAGGGTCTCGACATAGGCCATGCTCGGCGTCTGTTCGCAGACCTCGGCGAGGCTCGGGTAAAGCTGCCGGACCGCCCGGCTGGCAAGGTGCATCGTGCCCAGGACGTGCTGAAACCGGGTATGCTCCGCCGAGGGAAACACCCACCACGCCGTCTGGAGTTGGTGAATCTGGCGAAGCCGCTGGAGCCAGGGATGGTCGATGATGTCACGCTCCGAGACCTCGCCCCGGGGAACGTTCTCCGGCGAGGTGAACGGAATATAGCCGTGGATCGGGTCGTTGCTGAGACTCTGGAACTGAAATGCGTTCATGGTTGTCCGTCGTGCGTCGTGCGGAACCGCCGCGGTGGCCGGGCGCGCCTTGGCCGGACGGTCGTTGACGCCAAGCGCTTCCCTCTTCGCCCGCCAGCCGCGCCGGACGACTTGGTTGGCATGCCCGCCGCGGGAGTGCGTATGCAGGGATTATGCCAGCCCCGGCCGGGAACGTCCAGGAAACCCCCGCTCCGGGCAACGGTGCCCGAACCAGCCGAGACGGGCGGCATCAAGGGGGAAACGAGCGGCGGCGAGTCGCTGCCTGGCCAACCTGGTCGTCGATCGCAACGAAAGCTCGCATTCGGGTGAAGTCCCGACCAGGTCTGGTCGAACAGAGTTCTGGCAACGACTGTCTGTGGCGGAGTAGTGGATCGCGCTAGCCTTTCCAGACACCCCAGACGTCTTATTTATCGCAATTTGATTTTCCAGAAGGTTTCCAGCGACCTGGGCAGTTCAGGTCCACCCTGGATGCTGGATGGCCGATAAAATGAGGAAACCGGGAGGCATGGTCGCGTTGGGTGAAATTGTCGACGTGCTCTCGGCCGATCTTGCGAAAACTAGCTACTCCGGCTAACCTCACAAGGGGATTTCACCAGGGACGTTTATGGACGATCGAGGAGGCTATCTCGTGCCCCATCAACGGTTTGGCGCCTGTGGCACCGCGCTGCTGCTGGTCATTGCGGTTCTGGTTTCTTCAAGCTCGGCGGTTGCTCCGAGCGAGACGCTTCTGCCCGACTCGACGAAGGGCTATCTGTCCGTCACCGACATGAAGACCCTCGTCGACCACTGGAACCAGACGCAGATCGGCAAGCTGATGCGGGATCCGATCATGGAGGCGTTCCGGAAAGACCTGGAACGTCAGTTCGAGCAGCAGTGGATGGGCGCGCGGGACAAACTGGGCTTTTCGATCGACGATCTGCGGGGGATTCCGGCGGGGGAAGTCGCCGTTGCGCTGATCCAGCCGGGGCCCGACCGGGCGGCCGTGATCTTGCTCGCCGACGTCACTGGCAATCAGGAAAAAGCGGAGGAGATGCTCAAGCAGGTTGGCGAGAACCTGATCCGCCAGGGGGCGGCGAAGAAGGCGGAAAAGGCGGGTGACACGACCCTCGAGGTCTTCGACCTGCCCAAGCATGATCCGAAAGACGATGCCGAACCCAAACGCCAGGCGGTCTACGTCGTCAAGGGCGACCTGCTGATCGTGGCCGACAGCGTCGCGGTGGTCCGGTCGGTCCTCGACCGCCTCGACGGCAAGTCCGGGGCGCGCCTGGCGGATCTCGCGGCGTTTCAGGCGGTCATGGAGCGGTGCAAGAAGGACGCCGGCGACGCCGTGCCCCAGATTCGCTGGTTCTTGGACCCGTTCGGCTACATCGATACGGCAAGAACCTACGTGCCCGAACGCGACCGGCCGCGAGGCAAACGGATGCTGGACACCCTCCGCAACCAGGGATTCGAGGCAATTCAAGGCATCGGTGGGCAGGTGAGTTTTGCCGCC
Source organism: Pirellulaceae bacterium (assembly GCA_012744395.1). Lineage (GTDB taxonomy): Bacteria > Planctomycetota > Planctomycetia > Pirellulales > Thermoguttaceae > JAAYCB01. The sequence continues at coordinate 23,204 of JAAYCB010000290.1, forward strand.
GAGGGGTACGAATTGATCCATCGGACGGCTGTCCACGCACCGCCGCCCTACGAAAAATCGATGCGGATGCTGGTCTTTCCCAACCATGCCGATTTCGCGCCCCAGCCCTGGGTCCCCCGAGACATTGCCACCTACATGACCGGCTACGTGGATATCGCCAATGCGTTCGACAACTTCGGACCGATGTTCGATGAACTCTTCGGCGAGGGGGAACCGGGCGTCTGGGACGACGTGCTGGAAGGGCTGGAAAAGGACAAGCACGGACCGCAGATCAACCTGAAGAAGGAATTGATCAGCCAGTTGGAGAACCAGGTGACGGTCGTCACGGATTACGAGCTGCCGATCACGACCAGCAGCGAGCGGATTCTGATCGCCATCAAGGTCCGCGACGAACTGGCCGTGGCCAAGGCGCTGGAGAAGATGCTCAAGGCGGACGAGACCGTGCAAATGCGCGTCCTCGCGGACCGCATCATCTGGGAGGCCGTCCCCCAAGAAAAACCCCAGGTCCCGTCGATCTCGCTGATCATGCCCGGCGAAGAGCCGATCTCCGAGGATGAATCAAGCGGGGCCGGGGCCGAGCCGGTGTTTCCGAACGCCGCGATCACGGTCGCCAACGGCCAACTGTATGTCTCCTCGCACCTCGACTTCCTCGTAAAAATTCTCCAGGATCGAGAAGAGCGGGAAACGCTTGGAGCGACCGTCGACTTCCAGGTGATTGGAGAAAAAGTGGAGAGTTTCGGCAGCCAGCGGTGCGCGTGGGTCTTCTCCCGAACCGACCAGGAATACCGCGCAACCTACGAATTGATCCGTACGGGCAAGATGCCGGAGAGCGAGACGATGCTCGGGCGCGTGCTGAATACGCTGTTCGGTGCGGGCAAGAAGGGCGTTCTCCGCCAGCAGGAGATCGATGGCAGCAAGTTGCCCGAGTTCGATGTCGTCCGCCGGCACCTGGGCACGGCCGGCAGCTTCGGCGTCAGTGAGCAGGACGGCTGGTTCCTGAAAGGCTTCATGCTCAGCGAAGAGACCAAATAGCCTTGAACTACTTTCGCGACAAGGTGGCCCTGGTCACCGGCAGTTCGAGTGGTCTGGGGCGAGTGATTGCGAACGGTTTTGCCGAAGCGGGCGCGAAGCTGGTGATCGTCGGCCTGGAGTCGTCCGATGTCGAGCGGGCCAGCGGCGAACTGACCAGCGCGGGGCACGAGGCGATCGGCCTGACGGCCGACCTGACCTGCCAGCGGGAAGTCGACGACCTGTTCGCAAAGGCCGCCGGCCATTTCGGCCGGCTCGACGTCCTCGTCAACAACGCCGGCCGATCGATGCGCGGCAAGGTTCTCGACACGACGCCCGAGCAGTTCCGCGACCTGATGGAATTGAATCTGCTCGCCACGGTGCGATGCACCCGCGCGGCCGTCCCCCATCTGCTGGCCGCCCGGGGGCATCTGGTCAACATCGGTTCGCTGGCGTCGAAATCGGCGTCGCGCTGGGTGGGCGCCTACCCGGCGACGAAACATGCCCTGGCGGCCTACTCGCAGCAGCTGCGCCTCGAACTCGGACCGCGGGGGCTGCACGTGCTGCTCGTCTGTCCCGGGCCAATCGCCCGGGAAGACGACCGCCTCTATCCGCTCGAGGGTCTGGAAGGCGTGCCGGACCGCGCGCGGCGGCCAGGCGCCGGCGTCAAGGTGGGCGCGATCGCCCCCCAGAGGCTGACCCGCGCTATTCTCCGCGCGTGCCAGCGCCGCAAGCCCGAGATCGTCATGCCGGCCAAGGCGCGGCTGCTGTTCGCGATCGCGCAGCTGTTCCCCTCCCTGGGCGATTGGATCGTCCTCAAGAAGACCTGAGCCGCTCGGCCGTCACCCCTCCGCGGAACGGTCCGCCGCATCAATCTGCAGCCAGACTCCGCACGGCGGGCGGCCCGTGCCGCCGGGCTCGATGACCGCGGAAGTCCGCAACGTCAGCTCATTCCGCGCCAGCAGCAGGCCGGTGACGTCGAACTCCCGAAGAACCGCCGCCGGGCCGGCGGTTCCCAACCGGCGGCCGTTGAGCGAGACCTCGGCCGCCGCCGCCAGCCCTTCCACGACCAGCGTCACGCGGTCGGCGGCCGCAAGGCCGGTCGGCCGACCGAACCGGCGGCGCCAGAGTTGGCCCTCGCCGTGTTGTGCACGTTGCCAAGGGGCCCGCAAGCGGATCACGTGGGGAGACATGGGGCACATCCAGGGGTGCGGCTGAAGACATCGCGCGCTTGGCCGCCGTGGCTTTTTTCCGCCACGAACCGCCGGGACACGGCTCGATTGTAGCCGGCCCCGGCATCTGGAAAAACCGCTCCCAGCCGGTTGACCGGCCGTTCACTTGGGAGCCGCGGGGACCGACCCCGACTTCCTCCCGCTGCCAACGTCCATCCGGCCAGCCGCACAGCCTCGCCCCACGGCGTCCGCTCCAACAACGCGCAACAACGCCGCGATTCCTTGAGCCACGCCGGCCGGCCGACTACAATCGTTCCTCTAGACGCCGGGCGCCGTGGCCGGGTCGAGGTCCAACAAGAAATGCCGACCAACAAGGATTCCAGTCCATGCCAGAGACTCGCCAGACAACACGCCGTCGATTCCTCCAGGGTGTAGCCGCCGCGGGGACCGCCTGCGTAATGCTCCCGTCGGCCAACCGCGCCCTGGGCTACCAGTCGCCGAATGAGCGGCCCGTCTTCGCCACGATTGGCCTTCGAAATCAGGGCTGGGCGATCACCCAGAAGACGTTTCGCTATGCGGATTTCGCGGCGCTCGCCGACGTCGACGCGAAGGTCCTCGGCGCGAACGTCCAACAGACGGAACAGAAGCAGGGCAAGAAGCCCGATGCCTACAAGGACTATCGGGCGGTCCTCGATCGCCAGGACATCGACGCGGTGATGATCGCCACGCCCGACCACTGGCATACGAAGATTGCCATCGAAGCGATGGTCGCGGGAAAAGACGTCTACTGCGAAAAACCGCTCACGCTGACGATCGATGAAGGGAAGTTGATCGAGAAATTCGTGAAGAAGACGGGGCGCGTCTTCCAGGTGGGCACGATGCAGCGGACCGAATCAAGCCATCGCTTCCTTCAGGCCATCGCCCTCGTCAGGCATGGGCGCATCGGCGCTGTCAAGAAGATCACCTGCGGGATCGGCGGCATGCCGGCTTCACCGCTGATTCCCGTTGCCCCCGTTCCCGAAGAACTCGATTGGGAATTCTGGCTCGGGCCGGCGCCGAAAGTCCCCTATCGAGCGCTGCCCGAGATGCGAACGGGCTACGGCGGCGGCGTGCCGCTCTACAGCAACGCCCACTACTCGTTCCGCAACTGGCACGAATACTCGGGCGGCAAGCTCACGGACTGGGGCGCCCACCACGTCGATATTGCCTGTTGGGCAATCGGCGCCGGCGACAGCGGCCCGGCCAAGGTGACGCCGCTCGAATACACGCTCGGCTGCGAGTACAAGAACGGATACCCGGTGGTCGACGATCGGTACAACGTCGCAACCCGGTTCACGATCCGGGTGGCGATGCCCAACAACGTCGAGATGACCATTGCCAGCGACGGGGACAACGGCATTCTCTTCGAGGGCACACAGGGGCGGTTCTTCGTCAACCGCAGCCGGATCTCGGGAACGCCCGTCGAGGCCCTCAAGGACAATCCGCTGCCGGAAGGGGCGCTCGAAGAGGTTTACGGCGGCAAGATCAGCCAGAATCACAGCGCCAACTTCGTCGAGAGCATGAAGACCCGCAGACAGCCGATCTCCGACGTCTGGTCCCATAACCGGATGCTGGAGATCTGCCACCTCGCGAACATTGCCATGCGCCTGGGGCGGGAACTCAACTGGGCCCCAGTCAAGCGGGAGATCGTCGGCGACGCCGAGGCGAACTCGTTCCTCGCGCGGGAAAGCCGCCAGGGCTACCGGATCGAGGTCGGCTGATTGCAGACGCCAGGCAACCGGAGTCTTTGCGTCCGCGGCCGCAAGGACTCCGGCGCGACGCCGCGGCCGAAGCGCTGGGCAGTGCCGCGGGCGAGCGGGGGCGGACCGGGGTTCGGCCGGGGAAGAAGGGGCGGAGCGGCCGCGCCGCCCTCTCCCGGAAGTGGCCATCCCGCCTCCCGTATGCTAGTCTGAAAGGTCGGCGTGCCGATGTTGCCAACCGCCGCCGGCCGCCGCCGGTTCCACCCAACCGATCAATCAGGAGAGACACACCATGGCTATTGGACTGCATAACCTCTCGCGCCGTGAAATGCTCAAGGCCGCGGCGGCCGGGGCGCTGGCCCTGGGCATGCCGGGGGTCGCGGCAAGCGCCCAGGGCAAGGGCGCGCCGAAAGCGGGCATCGCCCTCCAGCTCTATTCGATCCGCAACGACTGCGCTGCCGACTTCGACGCCGCCCTGGCCAAGGTCGCCGAACTCGGCTTCGATGCCGTCGAGTTCGCCGGCTATCACAAGTACCAGAACGACGCCGCGGGCCTCCGCAAGACGCTCGACAAGTTGAACCTCAAGGTCGCCGGCACACACATCGGCACCGCCGCCCTGGTCGGCGACGCCCTGCCCAAGACCATCGAGTTCCACAAGACGCTCGGCTGCAAATACCTGATCGTGCCGGGCGACGGGCGTTTCTACCAGCCGGACGCCAGCAAGGAGCTGGCCGAGATCTTCAACAAGGCCGCCGAGCACCTCAAGACGGTCGGCATGAAGACCGGCTACCACAACCACACCCGCGAGTTCCAGAAGGACGGCGACAAGACCTATTGGGAGCTGTTCGCCGAAAGGACCACCAGCGACGTCGTCTTGCAGCAGGACGTCGGCTGGACGGCTGCCGCGGGCTACGACCCGGCGGCGATGATCCGCAAGTACCCGGGCCGCAGCCAGATCATCCACTGCAAGCCGACAATCGTCGCTGGGGACAAAGGCCGGGCGATCCTCGGGGAAGACTCGGTCAAGTGGGTGCCGGTCCTCGAAGCCTGCCGCGACGTGGGCGGCACCGAGTGGCTGACGATCGAGCAGGAAGCCTACCCCGATCGCATGCCGCCGATGGAGTGCGTCGCCCTCTCACTGGCCGGGCTGAAAGAAATCCTCGCCTCGATGTAGATCGCAGGCGCCAGGAACGAGCGTCGCGCGAACACCGGGCGAGGGCGGCCGCCGCCCGATCAGGATCGGGAGCATTCCCCGGCGAGCTGGGCGTCGGCCGAGCTGGCCGGGGAAAAACAATCGTCCCACCAGCGGTCGAGCCGCTCCAGAGCCGTCGCCAGGTCGCAGGCCTTGAGTAGGCGGTCCGTCGTGCCGTCGGCGCGGGGCTCGTCGCGAACCTCGATGAGTCCCTTTTCGATCAGTTTGCGGACGGCGTCGTCGACCTCGAAGTCGACCTCCGGCAGGCCGAATCGATCCTTCAGCCACTTCTCCACTCGGGCGTCGAGCTGTTGGATCGTAAAATTGCCATCGGGCTCGCTCAAGAGGATGTGGTACGCCAAGAGGAGCTCTTTTGTCTCTTCGGCTTCGGCGGCGTCGACCAGCAGCGCCAGCGCGCTGGCGTTGTTGGCCAGGCTCTTGTGATAGAGGTTCGAGGAGAGCCTCTGCATGTACTTGGTCTTGCTGGTGAGAAAGCTGAACAGGCCCTTGAAAAACGCCACCGTGCAGCCGCCGACGACCGCCAGCAGCAGGATGGGCGAGACCATGGCGGCCGTCAACAGTCGGGCGATCGGCGCCGCCAGCCCGCCGGCCACGGTGCCGCCGACCTTGATCTTGTCGAGCAGCTTCATCTGCACGCGGACTTCGGGAGAGGTCATCTTGAGGTCTTCGAGGGCGACGTCTTTGAAGAGCTTCACGAGCACGACGTCGGCCTTCGGCTGCTTGCGCCTTCCGCCCGGTTTGTGGCGGACAAGAATCGCCACCCGCGAAAAGACGCGAACCGGAGCCGTCCTCTGGCGAAAGCAGGTGGACCAATTCCGGTAGGGGTACACTCCCTCGCGGACGCCCCGGTAGTAGACGTCGAGGACCTCGTAGTCGTCGAGATTGACGCGGATCGCCAGGCCGAAGCGGTTCCGCGATTCCATGCAGGCCAGCAACTGCTCGCGGCTGAGCTGCACGTAGTTGCCGCTGAGCAGCAGGTCGCGACAGCGGCAACGGAGTTCGCAGAACGCCTGCTCGCGCTCGGCCGGCGTCCACTGGCGGAGCAGTCGTGTGTCGCGGTCGGGATCGAAGGGGTCGTAGAGCTGCTTGAGCTGTTGGACCTGTTCCAGGAATTCGAAATGGAACCTGGCTCGGACCATTTGCAGGAAGAGGCGAAACTGGCGCCGCTGCTCCGCGGAGAGGGAGGGGGATCGGATCACCTCGCGGAAGATGGCGTCCGCCTTGAGGGGCAGAAACCGCTCGCGGGAAACGAGAAAGTCGAGTGCCGGGGTAGGCGACGATCGGGGCATGGCCGGTCCCGCTCCTTGAAGCTGTGGATTGCAGGTCGCCGCTTCCTCCGCGGCTGCCGGCGGCCATTGTAGCAACGGCGGCCGGTTCCCTGAAGCGCGAAACCCTCGACCGGCCGCGCGGGGCGGCCGTGCGGCAATTGGCCCGTTGCAGGCCGCGGTAACCGGCGGGGCGGCCGCTGGCAGGTGTCATTCCACCGCGAATCCGCGCCTCGCCGCCTCTTCCAGCTCCGCCCGGATGCGATCCTCGTCGACCCCACGCGCGGCCGCGGATTCCTCGATCGACAGCCCCGCCGCGGCGAGCCGCCACGTCCAGTAGCAGCTTGGCCGCTCGTCGATGCTTGGCGTGCTCGGTTCGTCCTCGCCGGGCGGGGAATCGGCGGGCGGCGGCCCGCCGGCGGCGGGAGTCTCGGCAACCAGGTCGAGCAACTCGCGGCCATATTGCTCCAGTTTCCGCTGGCCGATGCCGCCGATCTCCAGCAGGGCCGCGCGGCTTTGCGGGCGCGCCGCGGCCAATTCCTCGAGCGTCCGGTTGCTACAGACCAGGTAGAGCGGCAGGCCCGACTGTTCGGCCTTCTTCCGCCGCCAGGCCTTCAGCCGGTCAAGCAATCCGGCGTCGATCTCCAGCTCGGCCCGCCGCGGCTCGGCCGCTTCGCGCAACCGGCTCGGCCGTCCGCTGATTTTGTCCAGGAGGTAGCCGGGTACCGGCAACACGCCGGCATACTCCGCGCCCCCCTTCATCAGGTCGATTCCCGCCGAGGTCAGTTCGAGCACCGGCCGGTGCGGGTCGACGTTGGTCTGCGCGAGGTGCCCGGTGGCCAGCAGGGCTTCAAGCAGGATCACGACCTCCGGCTGCGTGAGGTGCTCGAGCAGCCCGAACGTGCTGAGCTGATCGAGGCCGAGCCTGGCCATCCTGGCGGAGGCGGAGCCGCAGAGCATCTGGGCGATGAGCATCTTGCCGCAGCGCAACCGCCGCTGGACGCGGGCCACGCCGCTCAGCGCGATCCGCAGGGTCTTGATCGCCTCGTCGCTGAGTCCCGCCGGTGCGGGCGGGGCGGTCGCTTCGCCCGTCGGGCCGCATTCGCCCGTCCGGCCGCAGTTGTCGCAATGCCCGCAGGCCCGACCGTCCCGCTCGCCGAAATAGTCGAGAATCTGCCGCTGGCGGCACTCCGGGCTGAGGGCGAACTGGACCACGCGGTTGAGCTTCTCGTACTCGGCGGCCTTGCGCTTCTCAACGGCCTCGAAGTCCAGGCCGAGCTGGTCGAACGGCGTCTCCCGATCGAGCATGCGGATCGCCCGGCCGCGGAACGGCGGCACGTAGTCGAACGCGTCGAGTTCGTTCAGTTCGCGGAGCGCGGCCGAGACCGAGGGCGGTTCCAGTCCGGTCATGCCGGCGAGCCGGGCGGGCGGGAAAAACACGGTCTCGCGGCGCCGCGAGCCGACGATCTCCTCGACGGCGCGCAACACGGCCCGCCGTGTCGTCGCCCGCTTCGGCAGCAGGTCGACCAGCGTCGGCAGGTCGCTTTCGATGCGGACGGCCGCGCGATTCTCGGAGGACACGAGCCGTTGCAGCACCCCGGCCGATTCGAGCATCTGTTCGCAGACCCCGATCCCCTCGGCGCCGATCGGCAGCGCGAGCCGCTCCTTGATCTCCTGCTGCGTCAGCTCGATCGGATCGGCCTCGACCGAGGCGAGGTACTCGTAGACGAGTTCGACGTTCTCCCGCCCCGGGTAGGCGCTTTCGATGAACCATTCCTGGATGTAGCGGTCGGCGGCGTTGTAGAGCAGGAGGCATTGCGAAGGCTGGCCGTCGCGGCCGGCGCGCCCCGCCTCCTGGTAATAGCCCTCCAGCGTGCCCGGCAGGTTGTAGTGGACGACGAACCGCACGTCGCGCTTGTCGATCCCCATCCCGAAGGCGGTGGTGGCGACGATGATCTCGGCGCGGCCCTGCATGAACGCATCCTGGGCCGCCTTGCGATCGTCGGGCATCAGGCCCGCGTGGTAGGCCACGACCCGCCGCCGGAGCCGCCCGGCCGCCATCTCGGCGACCTCCTCCGTCCGCTTGCGCGTCGAGGCATAGATGATCCCCGGGCCCGGCGACTGCTGGAGGAATTCGATCAGCCGCTCGGACTTCTCGCGCTCGCCCCGCGTGATCCAGACGCGGTAGAAGAGATTCTCCCGCGCGAAACCGCGAATGAACGTCTGGGGGTTCGCCAGGCCGAGTTGTGCGATGATGTCGCGCCGGACCGCGTCGGTCGCCGTCGCCGTCAGGGCGATCGTCGTCGGGTTGCCGAGCAGCCGGCGGAAGCTTCCCAGCCGGGCGTAGTCGGGGCGGAAATCGTGGCCCCACTGGCTGATGCAATGCGCCTCGTCGACCGCCAGCAGGCGCAGCCGCGCGCCCCGGATTGCCTCCAGGAACCGGCTGCTGCGGAACCGTTCCGGCACCACGTAGACGATCCGCACCTCGCCGCCGGCGATCGCATCCAGGCGGCCCTGCTGCTCGCCCGGGCTGAGCGTGCTGTTGATGTACGTGACCGGCAGGCCCAGGCCGCGGAGCTGGTCGACCTGGTCCTTCATCAACGCGATCAGCGGCGAGACGACCAGCGTCAACCCGTCGAGCACCAGCGCCGGCAACTGGTAGCAGAGGCTCTTGCCTCCGCCGGTCGGCATTACGCACAGGCAATCGCGACCCGCCAGCACGGCGCGGATCACCTCTTCCTGGCCGAGCCGGAAGCCGGACAGCCCGAATCGGCTCAGATAGGATTCGATCCTGGCGGGTTCGGAAGCGGACATCGGCAGCGCGCTGGGCGAGAGGGGTGCTGATCCACGTTCTTGCCGCGAAACCACCCATTATAGCGGGGCGCCCCCCGATGTGAAACCATGAACAGCAATGCAAACCGCAGCTTGCCCACTCTCCTGGATCAAGGTCCAGCCGGCGTCTCCCCGTCTGCCAACGGCGGGGGAGCTCAAACCGGCCCCACGTAGCTCCAGCGCCCTCGCCCGTCGGCTTCCACGGTACAGGCGAGCCCCACGTCGCGGAGGGCATTGAAGACCTGCTCGAGCGCCTTGTCGCCGAAGTTGGGAATCGCCAGCAACCGCTCGCGCGTGCAGTTGAGCAGGTCTTCCACGAGCAGCACGCCGTCGTCTTCAAGAAAATTGACCGTGCGGACGGGCAGGTTCAACTGGGCCACGGGCGATTGGAGGACTTCGGCGAAACGCTTGCGGCGAAGATCCGCTTTCGGCAACGGGACTCTTGTTTTCGACATGGGCTCCCTCCCTCTAGGTCGGAGTCGTGCAGCGAGACAGACCGTCGCACGCGCGGCCGCACAACCGCCGCGCGTGCAAGCGGGATTATAACACCCGCGGGCGATTTCTGCCGAGAGTGGGCGTGAAATTTCCACCACGAAACCGGGCAAGGAATGCTAGCAGTGCCAGCACTCCCCGCCGCCGCCCTCCTCTGCCAGGGCCAATCGGCAACCTCTCGGGCCGCGCGCCAGACAGCCGGTTGCCGTCCGATCACACTTGGGGCAGAAGGCGAAGTCGCCGGTTTTATCGGCAATCAGGCCCGTCAGGACGGCTCTTGCGCTTTATTCCGGCCAGCAGACGCCATCCCCCCCGGGAGAGTCTCCGTCTTAAGAAGGTGGTGGTTGAAGCCGGCCGTCAGGCCAGATAGCATGCAGAGAAGGGACCCTTGCGGGGCGCCCCCCTGCTTGCGGACCGGATCGCGGCGGTATCGCCCCAAACCGCGCCCCCACAATCCGGCCGGTCGAACGCCGGCCTGGACGCGTTCAAGAAGAAGACTGCCGATCCTGATGAAAACCGCGGACATTCCCAGCCACCGACTGCTCACGGTTCGATATCTGCGCAAGCAGGCCAAGCAGTTGTCCGATCAGCTTGCCGGCGTCCGGGAGGGGGAGGATATCGAATTTGTCCACCGCGGGCGGGTCGCCTGCCGCCGTCTGCGCTCGGTCCTGAAGATGAGCGATTGGCTGAACAAGCGGCAGTTGAAGGCCTGGCGGAAGGAGGTCCGCAAGCTGCTGAAAGGGATGGGCAAGGCCCGCGACAAGGACGTGCAGATTGAATTCCTCTGGGACTATCTTGCCGGGATCGGCGATCGCAGCCTGCTGCCGGGGATCGCCCGCGTGGCCATCGGGCTCGAGCACGCCCGCGAACAGCTTCAGGCGGATGTCGTAGCGGCGGTCGACCGTGCCGAAGCGAGCGGGGTGATCGGCGAGATGCTCGCCACGTCGAAGGCGGCGCTCGAGGAGTTGGAGCAAGCGCACGTGCGGCTCGACGGCCACGCGCTGTTTTTGCGCCTGGAGGGGCAGCTTGGGGAGAAGTTGAGCGAATTTCTCGACCACCAGGATTCGCTCGCCGACCCGCAAGACGAGCAGGGGCATCACCTGATGCGGATTGCCGCCAAACAGCTCCGGTATACGATGGAGATATGCCAGCCGGCATACCGGGGCCGGCTCGATGGATTCGTGGTGACGATCAAGAGGATCCAGTCCTATCTGGGCGAGATTCACGACTGCGACGTCTGGATCGAGCACCTGGCGGCGACGCTCGGCGAGGAGGGGAAGCGGTTGGCGGAGACGTTCGGCTATGGCCGCCGCATCGGTCGGTTGGCCAAGGGGATCGAGCATCTGCGGAGCGAGCGCCGCCAGAGGCGGGTTGGCCTGTTCAACGAGCTGCTGGACTACTGCCAGGAGTTGGACCACGGCGACTACTGGGGAGGGCTGCGCGAATTGGCCGGCCAGTCCGCGGTGCTCGGGAACGTGCCGCCCGGCGGCGGCCAGTCGTCCGCTCCGGCCGCGGAGGCGGCCGCGAACGATCGGCGGCCGGCCGGCATCGCGCCCCAGCCGCTGCTCCATGCCTCGGCGGAGAACTGGACCTGAGCCGCGGCGGCAACCGCGGGCGCGGGGCGTGCCGGCCGGCGCGCGGGGGCGCGTGCCGGCGGAGGTGCGGGGCTGGTTTACGAAGAAGGCGAGACGTCTCGATGCAGGGTAGTCAGTCGGCAGCGGAGAACCCGGTCGGCGCGCGGACCGTGGCGGCGATCGATATGGGGTCGAACTCGGTGCGGATGGTGATCGCCGAGGTGCTGTCCGACGGCCGCATCGAGTGGCTCGAACGCTTGCACCGGGGCGTCCGGCTGGGCCAGGACACCTTCCGGCGCGGCCGCCTCGGCAACCGGAGCATGAGCGCGGCGCTGGCCGTGCTCCGCGACTACCGGCAGATGCTCGACCTCTACCGCGTCGAGAAGATCCGCGCCGTGGCGACCAGCGCGGTCCGCGAGGCGATCAACTGCGACACGTTCCTCGACCGCGTCTTCATGGCCACGGGGCTGAACGTGGAGGTGATCAGCACGTCGGAAGAGAGCAGCCTGACCGTCTCGGCCGTCCGCCGCGCCGTGCCGGCCGACTCGGTGGTCAACCGCGGCCGCGCCCTGATCGCCGACGTTGGCGGCGGCAGCACGCTGCTGATCGTGCTCGAAGAGGGGGAGATCGCCAATTCGCTCAGCCTGCGGCTGGGCTCCGTCCGGCTTCAGGAGATGTTCCCCACCGGACAGGAGTCGGCCGACCGCTCCTCCGACGTGTTGAGCCGGCACATCAGCAAGGCGGTTGCCGCCGCCGAGGGGTCGGTCCGGCTCGACGAAATCCGCTCCCTGGTGGCCGTCGGCGGCGACGTCCGCTTCGCCGCGCGGAAGATCCGTGCAGCGACCGCCTTGCAGGACCTGTACTGCGTCTCCGCCGCCGACTTCAATCGGCTCGTCTCCGCCTGCCGGCGACTCTCCGTGGAGCAGGCCGCGCGGAAGTACGGCCTGCCGATCGCCGATGCGCAGACCTTGACCCCGGCGCTGTTGGTCTACCAGTCGCTGCTGCGGAGGACAAAGGCCACATCGATGTTCGTCTCGCGGGTCTCGATGCGCGACGGACTGCTGCTGGAACTGGCGCGGAACGCGTCGGGCGAGGAGGACGCGCAGGCCGCCGAGGGAACGCGGCATTCGGCCACCAAGCTGGCGGAGAAATACCGCGTCGACCGGCAGCACGCCAAGGACGTGGCGCGGCTCTCCGTCCGACTGTTCGACGAGTTCCAGGCGGACCACGGGCTCGGCCCGCGGCAACGGCTGCTGCTCGAGGTCGCCGCGCTGCTCCACGAAGTGGGCGGCTACGTAGCGGCCCCTTCCCATCATAAGCACAGCTTCTACCTGATCCGCTATTCGGAAATCTTCGGCCTCCGCCCCCGCGAAATCGAGATCGTCGCCCACATCGCCCGCTACCACCGCCGCAGCGGGCCCAAACCCGGGCACATGGACTACATGAGCCTGCCCCGCGAGCCGCGCGTGATGATCAGCAAGCTGGCCGCGCTGCTGCGGACGGCGGACGCCATCTGCCGCGGCCAGATCCGCGACGTCCAGTCGCTCCGCTTCGAACGGCAGGGAGACGACCTGGTGATCACCGTGCCTGGGGTGAACAACTTGGGGCTGGAGCGGAAGGCGATTGCCGACAAAGGCGCCATGTTCGAGGATATCTACGGGATGAAGATCCGCCTGGAAGAGGTTTGAAGCCCGATCCCGGAGCCGATCGACGATCGGGCCCGTTCGGAGAAGAGATGGCCAAGATTAACCTGAAATCGCCGGAACTCTACATCAACCGCGAGCTGAGCTGGCTCGAATTCAACGACCGCGTGCTCCGCGAAGGCCTGAACGGCGAATTGCCCCTCCTCGAGCGGTTGAAGTTCCTGGCGATCGTCAGCGCCAACCTCGACGAGTTCTTCATGATCCGCGTGGCCGGATTGATGCAGCAGCGATCGGCCAAAGTCCGCAAGCGCGACATCGCCGGGATGACGCCGACCCAGCAGCTCCAGGCAATCTCAGCACGCGTGCACCGGATGTTTGCCGAACAGTCCGCCGGAATTCGCCAGGTCCTCGGCAAGCTGGCCGAGCACGGGCTCTGCGTGTTCGAACCCCGTGACTGGTCGCCGGAGCAGCGCGCGTTCCTCAGTGGCTTGTTCACCCGCGAGCTCCATCCGGTGCTCACGCCGATGGCCCTGGAGGACCTGGATCCGCAGCCCCTGCTGCCCGGGCTACAGCTTCACGTGGCGCTTCAGCTCCTCGTCGAGACGGAGCGCGGCCGCGAGAAACGCGTCGCGGTGGTCCCCGTCCCCAGCCGCCTGCCGCGGTTCGTCCACCTGCCCTGCGAGTCGGAGGTCCACCTGGCGCGGCTGGAGGACGTCATCGCCGAGCACGCTGAATTGCTGTTCCCCGGCTGCGAGGTCCTCTCCAGGACCCTCTTCCGCATCACCCGCGACGCCGACGTGGCGATCCAGGACGACGACGCCAGCGATCTGCTGACCGTCGTGGAGGAGGCGGTGATCGCGCGGCGCCGCCGCGGCGCTGTCCGGCTGACGGTCTCCGCGGGCCTCGCGCCCGAGCTGCTGCGGTGGCTCAAGGGATGGCTCGGCCTCCGCACCGAGGAAGTCTACGAGGTCGACGGCATGCTCGACGCCCGGGCGCTTCGGCAGCTTGTGGCGCTGCCCCGCTTCGAGTCGCTCGCCGACGCCGACTGGCCCCCCCAGACTCCCCGCGACCTGATCGGATCGGAGAACATCTGGCAGACGATCCGCGACCAGGACGTGATGCTCTTCCATCCCTACGAGACGTTCGATCGCGTGGTCCAGCTCGTCGAGGAGGCCGCCGCGGACAGCGACGTCCTGGCGATCAAGCAGACCCTCTACCGGACAAGCGGCAATTCCCCCATCGTCAAAGCCCTCGGACGCGCGGCGGCAAACGGCAAGGAGGTGACCGTGCTCGTCGAATTGAAGGCCCGGTTCGACGAAGCGGCGAACGTCGGCTGGGCACGCCAGCTCGAGAACGCCGGCTGCCACGTGATCTACGGGATCGCCGGACTGAAGACCCACGCCAAGGCCCTGTTGATTGTCCGCCGCGAATCGGGCCGCATCCAGCGCTACGTGCACCTCGCCACCGGCAACTACAACGACAGCACCGCCAGACTCTATTCCGACGTCGGCCTGATCACCTCCAACCGCGAACTGGCCGCCGACGTGGCCGCGTTCTTCAACCTCTTGACCGGCTATTCCGAGGCCGTCGGCTGGTCGCGGCTGACCGTCGAACCGCGGCGGCTCAAGGAGCGGTTCGTCGAATTGATCGAACGCGAGGTCGAGGTCTCAACAGCCGAGATGCCCGGCCTGGTGATGGCCAAGGTCAACTCCCTCGAACATCCGGAGATTTGCGAGGCCCTGTATCGCGCCAGCCAGGCCGGCGTCCAGGTCCTGCTCAACGTGCGGGGCATCTGCTGCCTGAAGCCGGGGGTCAAGGGCGTGTCCGAGAACATCGAAGTCCGCTCGATCATCGATCGCTACCTGGAGCACGCCCGGATCTTCTACTTCCGCAACGGCGGCCACGAGGAGGTCTACCTTTCGAGTGCCGACTGGATGCGGCGGAACCTGGACAACCGCCTCGAAATCGTGTTTCCCGTCATCAGCGAGACGGTTCGCCGCCGGCTGATCGGCATCCTGGAGACCTATTTTGCCGACAACGTCAAGGCCCGCCGGCTCCTGCCGGATGGATCCTACCAGCCGGTGCCCCGCTCGGGCCGCCGCATCCGCGCGCAGGAGGCGTTCTACCGGGAGGCCGTCGAGGCCGTCCGCGCCGCCGAACAGACCCTCGTCCGCTTCCGGCCCCTGAAAAGCCCCGAGACCGAAGGGTAACCGAATTCATCCAGGAGCGATTGGTGGGGTGGCGCCGGCGCGTTGGTTATCGCGAACGGCTCGGTTCCCGATTCTTCTGGGAAACCTCGTCAAACGGCCTGAACGCAGGAGTATCTGCCGGTTATGCCGATTATTCGTGTGGGGCACTCTCGGCCGCCCCGGGGCCGGCGGTAGACGGCCCGCGCGCCGAAGGACCGGATAGCGGAGCGCACATCGGAGGCGGACCTTCCGGCTTGCAATCCGGCTCGGCCTGCTGTCTACTGTCTTCGGGATGATCGGCCTTCAGCCGGTTGATTTCCGCGTTTCCGCATCAACCTCGCCGCCTCGGTGCTCCCATGAAGTCTCGCCTCCTCGCCATGGCGCTTGCCTGGCTGTC
The DNA here is from genome assembly GCA_012744395.1 of Pirellulaceae bacterium. Classification (GTDB taxonomy): domain Bacteria; phylum Planctomycetota; class Planctomycetia; order Pirellulales; family Thermoguttaceae; genus JAAYCB01. The sequence goes on from JAAYCB010000290.1 coordinate 38,728, forward strand.
GGCCATGCCTTGCCTGTGCCGGGCCGACGATCCTGGTGGTTTTCCATCGGCCGCGCCCGAAAAGCTGCCTCGTTGGCGCGGCTTCAACCTGACCGACAAGTTCCACCGCGATTGGAGTAACGGGCCGTTCCAAGAGTCGGACTTCCGGTGGATTCACGATTTTGGGTTCAATTTCGTCCGGCTGCCGATGGACTACCGGATTTGGATCGAAGGCGACGACTGGAACCGTTTCCGCGAAGAGCCGCTCCGCGAGATCGACGAGGCGGTCGACTGGGGCAAGAAGTACCGCATCCACGTGTCGCTCAATTTTCATCGCGCGCCGGGCTACACCGTGGCCAACCCCCGGGAAGCCAAGAGCCTGTGGACCGATGCAGACGCCCAGCGCGCCTGCGCCGCCCATTGGGCGATGTTCGCCCGCCGCTACCGCGACATCCCCAGCGCGCGGCTGAGCTTCAATCTGTTCAACGAACCCTCCGGCGTCGAGGAACAGGTCTATGTCGAGGTCGTCCGCAAAATCGTGGCCGCGATCCGCGCCGAGGACGCCGACCGGCTGATCATTTCCGACGGGCTGGGGTACGGCCAGCGTCCCGTCCTCGCCTTGGCCGAGTTGAAACTGGCCCAGGCCACGCGCGGCTACACGCCGTCGGACGTCTCGCACCATCAGGCAAGCTGGGTCGGCGGCACGAAACACGACCCGACACCCGCCTGGCCCCGCCCGCGGGCAATCGGATGGCTGTACGCGCCGACCAAGAAGGAAGTGCCGGCAGACGCCCGGCTGCCGTTGCGGATCGATGGGCCGTTTACGGAGGGGGCCAGCCTCCGCTTGCGGGTCGCCACCGTCTCCTCGCGGGCACGGCTGGTGGTCCGCGGCGACAGCCGCACGCTGCTTGACAAGCAGTTTGTCTGCGGCCCCGGCGAGGGCGAGTGGCAGAAGGCGGTCTTCATGCCCGAGTGGAACATCTACCAGAACGTCTACAACCGCGACTACGAAGCAGCGCTTCCCCCGGGCGTGGCCCGCGTCGAGATCGCCGTTGTCTCCGGCGACTGGCTGCGGCTCGGCGAGTTGGGCATCACCCGCCCGGGCGCCCAGGAGGACGTCCTCAGCCTCCGGTCCGAGTGGGGGCAGAAACCGGCCCATGCCCGCTATACGCCCGGCGGCGCCGGGGGGCCCTTCCTCTGCGAAACGAGGGAAGACCGCCAGTGGCTCTGGCGGACGAGGATCGTCCCCTGGCTGGAGGCCGAGCGCGCCGGCATCGGCGTGATCGTGGGCGAATTCGGCTGCTTCAACAAGACGCCGCACGATGTCGCCCTCCGCTGGCTGGAAGACTCGTTGGCCAACTGGCGGAAGTGCGGATGGGGCTGGGCGCTGTGGAACTTCCGCGGCTCGTTCGGGATTCTCGACAGCGGCCGCGACGACGTCGACTACGAGGATTTTCACGGCCACAAGCTGGACCGGAAGATGCTCGAGCTGCTCCAGAGAAATTGAGAAACGCGAGGATCTGGTATGGCGATACGAGGACTCTTGTTAACGTGCGGGTTGGCATTTCTTTTCGCACCTCCGGGCCGGGCGGCCGCTGAGCGGGTGGTGTTTGTCGAGGCCGAGAGCTTCGCCGACCCCGGCGGGTGGGTCCTCGATACCCAGTTCATCCAGATCATGGGCTCGCCCTATCTCCTGGCGCATGGCCTGGGCGAACCGGTCGGCGATGCCGTGACGACCGTCACCTTCCCGGAAACCGGCCGCTACCGGGTGTTCGTCCGCACCAAGGACTGGGTCGCCCGCTGGAATGCGCCGGGGACGCCGGGCAAGTTCCAATTGATCGTCGACGGCAAGCCGCTCGCCGAGACCTTCGGCACCAAGGGGGCCGATTGGCACTGGCACGAAGGCGGCGAGGTGTCGATCGAGAAGAGACAGGTCGAAGTCAGGCTGCACGATCTCGCCGGCTTCGGCGGCCGCTGCGACGCGATCCTGTTTGCCAAACACGCCGCATACGTTCCGCCCAACGGCAACCAGCCGCACGCCGCCTGGCGGCAGCGGCTGCTCGGATTGCCCGACGAGCCGGTCGCCACCGACCAGTTCGACCTGGTCGTCGTCGGCGGCGGCTATTCGGGCTGCGGCACGGCGATCTCGGCGGCGCGGATGGGGCTGAAAGTCGCCCTGATCCAGGACCGGCCCGTTCTCGGCGGCAATTCCAGCAGCGAGGTCCGCGTCTGGCCGCAGGGCAAGACGCGCCGCGGCCTCTTCCCGCGGATCGGCGAGATCATCGAGGAATTCAGCCCCGACCCGAAGGAATCGCCCGGCACGAAAGAGGAATTCAAGGACGAGCTGAAGACCGAGGTCGTCTCCGCCGAGAAGAACATCGCGCTGTTTCTCAATCACCATGCATACGAGGTGCAGACCGAAGACGGGCGGATCGCCGCCGTCGTCGCCTTCGACACGCGGACCGGCGAGCACAAGCGGTTCAAGGCCAAGCTGTTCACCGATTGCACCGGCCACGGCACGATCGGCTTTCTGGCCGGCGCCGACTCCGAAACGACCGAAGAAGGCCACATGGGAATGAGCAACATGTGGCGCTGGGAACAGACCGCCACGAGGCAGCCGTTTCCCGAGACGCCCTGGGCCCTGGACCTGGAAATGAGCGATTTCCCCTATCCGGGCAAACGCGGCCCCGGCGCTGCCGGCGGCGCCGGCCCCTGGTTCTGGGAAACCGGCTTCGACAAGGACCCGATCCGAGACCTGGAATACATGCGCGACTGGAACCACCGGGCGGTGTTCGGGGCCTGGAACGCGATGAAAAACCGCGGCGGCAAGGCCGAGCACGAGAACGCCGTGCTCACCTGGCTGGCCTACATCGGGGGGCCGCGCGAGTCGCGCCGCCTGATGGGCGACGTGGTCCTCTCGCAGGAGGACGTGGCCCAACTGAAGGTCTATCCCGACGCCTGCGTCCCCTCCACCTGGTCGATCGATCTCCACTATCCCCGCAAGGAGTTCATTCCCAAGAAGTATCCCGACGATCCCTTCATTTCCATCGCGGAGTTCCAGCAGCACGTCGACAGGACGAACGGCTACCCCGTCCCCTACCGCTGCTTCTATTCGCGCAACGTGCCCAACCTGTTCATGGCGGGACGCTGCGTCAGCGTGACCCACGAAGCCCTGGGGACGGTCCGCGTGATGAAGACCTGCGGGATGATGGGCGAAGTGGTCGGCAAGGCCGCCTCGATCTGCGTGGCCCATGAATGCGGTCCGCGGCAGGTCTACGACCAGTATCTCGGCGATCTGAAAAAGCTCCTCGAGCTGCCCGGCGTTGCCCGGCGCGATTCGGTCACCGGGCCGATCTACATGTCCGGGCCCGTGCCGCCGCCGGCCGCCGTCGAAGAGTTGAAGGTCGGCATCAATCCGGCAAGCCTGCCCGGCAAGGTGATCGACAATCGGCTGGCGGAGATGTCCGGCAAATGGGGTTCCGGCACCGGGCTGGCGGGCTATATCGGCCTGGACTACGTCTACGCGGGCCCCGCTTCCAACGCGTCCGCCAGGTTCCCGATCGCGGTGGACGCAAGCGGCGTCTACGAGATCCGCCTGGCGTATCGCGATCACGAGAATCGCGCGTCCAATGCGTCGGTCGAAGTCCGCCACGACGGGGGCAGCGAAAAGCGGGTCATCGACATGAAGAAAGCGCCGCCACTGGCCTCCGGCTTCCTCTCGCTCGGCAAGTTCAAGTTCTCCGCCGGCAGGCGCGGGGCCGTCGTCGTTTCGGCCAAGGGCGCCAACGGAAACGTCTGCGTCGACGCGATCCAGATTCTGCCGGCGGAGTAGCCCGGATCATCCCGGCGAAATCTTGCCGGTGGCGACCGGTTTGTCCGGCCGCGCGGCCCAATCGGTCCAACTGCCGTCGTACCAGCGAACGTTCTCGTAGCCCAACAGCCGCGTCAGCAGGAACCAGGCCTGGCTCGCCTGTTGGCCCGTGCGGCAATGGACGATCACCGGCGCCTGCTTCGCTGGGATCAGCCGGGCGTACTCCGCGGCCAACTGGTCAAGCGGTCGTAACTGCCCGTCTGCGGTCAGATCGGCCGTGTAAGGGCGATTCACCGCCCCGGGGATGTGACCGGCCCGGGCCTCGTCGGACTTGACGCCCAAAAAATACTCCTCGGGCCGCGCGTCGATCACCACGGCTGGCGAATCCTTCAGGGCGTCGGCCACCTGGTCGGCGTCGACCGTAAACCAGTCCGCCGCGGGGTCGAAGTGGTAGTCGCGCCGCTGCACGTCGCGGAGCGCCGTCTCCAGCGGCCGACTCTCGGCCGCCCAGCGGGCGAATCCACCCTCCAAGATGCTCCAGTTCCGATGCCCGACCCGCGCCAGGGCGATCCCAACGAGCGTGGCGTCGCGGAGCGCGTCGCCCCAGACCAGAACCACCGTGTCGTCCGGCTCGATCCCCATCAGCCCGAGGTGCTCGGCGAGCATCTCCGCGGGCAGCAGCATCGACGACACGCCGCCGACCACCCCGCGGAGACTCTCCGGATCGACGCGGACGGAACCCGGGATGTGGCCGCTGCTGAAGACCGGTTGCTGGCGGACATCGAGGATGCGCACGGCTGCGGACTCGAGGCGATCGGCGAGCCACTCGGCTGAAACAACGGCCGGGGTGGTTTCCGCCGCCTGTTGCGCGGCGGCGCCCAAGGACGGCGGCGAGCCAGCGCTGGCTCGCCGCGCGGTGAAATACGCCTGCCAGCGCCGCACCCGCGCGGCGGCCCCGGCCGAAAGCGGCTCGCTCCGCAGCGAAACCGGCGTCAAGCACCGATCGACGAAGCCCCGCAGGCCGTCGGTCAGCAGCCAGACGTTCTCGTAGCCCAGCCGCGCCAAGGCGTCGCGGGCCTGCGCCGGATGGGTCATGCCCGTCGAATAGAGCACAATCTGGCCCCGGTTCTTCCGTTCGGCGAGCACTTGGGGCAGTTCGGGAAGCGCCGCGCTGATCGCCCCGCGGATGTGGAAGGCCGCGTATTCTTCTGCCGGACGGACGTCGACGACCACCAGTCCCGGCTCGCCGGCGATGATCCGGTCGGCGAGGTCTTCGGGCTCGACGTGGTCGGCTCCCTCGTCAATCGAGGCGAGCAGCGCCCGCTCCGCGGCCTGACTGCCGACCGCAACGCCTGCGGCCTCTTCGCCGGGCAGCACCAGCAGGGCTGCCGCGGCGACGACCAGCGCCGCGGCGAGCCCCTTGAGCATCGGACTTCTCAGGTAGGCCCCGCCTCCGCTCAAGCTTTCTACCCACTCGGCGAAATAGAACGCCGCAACGGCGACGAGCGTGAACAGCAGGCCGAAGACCGCTCGCGACATCCCGAAGGCATACAGCGGCTCTTCCTGGTAGCCCCAGTCCATCAGCCAGCCGAGCCACGGGAACGTCTCGTTGAACAGAATCGATCCAACGATCGCGCCGCCGAGGAAGACCAACGCGTCGAGCTTGCCGGTAACCGCGCCGACCGCCGCCGTGCCGGGACACCAGCCGCCGATCACGAAGCCGACCCCGAAGAGCAGGCCTCCGGCGACCTGGGCGCCGAAAATCGTCGGCATCGCGTAGACGCTGCCAAGATCGATCCACCCCATGCCCGTAAACAGCAGCAGGCCGAGCATCGCCGTGATCACGGCGGTGAACATCACCCGGAGGACCGTCATGTCGCGGAAATAGAAGATTCCGGCAAGGCGTCGCGAACTGCCGAATCCCGCCCGCTCGAGTACGAACCCGAACGCCAGGCCGACGGCCAGGGCGACAAAGAAGGCCTGCGGGCTGTCGAGCTGGCCGGTGGAGTAATAGGTGTCAATCATGCCACTGTCTCCTGACGAAATACGCGGCGGCATACCCGCCGGCGAATACGCAGCCCATGAAGATCAGGCTCCCGGTCAGCAGCATTGCTCCGCCGGAAAGCGCCTGGCCGGAAGTGCACCCGCCGGCCACGCGGGCCGCATAACCGGCCAGAATCCCGCCGGCGGCCGCCAGCGCCAGCCTTCGCCGCGCGGTTGCCGCCTTGCCCCGTTCGACCTGCGGCTCGATCCGCCGCGCGAAGATCGCCGAGACCAGGCCGCCGAGAAACACGCCCAGCAGCATGTAGACGAGGTAGTACGACAATGGATTCTCGCCCCAGGGCCCGAAATAGCCGCTGGCCGCCACGTGTGCCGGGGCAATCCACGATTCCACTTCGGCCCCGATGCGGGCCAGCCCGCCGGAGGCCCCCAGCCCCGCCCCGAGCGTCAGCAGCGAGGCCAGCAGCGTGAGGCCCAGCAGGACGCCGGCCAGGTAGGGATTCCAGTAGGGCGACGGCGTCCGGTCGGCGCCCGGCGATGGTTTCGTTCCCGCGATCGACTCGTTCATCTGAGGATTCCTTGAAACACACGGTTGTCGGCAATCCGCCGCGCGTCAGCAACCGGCGCTGCGGCGCTTCTTCGGCGCGGGGTTTGCCTTGGGGGCGGGGCTCGCCGCGGCCGGCGCGGGCGGCTTCGCGGCCCCGGGCGCCGCGGCCGCCGCGGGCGAGGGCCGAGAGCCCGGCTGGGCCAGCGCGGCGAGGTCCGATTCAGACCAGTAGGCCTGGAGCCCGCCGTGAAGGGCGATCACCCGCCGATCGGTCTTCTGGGCCAGAATCCCGCCGGCCATCATCGCCAGCGAGCCGTCCCGGTCGACGATCACCAGCGGCAGGCTCCCCTCCAGGTACGCCGGATTGCCGAGCAACTGGGCCAGCTCGACGTTCTGCGAACCCGGCAGTTGATAATCGGCGTGCTGCGCCGCCGGCCGCACGTCGATCAGTTGGAACGTGCCGGGCAGATCCATCATCATCCGCTTCAATTCCGCGGGCGAAATCCGGTCCGCAAGCTTCAGTGGCGGACCCGAGAGAGCAGGCAGCACGCATGACGCCTGGGCCTCGACGACCGGCAACCCCGCCTCCAGCCACGCCTCGCTCCCGCCGGCCATGCTGCGAACGTTGCGAAAACCCTGCCGCTCGAGCACACCGATCGCCAGGCTGGAACGGTACGCGCTGTTGCAGACGGTGACGATTGGGGAATTGCGATCGATCTTCACCGCATCCGCCGCCAGCTTGTTGAGCGGGATGTTGACAATCGTGCCGATCCGCAGCGCCGCCCATTCCGAGGGCAAGCGGACGTCGACCACGATCGGCGACTCCGGCTGCTGCATCGCCGCGTACAACTCCCGAGGCTCGATCGGAGGGGTCTTCGCAATCGGCAGGCCGGCCTTCTCCCAGGCTTCGTACGCCAGGACTTTCGCCTTGTAGCCGACGCGATGCAGCCGGTGGATCGCTTCTCGCAGCTCGTCCGGCTTGCCGACCACGACCAGATTGGCGCCCCAGGGGACCATGATGCCGGTCCAGGTTTCGAACCGCCCGCGAAGGGCGATGTTGACCGAACCGGGCACGTGTCCCGCGGCGTATTGGGCCGCATCGCGGACGTCGACGACGTAAAACTGCTTCGGATCGCTCAACTCGGCGCTCGGCTTGACTTCTGGAAGCTCCGCGGGGCTCCACTCGACCAGTTCCGGGCCCTGGCGGTTCATCGCGGCATTGTGGGCAAAGTATTGTGGCGCTTCGGGCAGCCCGTCGAGAACGGCCGCGACAAATTCACCGCGGGTCTTGTACTGGAGGTAGGGGTTCGACACCCGCTCCTTGCCGATTGTCGAGACCGGCTCGTCGCCCAGATGCGCCCCGCAGAGCGAGCCGGCGCCGTGGGCTGGCATGATGACGACTTCGTCGGGCAGTTTCGAGAGCTTCGTGGTCCAGGTGTCGAACATCATCGACGCCAGCGTCGAAGCCGCCATGCCTTCGCCGAGCAGGTCGGGTCGGCCCACGCTGCCGACGAACAGCGTGTCGCCGGTCAGTAGGGCCAGCGGTTTCTGGGGCTCGGACGCACTGGCCACCGCGCCGGACATGCTGTCGGGCGTGTGCCCCGGAGTCTCCAGGAAAGTGACGATCGCCTGGCCGACTTTCAGCGTGTCGCCCTCCTTGAGCGGCGTGTGCTTATAACCGGCGCCCGCCTGGCGGCTGATATAGATCGGCACGCCCAGAGAGTTAGCCAATTCCATCTGGCCGGCGACGAAGTCGGCGTGCGAATGCGTCAACCAAACGCCGCTGATTTTTACGTTGCGGCCCGCGGCCGCTTTCACGTAAGCCTCGGTGTCCCGCCCGGGATCCACAACGAGGGCTTCCCCGTCGCTGACAAGCAGATAGGAAAAATGGGAAAGCGTGGAGAGGTTGAACTGGACAACGTCGAACCCGGCGAATTTGTAGGTCTCGACCACTTCGTACTCGGCCGCGCTGGAGTCATGCGTCGCCGACTCGGCGTCCTTGATCTCCGACGAGCGGACGGAGCCCGCCGAGGCCAGCGCAGCGAGGCCAACGACGCCGGCGACAAGCCATTCTCTCTGAGACATTCTGACAACCCTCCAGACTGGTTCGATGAGACGGATTCTCAATTACTGCGGTTCGATGGTTCAAGTGCGGATTCGGTTACACAAATCTCCCGCCAGGCCGCGAGGCGTTCCCCAGCTGGAGCTTGGGAGCGAGGA
>JAAYCB010000291.1 GCA_012744395.1 Pirellulaceae bacterium
AAACGCCGCCCCGTCTCTCCAGCTGTTTTCGCGGCGGAACGGTTCGTCGACGCCCTTGGGAGGCGCGCACCACCCGAGAGAAAAGCAGGTCCAACATGGCTGAAATCTCCCCAATAGAAAAGACAATCGATGCGGCGCGGCCGCGATTGGGCTGGGTATTGCATGCGGAAGGCGATCCCTCGCAACGCGGGCAGCGGCAGACGGGATACCGCGTGCTTGTTGCCTCGAGTAGGCAGTTGCTGGATCAAGACAGGGCCGACCTGTGGGACAGCGGTAAGGTCGATTCCGGCGCAACGATCGGGGTGGAATACGCGGGCAAGCCGCTTGCCAGCCGCACCAGATGCCACTGGAAGGTGCGTGTCTGGGATGGCGAGGGCGCGCCGTCCGCGTGGAGCCGCCCGGCGGCATGGTCGATGGCGCTGCTCGACACGTCCGATTGGCAGGCCCAATGGATCGCCGCGCCGCAGCCCGCGGAACAGGCCGACCCGCCCGCTCCCGTGCCGATGTTCCGCAAGGAATTCGATGTGCCCGGTCCGATACGCCGCGCCACGGCGTACATCACCGCGCTGGGCTGCTATGAGATCTGGATCAACGGGCGCCGTGTCGGCGAGGAGATGCTCGCCCCGCAGTGGACCGACTATAACAAACGCGTCTTGTACCAGACCGTTGATGTCACGGACCTGGTCCAAGAAGGCCCCAATGCCATCGGAGCAATCGTGGCCGGCGGCTGGTATCGCATGCGGGGAATGTACCAGCCGATGACGGTCTCCAGGAGATACTACGGCGATGGGATCAAGCGGCTCTTGGCCCAGGTCGAAGTGGAGCGAGCCGACGGGAGCCTGCAAACGCTCGTGACCGATGGGACGTGGAGATGCACGCTGGACGGTCCCTGGCAAAAGGCCGACATCTACGACGGAGTGACCTATGACGCGCGCAAGGAAGCCGAAGACTGGAATCGCCCGGGTTTTCAGGACGCCGCGTGGCAGCCTGTTGAGGCCAGACCGCCCACATGGCCGTTGTCGCTTTCCGCACAGCCCAACGAGCCGATCGGCGTGCTCGAACGCCTGGAGCCGATCGGTATCAGCGAGCCCAAGCCAGGGGTCTATGTGTTTGACTTCGGGCGGAACATCGCCGGCTTCTGCCGAGTGCGGCTTGACGGTCCGGCCGGCACGACGGTCCGGCTGCGCCACGCGCAGATGATCGGCGCCGACGGCATGCTTTATACAGCCAACCTCGGCAAGACCGACGCGACGGATACCTTTATCCTCAAAGGCGGCGGCCCGCAGGCGTTCGAGCCAACGCTCATCTACCACGGCTTCCGCTACGTTGAGGTGACCGGCGCGCCCTCGAAACCGGCGGCGGATTGCCTGACGGCGCTGGCCGTCGGTTCCGCCACGCGGGTGACCGGGTCGCTGGAGGCATCCGACCCCGCGCTGGCCGCGCTCTGGAGAAACATCGTTTGGACCTATCGCGGGAATATGGTCAGCGTGGTCACCGACTGCGCCGGGCGCAACGAGCGCTACGGGTGGATGGGCGACGGCGAGTCATCCTGGCAGTCGATCTGTTTTGCCATGGACGTGGGCGGACTTGGCACAAAATGGGTCCGCGACATGCACGACGAGCAGGAAGGGGACGGATATTTCTCGATCACCGCGCCGAAGCATGACCTGAAGAAGATGTCGGCTCCGGCCTGGTCCGATGGGGGAGTGATCATTCCTTGGACAAGCTACGTGAACTTCGCCGACCGGCGGCTGCTGGAAACTTCTTATGAGCCCGCGCGGCGTTATGTGGAGGCGATCCTTCGCGACAACCCGGATCATTTATGGAAAAACAGCCGCGGAAACGACTACAGCGATTGGCTGGACGCGGTCATGGTCAGCTCGCCGGACGCCTGGACGCAGGCCCGCACTCCCGCGCAGCCATTGACCCCCAAGGAACTGTTCTCCACGGCTTTCTGGGCCAACTCGACCCGGTTGGTGGCCAGGATGGCGGCCGCGCTGGGGAGAGACGACGAAGCGACCCGGTATCGTGAGTTGGCGCAGAAGATCACCGACGCGTTTGCTGCGGCCTATCTGGACGAACAGGGGCGCATCCAGGGAGACACTCAAGCCTGCTATGCGATTCCGCTGGAAATGGGCTTATTAGACGAACTCCGCGAGAAGCAGGCGATGGAGCACTTGCTGGCAGCGGTCCAAGCCCACGACGGCAGACTATCCACGGGCATCCACGGCACCAAGCGGCTGTTGCTGGCGTTGTCGGCGCACGGCCAAGCGGATCTGGCCTACAAGATTGCCATGAATCCGGAGTTTCCGTCGTATCGCCACATGATCGACTGCGGGGCCACGACGATTTGGGAACGATTTGACGGCTGGCGCAAGGACTTGGGTTTCAATCCCGACATCATGAATGACTTCAGCCACGTCGGTCTGAGCGGTGCCGGCGAGTGGATTTGGAGAATGATCGTCGGACTGAATCCCGATGCGAGCCAGCCGGGCTACAAACATTTCGTCATTCACCCGCGGCCCCCAAGCGGCCTGAGTTCCGTCAAGGCGCGCTACGAATCCGCCCGGGGCGCGATCCGCGTCGAATGGCAGATCGATCGCGACAAGTTCACGCTCGCCTTAACGATTCCGCCCAATACCACGGCGAGCGTCTATATTCCAGCGGCGCACCCGGAGGGTATTCTCGAAAACGCCAAGCCGGCCTCCCAGTCTCCGGGCGTCGATGGGCTGCCGCCCCTGGAAGGCGCCGCCGGTTTTCGCATCGCGGCGGGACATTACCGATTCGAGTCCACTGTCGCCGGGCTGGCGCCCTGACCGGGCCTGGCCGGCGGGGGCGCGAGGCAGTCGCCGCGGGGCCGGCCAGGAGAAGACAGACCCGTTGCCGCAGCGCCCAAGCCTCTCCTGCCCGCGGGAACAGCCTTTTGCCGGGCAAGAAACCAAACACTCCCCGCCAATGGTTGCGCTCCGGCACTTGGTTCGGGCGGTCATGCTCCGCTTCGAAAGGCATCGCTGCTGCGGCTACTTCAGCGCGATGGTTCGCTGGAGCGGTTGGAGAACATGCTCGATGGCGTAATTCTCGATCAGGTCGCGGCAGATGCCTTCGAGCTGGGAGAGCGTCTTGCTGAAGGTGGCGTTCGCCTTGAGGCTGCCATACTGCCTGGCCGTCACGTAGACGCTGAGCTGCTCCTCGGGATACTCGCCGGTTCGAATCTGATAGGCGTTCGTGCGGTTCTCGATGCTCAAGCGGCACTGGATCCGGCAGTCGTCGTCAAGCGCGAGCGTGAGCGAGGGCTCGTGGTTGATGACCGTCGAGCCTGGGATGTCGAGCATCCGCTCGAAGGAGGGACTGACCCCCAGGGCTTCGGTGACGAGTTGATTGTGGTTCCCCCGGTAGGTGTAATCGAACCCGTAGAGCAGGTCGAGGGCCTCGCAGTCCAGCGGGCTGACGGAGAGATCGTAAGGGGCCAGATCGAGCACGAGGCGGTGCTGCGCGAGCGCGCTGTCGATGGTTTCCGGATTGACGTGCCCCGAGCAGACCCGGCGGGATTCGATCGTGCACCAGCGATAGCTCCCCTGGTCCTTATCCTCTTCGAGGATGAAGTCGCCCCGATCGCGGCTGTAGAAGTTGCGCATCGTGGGGTATTTTTTCTGGACGCGTTCAAAGAAATGGAGCACCGTTTCACGGTTGGCCGGCAGGTCCATCTCCGTGCTCAGATTCATGTTGACGTAAAAGTCGTCGCAGAGTGAACTGTAAGGCGTCATCCGGGGCAATTCCTTCCACCGCTCACGATCGATAACTGGTGTATTCTCCGCATGGCCAGACTGGCGCCCAAAGGGGCCGCCTCTTCGGGTCGGTCTTGCCCCGGGCCCCACCAAGGCCGGCAAGGCACGGCCCCCCGCTGATTGAGGGGGCGGCGCCCCGCAACTCGTCCGGTCGGCAACCTGAGTGTAGTATAGGAGGGGTGCGGAGAGACTGTCAAAGCCGCCCCCCAACTGAGCTAATGGAGGAAGACGGGTGTTTCGTGCTCGCCGCGCCCGCCTTCAAGCGGATCGACGCCGCTGAGTCGGCGGACTGGCGACTGGGATTTCGGGCCGCCCGGAACGTCGTCTTTCGCGCAAGGTTCAACATCCAAGGTCCAGGGTCGAGCGATCGCAATCAAGACCCGATGTCGACGAACCTTGAACCTTGCCCGCTCTCGCGAGGACTTTCACGCTATGCAAGTAAAGCACCGAGCCATTTATTGCACGTGCTTCCGTTCACCACTCGGATGGATGGGCATTTGCTGGCATCACGTCGCGGTGGCACGTCTCTCGATTGGCCACGCGACACGCGAGGCAGCGCTGGGTGCGTTGGAGGTTTCCGTCCGGCCAGACCGTCCGGCCGGGTCGGTCGATCCGCCGCTGATTGAACGGCTCGCGGCCTACGCAGCCGGCGAGCCCGTCGATTTTCGCGCCGTTGCCGTAGATTTCAACGGAAGGACGCCCTTCCAGAGGCGGGTGGCCAGCGCTTGCCGCGAGGTGCTGTTCGGCCAGACAACAACGTACGCCGCTTTGGCGGCCTCCGCCGGCTCACCCAAAGCCGCCAGAGCGGTTGGGCAGTGCCTGGCGTCGAATCGGGTGCCGCTGATCGTCCCCTGCCACCGCGTTCTCGGCTCGGACCGTCGCTTGGGCGGTTTCTCCGCCCCCGGAGGCATCGATCTGAAACGTCGGCTGCTCGAGCTTGAGGGCGTCCTCGTCGGGTAGCCGTCCACGCACCGGAGCCAACGATCCGGTTGGGGGCGGCGCACGGACCTCGCCCGCCCTCAAGCGCCGACGATTCATGCGCCGATCATGGCTCCGAACCGCAAGTGAACACGCCTGACCCGAGTCGGCTTCACTTCCGCGCCGCACTTGCGGCGGCCCACGACCGTCGAAGAAGCCCCGGCTGATGACTCCCGCGGGCCGGCGCGGCGTTTTGCCACAGATGCCGGGTTGGCCGGCGCGGGCCAGCAAAAGTGTCCCGCCAGCTCACTGCTTGCCCCGATTGCGGCAACGGCGGGCGGTTCGGCGGGGGATCGCTGCAACGACGCAGTCCGGCTCTTGTGGCCGGGGCGCCGAAAGGCTCCCTGCAATCGCCCGATTCTGCGGGACGCTCTGCCCGCCGGCCCCGGGCCCTTTCCCAAACGGTTTGCCCCGCACCTGATACGGCGGCGCGACCTTGTGGCCCATTGTGGGGGTGCCGAGGGCTGCTACTCGGATTGCCCCTGGAAGGGGTCTCTACAATGGGGGCGACGCCGATTCACTTCTTTGCGGGGCGCCGGCCGGGAAGAACGGCCCGGCGACCGCGCGGTTCAAGCCCGACAGGAGACTGGACGATGACGAGACAGAACTGGTGGAAGGTGGCCGTGCCGATGGTTGCCGTGGCCTCGCTGGCGGCATGGTCGCTGCGCGCTTCGGCGCACTGCGAGATTCCATGCGGGATTTACGACGATCCGACCCGGGTCAAGCTGCTCTACGAGCACATCACGACGATCGAGAAGTCGATGCAGGAGATCGTCGCGCTCTCGAAGGACCCCCAGGACCACAACCAGATCACGCGATGGGTGATGAACAAGGAGGCCCACTGCGACGAGTTCCAGCATATCGTCACGCAGTATTTCATGACCCAGCGGCTCAAGCCGCTCACGCCCGAGGACGATCAGGCGACGAGGACGAAATATGTGAAGCAGCTCACCCGGCTTCACGAGATGCTCGTCTATGCGATGAAGGCCAAGCAGACGACCGACACGGCCAATACGGATAAGCTGAAGCAGCTAGTGCACGATTTCGAGCACGAGTATTTTGGGACCAGCCATTGAGGTCCGCGGCGATCGCGGATGGCTGATGGATGCTCCGCGGGGCGGCGAGGGCACGGCAACCAGGCCCCTGCCGCCCCGTGGATTTGTTCAGGGGACGATCCAGGAATGACTCTCCGCCGGATGGCCGTGATCTTCGACATGGACGGGGTGCTCGTGGACACCTACCGTGCGCACTTCCAGAGCTGGAACATCGTGGCCGGCGAGGAAGGCGCCGCGATGTCCGAGGAGCAGTTCGCTGCGACGTTCGGGCGGACGAGCCGCGAGATCATCGCGCTTCTCTGGCCCGAACTCGGCGACGACGCCGCGGCGATCCAGCGATTCGACGACCGCAAGGAAGATGCCTTTCGCCGGATCATCGCCGAGAATTTTCCGGCAATGCCGGGCGTCGAGCGGTTGCTGGAAGGGCTTGCGGCTGCCGGTATTCCAACGGCGATCGGCTCTTCCGGTCCGCCGGCGAACGTGGCCCTCGTGGCCGAGCGGCTCGGCGCGAAGCATCCGTTTTCTGCCGTCGTCACGGCCGGCGACGTCACGCGCGGCAAGCCGGACCCGGAGGTCTTCCTGCTCGCCGCCGAGCGCCTCGGGCTAGCGCCGGAGCGGTGCATCGTGGTCGAAGACGCGCCGCCGGGGATCGCAGCCGCGAGGGCCGCAGGGATGCGGTGCGTGGGGATGGCCAGCACGGGGAGGACTCGGGAAGAGCTTTCAGATGCCGACCTGGTGGTCGATTCGCTCGACGAACTCGGCCCCGAGGTGTTTCGCGGTCTTCTGGAACGGGCCGGTTGAAGCGGCCCGCTGGAGACGCCGCGAATGGCCGAATTCCTCCGGCCGCTCACTTGGCTTGCGGGGCGACGCGAGTGAACTGGTCGAGGATTTTCTGTTTCGGGGCCTTCAGCAGCGACGGAAATGGCGAACCGTGCAGGGCGTGGCACTGGCGGCAGTCGGCCGGGAGGCTTGCGAACGGCTGGTGCGGTTCTTTCAGCTCGTCTTGACGGTGGCATTCCATGCACGCCTGCGGGATCCGCGCCAGCCCGACCGCGAGCCGATTGCCGCTCGGCTGTGTCTGGTGGCACTCGGTGCAACGGTCCGCTTCGTGGCTCATTGTGTGGAGCTTGTGGATCGGCCAATCGGAGGGGCCGTCGTGCTCCATTTCATTCAAGGCCACGCAAAACAGAATGCGTCGCTCGCCGATTTCCAGGCGGTGCATGCCCGGGCTCAAGTGGAGATGCCCGACACGCACCGGCGCGGCGTAGTTGGGGTCCCAGTCTTTCGGCTGGGAGTCGACTTTCAAGGACGTATCGCCGCCGCGATAGATCACATCGAGGTTTCCCGACATCAGCACGGCCCGGTCGGGAGGGGCGACGATCACCGGCGGTGAGGGATCGCAATGAGGGGCCGAACTCGTGGAATCGTGCGAGGACGCGGCCAGAGTGCCGCAGGCGACGGCAAGGCACGCCAGGAGGACGCGTCCAATCGGCGGCGGCAGTCGGTCGGGTTGGCTCACATCCGGACTCCATGCTTCCCCGCCGAAAGCCGCCGAAAAGCGGGCGGTCTCGTCGCGAGGCCATCTTCCGAATCTACTTGCGGGCACCGTGCCGATCAAGGCGGAATCGGCGCGAGGCCATTTTTCGAATGTACTTGCGGGCACCGTGCCGATCCAGGCGGAAGCGGCGCGAGGCCACCGCCTGCCCCCATTTCGGGCAGCAAGCGCCAGTCCGCCAGTCGGCGTCCTGGCCGAAGAGCATCTCGGCCAAGGGGACAGTCCAGTTGACCTTGACCGGCTGGCGCAGGCCGCCCACGGCGGATGGACCAATCGCCGATCCTCGCAACATTCTCTCTCGACTTGTTTACATTCTATAAAGGGCAGGCCGGGATATTTCGACTCCGGTCCGAGCCTCTAAACGGGGACGCCGGGCAGGATCTGCCCCAAGATCATTGCCCGCCGCTCGCAATCAGCGAACGATGTGATTGGCTGGCGGGGCGATTCGCTCAGGGTGAAATCCGCGCCGGGCGGCATCGAAGACTTCGCCCAGCGGGATTCCTTGCCGCTCGGCGATCTGCCGGCACGACTCGAACTCGGGGGAGAATCGAACCGTGCCGTCGTCGAGCCAGCCGATCTTGCCGTCGATTGCGCCCAGGGGGGTCTCGACCCGGTGCGCCGCGCGGGGAAGGACGCGGCGTTCGACCGGCCAGCGGCGGATGCCCAAGGTGGTCGTTTCCCGGAAGAGAATCGCCTCGGCGGCGGCGACCTGGCCGGCCTGGCAGAGCACGGTGAGCTTGACGGCCGGCCGACTCTTCTTCATCTGAATCGCCGTGGCATAGACATCGAGCACGCCCGCCTCCCAGAGCCGTTCGGTGCAGTAGCCGATCTGCTCGCCCGGCAGATCGTCCAGGTTCGTCTCCAGAATCCAGACGGTTGACTCCTGTTGCGCCGCTTCGGCCTGGCCGACGAGAACCCGCAGAATGTTGGGCTGCTCGTCGAGGTCCCGCTGCCCGGCTCCGTAACCGATCCGCTGGATGGTCATCGCCGGCGCGGGGCCGAACGAGTCGGCCAGGGCGGCGAGAAGCGCCGCGCCGGTGGGCGTCGTCAACTCGTTGGCGATCGTGGACTCGGCCAGGGGGATCCCCTTGAGCAACTCGGCGGTGGCCGGAGCGGGCACGCTGCAGACGCCGTGGGCGATCCTGATCTGCCCGCAACCGGTCGGCACGGCGGAGGCCGCAACGCGTTCCACGCCGAGCAAGTCCAGCGCGACGGCACTGCCAACGATGTCGGCAATCGAATCGGCCGCCCCGACTTCGTGGAAGTGGACTTTCTCGATTGTCGTGCCGTGAACGTGCGCTTCCGCTTCGGCGAGCCGGCCGAAGACTCGGCCCGCAAGGTCTTTCGGGCGGTCGCCGAGACTGCCCCCCTCGATCATCCGCAGAATCTGCGAGAGGTGGCGGTGGGTGTGCTCCGGCCTGTATTCAACCGTCACCTGGGTCGCTCGGAACCCGTGTTTTTTCACCTCGCGGGCGACGAGGCGGCAGTCGGGCAGTCCAAGCGAACCGATCGCCGCGTTGATCGCCTCCAGGTCGGCTCCACAGTCGACCAGGGCGCCGAGTGTCATGTCGCCGCTAATTCCGGAAAGACAGTCAAAATAGGCAATTCTCATAAACGAACCCATGCACTGAGATCTGGACGTGAGCTGACTGAGCTTGTGCCAGCGGGGAGCTTTTGGAGGGCATCGTCGAGGGAGGAATCCGCCCATCTTAGCACTGGAACCTGGGCAGGTCGAGCAAACCGGAAAAGATCCTTTTCGCCCTCCGGCCGGATTGCGATTTACACATCCGGTTGGTTTTGGGTATCTTCCCCTCGTTGGGGCGTGGGTGGTACGGGCTTCGAAATCCAATCTTCAAGGTTCAAACGGAATTCGGCGGCCGCAAGTCATAGGGCAAACCCTGTCCACTCTTGACCGTTGAGAATTGGACCTTGGCCATTCGACCTTGTCGTTGGCGTCACGGCGGAGCGTGGCGGGCGCGGGGGCTGGACGCAAAGACTTCACGGAGAGCGCAGTTGTGACCACGCGTGTCTTGAGAGCGGCAGTCGGGCTGTTTTCGTCGCTGTCGGCGGTCGTTGCCCTCTCGGGGCTCGCGGCACCGGGGCAGGCGGAGGAATTCCGCGTGGAGAACAAGGTCTTTCTCAGCGAGAAGAAGGACGGGCCGGTGATCGAGAGCACGACGATCTTCCTCGATGACCAGGTCTACGACTATCTGAAGACGCCCGAGGAGATCACCCTTCTCGACCGGCACGAGGGGCGGTTCGTTCTGCTCGATCCGGTGCGGCGAATCCGCACGGAGTTGGCAACCCGCGAGTTGAGCGATCTGGCCGAGCGGCTCCGCCTGTGGGCAGCCGGGCAGCCGAACGAGTTTCTGCGGTTTTCCGCGGCTCCCGAGCTTGCCGAGACCTACGATGCGTCAACCGGCGAGCTTCGCCTGGACAGCCCGTGGATCAGCTACCGCGTGGCGACGACGACCGCCAAGACGAGCGACATCGCGGCGCAGTATCGGGAATTCTGCGACTGGTACTGTCTGCTGAACACGCGAATCAACCCCGGGGCCCGCCCTCCGTTTGCACGCACGCAGGTCAACCGGGCCCTGGAACGGCTGGGCCTGCTGCCGAAGGAGGTCCACCTGACGGTCCGCCCTGGGGGGGGAAAGCTGTTCGGCCAGAAGATTACGGCTCGCAGCGAGCACCAGGTCATACCCTATCTGGTGGAATCGGATCGTGCGCGGGTCGCGCAGACCGACCAGTTCATGGCGATGTTCCCGACCGTATCCTTCCGCCAATATCAGACCAGGATCGAGCCGGGCAAGTAGTCCGCGGCGATTCCGCCGGACGGGTCCGCAATCGCTCGACGCCGCCGTCTTGGCCAGTGGCACGGCCGTTTCCGGCCGGTTATCATGGGGCGAGCGCCCGAAAAGCGTCCGCCGGGGGCCGCGATCCGCTTTCCGCCCGCGGCGATGCCAGCCTGACTTGATTCAAAGGAGTACCTCGATGACGCGCGCTGTGATCTCTGCCGGAATGACCCTGTTGCTGGTGGCTGCCTGGGCGGTTCCTGCGCTTGCGGAAGTCACCGTCCAGCCTTCGAACAAGGGGGCGGTGGTGAAGATCGACGGCAAGCTGTTCACCGAATACGTGACCGCTGCCGGGAGCGAGAAGACCCCCGCCACGCCGATCCTCTGGCCGATCATCGGCCCGACGGGCCAGCCCGTGACCCGCGCCTACCCGATGGGCGAAGGGCTCCGCGCGGAGCGGAAGGACCATCCGCATCACCGCTCGCTGTGGTTCAACCACGGGAGCGTCAACGGGCTGAGCTTCTGGGACCGGGAGCTGATCCGGCACGAGCGCTTCGTGGAGATCAAGAGCGGTCCGGCCGGCCGGATCGTGACCGAGAACTCGTGGGTCGATGGCGAGGGCGCCGCCCAGTGCACCGATCGGCGGACGCTGACCTTCGGCGTCAAGGGAGAGACCCGCTGGATCGATTTCGACATCGCCATCAAGGCCGGCGCGAAGCCGGTGACGTTTGGAGACACGAAGGAGGGGATGTTCGGAGTCCGCGTTGCCGGGACGATGAGTGTCGACGCCGCCAAGCCCGACCGCTACGTTTCGGACCCCGATCCGAACTGGGGCGGTCACATCGCCAACTCCGAAGGACTCCGTGACGGCCAGGCTTGGGGGAAACGCGCCGCCTGGGTCGACTACTACGGCCCGATCGAGGGCGAGACCGTGGGAATCGCCATCTTGAACCATCCCAAGAGTTTCCGCTACCCGACCTATTGGCACGTGCGGACATACGGGCTGTTTACGGCCAACCCGTTCGGCGTCCGCGACTTCGAAGGGAAACAAGCGCCCGACGGGTCCCACACGCTTCAGCCGGGCGAGTCGGTGACCTTCCACTATCGGCTCCTGTTTCACAAGGGCGACGAGAAAGAGGGACGAATTGCTGAGGCATTCGCCGAGTATTCTGCCGAAGAAAAGTAGTCAGCCGAGTGAAACGAAATCGGTCGTAGGGCCGCGGCGGGCCCTTGGGCAAAAAAGGCAGAATCGACAGCTCGCGCGCGATCTGAAGCACTAGGTTCTTACGGGCCTTGGACTAGCGACGCGGAGGAAGATTCGCTGACCTGCTGATTCTTCCCAAATTGTCAGATTCGGAACGAAATTCCATTGCCCATTTTGCCGATAGTTTCCTTTGTCGGCACCCATTCTAATCTCCCTCACCTGCGCAAACCGAACCAACCGCGCTCGGCGTGTGCACAGCATGGAGGACAGTCAACCCAATGCACACTCGTTTTCCCCAGATCAGCAACCTGAGTGACCTACGAACCTACGTGAACGAGACCTTGTGCGACCGCTATGAGCTGCAAACGGATGCTTTTGAGATGACCGAAAGGATACTCCGCCGGGCGGGCCGTCCCTGTGGGGTGTACTTCTGCCTGCACGGCCCGCGCGCCGTGAAATTCACGGCGATTTGGGAGACGGACCATAACCGAATCCTGTTTTACGATTCGACCGGAGAACGTTTCCTGAAGACCCAGTTGTCGGATGCCCCGAGTCTGGAGCGCGCGGCCGCCTAGGCCGATGGATTGCCGCCGGAGACCGCGCCTCGGCAGCCCTGACCGCCAGGCGCTGACGTCCCGCCGGCAAGCAAGCGATCGCTTGGCCAGCACGAACGCCGAACAAACGCCACGGACCTGTTCCATGCTTTTGGACACGCGTCGAACCGAGTTGAGTCGACATTGGATAAAGCTCCGCAATGGCGTGCGGAAATGGCAGTCGGGCGCCGCAGCACGATCGCTCGGTCCGAGCAGACGCCCGCGACCGATTCGCTCTTATTCTGGGGCTTCCGCGGGAAACGCCCGCTTGCGACGGGGCGGCGCAGCCTGGAGGCGGCGCAGCGCTTGATCCCAGCGATCTTGGCGGCCGGCCACGACCGCCCCGTGAGCCAGACGGCGATTCCCGCCCGAGTCTGCCGCCGGGCGCGTCCCCAGGGCAATCGCCTGGGGACGCGCCCGGCACGGCCAGGAGAGGCCGCCCGGTTCCAGACCCGCGATTCACCTACGGAGGCCGCTTCATGCTGGTTCTTTCTCGTCGCCAGAGCGAACAGATTCGACTTGGAGAGAATATCGAGCTGACGGTCGTTCGCATCAGCGGTGATCGCGTTCAACTGGGCATCGCGGCGCCCAAAGAGCTCCGCGTGCTCCGTGCCGAGCTTGCCCGCTTCCCCGAGATCGCCGCGGCGCGCGCCGAACGTGGCGTGAGCCGGAGGGATGGCCTCGGGGCAACAGGCTCGTCACCGGCGTGCCGCGGGCGGGGGGAGAGCTGACTTGGGGATCGTGGCCGGCCGGCCGCGACAGGCCGCGCCGATGCGCATTGGAGCAGCCATGGGCGCGGCCAGCGGCCTTGCGGTCACGGGGCGCCGGTCTCGTCGGCGCGGCGTTTGCCGAGCTTCGTCTTCATCCGCTGGATCTCGATCGTGCCCTTGACGCCCAGGTAGAACAGGAGGATCGCGTACCAGGCAATCGACCCCAGGATCATCGCGCTCCAGAACCAGACGTACAGGCTATTCATGGTCCGGTCTCCTTGATGGGTTGCGCGGGCGTTGGCGCGCCTTTGCCAACCGCCCTGCCGAGAAGCGAGCCTCCGATCAAGCCGGCGAACGCCAACCCGAACGCGGCCAATCCGGCCACCTCTCCGGGAATCCGGTACGGCGAGTCTTTACCGACGACGGCATTGATTACCAGGAAGGTCAGCGGCCCGCAAGCGCCCAGGACGATTGCCGAGGTGGCGCCCCAACTGTTGGCTCCCCGCCAGTAGAGCGCGCCGACGAGCAGGGCGAACAGGCTGGCCAGGTAGATGTTGCCGGTGACGGCAAGATACTCCCAGACGCTTCCCGACATCTCGTACCAGAGCCCCCAGAAGATGAGGAACAGGCCGATCGCAACCACCACGAAGCGGATCGTCACCAGCCTGGCGCGGTCTGACAGCGGCCGCCGCAGGCAGGGGGTGATCAAGTCGTTGTAGATCACGGTCGACCAGGTCAACAGGTAACCGCTGTCGGTCGACATTTCCGCCGCGAGCATCGCGGCCAGCAGGATTCCGATCAAGCCGGTGGGGAGGATCACCCGGAGAAACTCGGCCATTGCCGTGTCGCTGGCCGCGCCGGCGGGGAGGCCGCCGTTGGCGGAAAAATAGAGAAACGCGCCGGCGCCCCACAAGCCCGGCAGGCAGAACCGTCCGACAAAATAGAACCACGTTCCCCGGTAGATTTTCTTTGCGGTCTTGGCGTCGCGGGCGGCGAGCACGCGAGCGATCGTGGTCTGCCAGGTCGTGACCACGGCGATGGCGGTCATTGCCTGCCAGAGGACCCACCCGAAACCCA
>JAAYCB010000292.1 GCA_012744395.1 Pirellulaceae bacterium
CAAGTCGTCCGATCCGCTCCAGAATCGCTGCGAATAGTCGTCGCGGCACGGCGACCTCCTCCAGTTGAAAGAATACATACTTTGAGTGCCACGTCACCTTCGCACCGATCTTTACCAATTTCTCCCGCAAGGTCGTCAGCGACCATTGCCGAATGCCCTTGGGCAACGCCAGTCGCCGCAGGAAGTTGGCCAGGTTGTAGGCCAATCCGAACAGTTGCAGGCGGGCTTGGTTGTCCTTGAACGTCCGGCAGGAGAGCTTGGTCCAGTTCCTTCAAGGGCTTGCGCTCATGCACGCTGTCGATCCACCGGCCGGAGAGACTCATGAGTGCCGTGAGGTTGTGCTTGGTGCTGAGCATTCCCGTCTCAAACCGATCGACCTCGGTGGTCGAAGCTGCTTGCTTCTTTGGCTGGCTGGCCTTGCCGCCTACGACATGCCATGCACGACGGTTTCATCTGGGAATGCGGGCCAAGGCAATTTTTCCCCCGTCCAGCATCCGGCGCGGATTTTCGCTGCCCGGCGGCAATTTCAATCCGCCACGGCGCGCTCGGGGGGGCGGCGAAGCAGAAGCTTGACAGCGCCGCGATCCACCTGCAAAATCTGGCAGGTTGTTCCGGGTGACCGCTCAGCGCGGTTGCCCACCCTGCCAGGAGGTCGTCATGATGCTGCATTGAGACACAATCGCCGGCGCGCTCCGCCGCTTCACAAATCAAATTGGCGCGGCGGTTGTCGGGATGATGTTCCTCCCGGTGGGGGCGGGGCTGGGCGGCGAGCCCGAGCTTGCGGCCGACGTGTTGCTCCGAGGCGGCACGCTTTACGACGGCAGCGGGCGGGAAGCCGCCATCGCCGACCTGGCGATCCAGGCGGGGAAGATCGTGGCCGTCGGCAAGCTCGACGCGCTCTCCGCCGGCCGAGTGATCGATTGCCGGGGATTGATCGTCGCCCCGGGGTTCATCGACTTGCACACCCATTGCGATCCGGTCGGACCCGCCGCGATGCGCAAGAACTTGAACTACCTGACCCAGGGATGCACGACGGTCGTCAGCGGCAACTGCGGCATGGGATCGATCGACATTGCCGCTTATTTCGCCAGGCTCGAGCGCGACGGTTCGGGCACGAATGTGATCCTGTTGGCGCCGCATGGGCCGATTCGCGAAGAGGCGATGGGCGGCGAAAATCGCCCGCCGACCCCTGCGGAGCTCGAGCGGATGCAGGAGCTCGTCGACCGCGCGATGCGCGCGGGGGCCTGGGGCATGTCGACCGGGCTGATCTATCCGCCGGGAATGTACGCCAAGACGGACGAGATCGCCGCGCTGGCCAGGGTGGTCGCCCGCCACCAAGGTCTGTATGCCAGCCATATCCGCAACGAAGCCGAGGACCTTCTCGGGGCGCTGCGCGAGGCAATCCAGATCGGCCGCGAGGCGCGCCTGCCCGTGCACGTCTCGCACCTGAAGGCGGTCGGGCCGGCCAATTGGGGTTCGCTGCGCAAGGCGGTCGCACTCATCGAAGAGGCTCGGGCCGAGGGCTTGACCGTCACGGCGGACCAGTATCCGTACATCGCCACCTCGACGAACCTGGCGGCGATCCTTTTTCCGGCGACGGAGCTGCCGATGGGTCTGAAGGATTTCGGCCGCCGGATGAGGGACGATGTAGAATATCAACGAGCGGTCCGCCAACTGGTCCTCCGCCGGCTCAGAGACAATCCGCGGATCGTGATCGCCTCGTGCGAGAAACACCCGGAATGGAACGGCAAGAGCCTCGATGAGCTGGCGGCGCAATTGAAGACAGACGTCGCCGGGGCGGCGATTCGCGTCCAGGCGGACGGCGGCGCCTCGATCGTGCGGTTCGTTTTGTCGGAAGACGATGTCCGCTACGCGATGACGATCCCCTGGGTCGCGACGGCGTCCGACGGCAGCACGCTGGCGCCGGCGCCCGGCGTCAAGCCCCACCCGCGGAGTTTCGGCACGTTCCCGCGGAAGATCGGCTTTTACGCGCTCGGCGAGCGGGCGATCCCGCTGGCCCAGGCGATTCGCAGCGCCACCGGCCTGCCAGCCGACATCCTGCGGCTGCCCGATCGCGGCTACCTGCGCGCCGGGTGCGTGGCCGACATTGTGGTCTTCGATCCGGAGACCTTTATCGACCGGGCGACCTTCGACGATCCGCAACAGTATGCCTCGGGCGTCCGCTGGCTGTTTCTAGCCGGCGAGGCGGCGATTGCCGACGGCCAGGTGGCCGAGCGGCTCTACGGCCGGCCGCTCCGGCATCCTAGTTCTTCTTCTCCTCCCGGAAATACTCCCTGATCGCCGCTTCGGCGAGCACGCGCGTGGCGTTGATCACCGGCACCGAGGCCCGCTGCGGATTGAAGGCCAGCGGGATCTCCGTGCAGCCGAGCACGATCACTTCCGCGCCCTTGCGCTCGACATTCTTTCCCGCGGTAAACAGCAACTCTTCGTTGGCTTGCTTATCACCGCCGGCCTTGATCCCGTAAATGGCCTTCATCACGCAGTCTTTCTGGATCGGCTCATCGGGATAGACCAGTTTCATGCCGCGGGCGCTGAACTCCCGTTCGTAGAGTCCCGTGGCGACGGTTCCGTCGCTGGCCAGCAACCCGATCCGCCGCGCGTTCGGGTAGCTGCGGGCGACCACGTCGGCCGTCTCGCGGATCATGTGCAGGATGGGAATCTTCACCGCACGCTGCATGTCGTCGTGGAAGAAGTGCACCGTGTTGCAGGGGAGGGCAATCAGCGAGGCGCCGGCTTTTTCCAGCCGCGTCGTCCCTTCGACGAGGTAGGGAATGATCGAC
>JAAYCB010000293.1 GCA_012744395.1 Pirellulaceae bacterium
AAGGTTCCTAGCGCCCGTCGAGAGCGGTTCCTTTAATGTCGCGCAATCGCTGCAGCATTTCGCTCAAGAGCGATACGAACTCGGCGGAAGATGGCGGTAGTGGACCGTGATCGGGAGATGCGGATTCAAGCCCCGGAGGCCCGGCGGTGCGGCGAGATTGAAGATCGTGCAAGCTCATTGGTAGGATGGGCATTCCTGCCCGTCGTTCTTTGTCGGGCGGGAACGCCCAACCTACATCATTGAAGGAACCCTGACATCATTTCTGAAATGGACCACTTAGGGGTGTCCCTTCGGGACGGGACGAAAAAAACGAGTAAGGCGTGGCGAGGTGAAAACCTTAGCCGTCACCAGCTTCTGCTGTTTTCAGTGCTACGAAAAGACAACCATGGAACAAAAACGGCAAAACCAGAATAGACCAGTCTTCACCTCCCCAGCCACGTGGCACCGCCGCCGCCGGGTCTGTACAATGAGCCCCGTGCGAGCCTGCTGAGCGCTGCGCGCTGGTGGCGATTTGCCGCGCGTTTCCATGCAACTGGAGAGTCCCATGAACTGCAAACGGTTGTTCCTTGTGGCCGCGGTTGGCCTCGCCGGCCTGTGGATCGGCGCGGCCTGCCGGGCGGATGTCCGCCTGCCCAAGATTTTCGGACCGAAGATGGTTTTGCAGCGGGAGATGCCGATTCCCGTCTGGGGCTGGGCCGATCCGGGGGAGAAGGTCAGCGTCAAGCTCGGCAGCGGCCGGGCGGAGACGGCCACGGCCGGCGACGACGGCGCCTGGCGGGTCACCCTGCCCGCCCAACCGGCCGGTGGTCCCACCGATTTGACCGTCTCCGGCAAGAATACCATCCGCCTGGAAGACCTGCTCATCGGCGAGGTCTGGCTCTGTTCCGGCCAGTCGAACATGGAATGGGTCGTCGCCAACTGCGACCGCGCGGCCGACGAGATCGCGGCGGCCGACTATCCGCAGATTCGGCACATCCAGATTCCCAAGACCCCGGCCGGTTTTCCGCAGGATGACGTCAACGCCGCCTGGACGGTCTGCACGCCGCAGACCGCCGGCGCGTACACCGCCGTGGGCTTCTTCTTTGGCCGCGCGCTGCACAAGGAGCTGAAGGTGCCGGTCGGCCTGATCAACTCCTCGTGGGGCGGGACCCGGATCGAGCCCTGGACGCCTCCTTGCGGGTTTGCCGGGGAGCCGAACCTCGCGGACATCTACCGGCAAGTCAAACTCGCCGACCCGGCCGATCCGTCGTACAAGGCACGGCTGCGGACCTATCTCGAAGACCTCGAAACCTGGCTCGGCAAGGCGAAGACCGCTCTGGCCGGCGAGCTGCCGCTGGACGGATCGCCGGCCTATCCCGCGGAGCTCCTGCCGCTGGCCGGCCACCAGGCGCCCGCGACGCTCTACAACGGGATGATCCACCCGCTCGTGCCGTTTGCGATTCGCGGCGCTATCTGGTACCAGGGGGAATCGAACCACGTGGAGGGGATGCTCTACTTCGACAAGATGAAGGCGCTGGTCGGCGGCTGGCGGCAGGTCTGGAACCAGGGGGCGTTCCCCTTCCTCTACGTCCAGATCGCTCCCTACCAGTACGGCAGCGAGCCGGCCGTCCTCCCCGCTTTCTGGGAGGCCCAGGCCAAGGCCCTGGAGATTCCCAATACGGGCATGGCCGTTGTCCACGACATCGGCAACCTCAAGGACATCCACCCGCGGAACAAACAGGATGTCGGCGCGCGGCTGGCGCGGATCGCCCTGGCCAAGACCTACGGCCGCGAGGGGCTCGTCTACAGCGGTCCGACGTTCAAGTCGCTGGCGCTGGAGGGCGGCAAGCTCCGCGTGATGTTCGACCACGCTGGCGGCGGCCTGGTCGCCCGCGACGGCAAGCCGCTCAGCTGGTTTGAGATCATTGGCGAAGAGACGGATTTCGTGCCGGCCGAGGCGGCCATCGACGGCGATTCGGTCGTGCTCTCGTCGCCGGAGGTGAAACGGCCGCTGGCCGTCCGGTTTGCATGGCACAAGCTGGCCGAGCCGAACCTGGCGAACAAGGAAGGGCTGCCGGCCGTGCCCTTCCGCGCCGGCGAGGTGCCCGAGCGCGACTGGCTGGCCTTGAAGGTCGACGAAGCGAAGCAGTACAGGCTGGTCTACGACCTCGATCTCGCCCGGCTGGGGGCCGAAATCCAATACAACGTCGACCGCCGCGCGGCCGTTTCCGCCCCCTTTGACCGGATCGCCTACTTCCTCGAACTCCAGAAGGCCGGCGAGCCGACCCGTTACGTCTACGTGTCGATGGATGCCTTCACCAACGATCTCTCCAAGATCGCAGTCCCCACCTTTGCCAGCCAGGCGAGCTTCCAGCAGGCGGTCGGCAAGCTCAACGTCGTGTCGAACGTGCCGGGGATCGTCACGGGAACGGGCCTGGAGGGCGGGAACATCGAGTTCTGGCCGAACAACTACGGTCCGGCCAACACGGCAAACGTCCCCCACGCCAGCGGCGACCTCTGGGATTTCGGCGATGACATGTCCGCCGCGCCCGTCGACGGCTACGGCTCGATGCAGGTCCACAACCATCAGGCCAAGCAGACCCTGTTTGCCATCAACCAGTGGAAGGGCGCGGCCGCCGCGGATATCGGGATCGGCAACAGCGAGGGCAGAACCCGGGACTGGACGTTCACGTCGAACGCCTCGCAATACGCGGTCAAGCGGCTTCGCGTCCTCGTTCGAACAACGGGCAAATGACTTGCGCCGCTGCCCGGCGGCAGCCGCCGGGCATGTGTCCGACAACACCGTCCACCAGTCGAGGTCGAAACCGTGAGATTCCCGCCGCCGCGCGCGACCGTCCGGGCAGCCTGCCTCGCAGCGGTCTGCTCCCTGCTTTCCCTCCCGTGCGGCTCCCCCTGCCCCGCGGCGCCGCACGCGGAAGTGGTGGAACTCTCCCCCAGCCTTGCCGTCTATCGCGGGCCGATCAACACCGGCATTCTCCGCGCCGGCGATGCCGCGCTGCTGATCGATTGCGGCGACGGCTCGGTTGCCGGCGTACTGCCGGAGCTGGGCATCAAGAAGGTCGAACGCCTGCTGTTTACCCACCATCACCGCGACCAGGCTTGCGGGGCGAACCGGTTCATCCAGTCCGGCGCGGCGGCGACCGTCCCCGCCGCGGAGCGCGACTGGTTCGCCAACGTGGCCACGTTCTGGAACGACCCCAAGTCACGCTGGAACATCTACAATTTTCATCCCCACCGGCTGATGCTGACCGAATCGATTCCCGTCGCCGCGACCGTCGAGCCGGGGGATCGGTTCGCCTGGCGCAGGGCGTCGATCTCCGTGATTGCGACGCCGGGACATACGGATGGCTCGGTGAGCTACCTGGTCGAGGTTGGCGGAAGCAAGACGATGTTCTGCGGCGATGCGATCTACGACGCCGGCCAGCTCTGGGAGCTGTACAGCCTGCAAAAAGGCTTCCAGCGCGGCAAGCGGCGGATCGGCGACTACCACGGGTTTCTCGGAGCGAAGGACGAGTTGTTGGAAGGGCTGGGGCGGATCAAGCAGTCGGCGCCCGAGGTGCTCGTGCCCGCGCACGGCAACATCATGGACGAGCCCCAGGCGGCGATCGACGCCCTCGCCGATCGGCTCAACGCCTGTTACGATCGCTACGTGGCCGTCTCGGCGCTCCGCCATTATTTCCCCGAACTGTTTGAGGAGTTCCAGGGCCGGCCAGGCCACATGCCGATCCGCCCCGGCAGGCCCGCGCCCGACTGCCTGCTGCACCTCGGCACAAGCTGGGTGATCCTCTCGCGCGACCAGGCCGCGTTCGTGATTGACTGCGGGCACGAGCGGCGGATCGACGACTTGAAGAAGCTGATCCGCGAGGGCCGCGTCAAGAGCGTTGACGGTCTGTGGATCACCCACTACCACGACGACCACACGGCGGCGATCCCGGCCTTTCAAGAATCATTCGATTGCCCCTGTTATGCCGACCGGCATGTGGCCGAGGTGATCGCCGACCCGACCGCCTGGCGGATCCCCTGCATCTCGCCGAGCGTCGCCCGGGTCGACAAGGTCCCCGCTCACGGCCAATCGTGGCAGTGGCGCGAGTTCACGATGACGCCGTATCATCTGCCGGGGCAAACGCTTTATCACGGGGGTCTCCTGGTCGAGGGGGGCGGGCGGCGGATGTTTTTCGCCGGCGACTCGTTCACGCCCGCCGGAATCGACGATTATTGCGCCCAGAATCGCAACTGGCTCGGCCGCGGCGCCGGTTTCCAGGCGTGCCTCGATCTGATCCAGCGGATCAACCCGACCGACGTGTTCAACTGCCACGTCGACGTCGCCTTCGACTTCACCGCCGACCAGTACCGCGCGATGCAAGAGAACCTCCGCGAGCGCGAGGAACTCTTCGGCCGGCTGTTCCCTTGGGACCACGCCAACTACGGGATGGACGAATCGTGGGTGCGGGCGTTTCCCTACGAGCAGTCGGCAGGCCCGGGCGAACACGTGAGCGTCCAGGTCTTCGTCACCAATCACTCGGCCGGGGCGGCGAAGGCCGCCGCTCGCCTGGTCGTCCCCAGGAGCTGGCGCCGTGGCGGCGAGCCAGCGACACCCTGGGCGGAAGGCGAACTGCCCGCCAAGCAGGAAACGCCCCTTGAGGTGCGGGTCCAGATTCCCGGCGACGCCCAGCCGGGCCGCTATCCGCTGGCCATCGACGTCCGCTACGGCGACCGCAGCCTGCCCGAGTTCAGCGAAGCGATTCTCGTCGTGCAGTAAAGGTCCCCAAGCGGGAGCTTGGGAACCAGACGAAGAGCGGGCGCTTGGGAACCAGAGAAACAACTGAACACTGAAAACTGAAAACTGAAAACCACTACGATGAACCATTCCAAGACCCTCCGCTGCCTCGTGCTTCTCGTTCTGGCCCCGCTAGCCGCCTGGGCGGCCGATCCGGCCAAGTGGGCGGAAGACCACGTTGACCAGCTTGTGCCGATTTACCAGCATCTGCACGCCAACCCGGAACTCTCGCTCCACGAGGTGGAGACAGCCCGGCTCGTGGCGAAGGAGCTTCGGGCCGCCGGCGCGGCGGTGACCACCGGCATCGGGGGGCACGGGCTGGTGGGCGTGCTTGAAAACGGCGACGGCAAACGGTTGCTGATCCGCACCGACCTGGACGCCTTGCCGATCGTGGAAGAGACCGGCCTGCCCTACGCCAGCCGGGTCCGTACCGAGAATCCGGAAGGGGACGGCACGGTCGGCGTGATGCACGCCTGCGGCCACGACCTGCATATGACCAATTTGATCGGCGTCGCCCGCTATCTCGCGGAGAATCGCGACCGGTGGCGGGGCACGATCCTGCTGGTCGGCCAACCGGCCGAGGAGCGGGTCCTCGGCGCCAAGGCGATGCTCGACGACGGGCTTTACGAACGATTCGGCAAGCCCGACTTCGCGCTGGCTCTGCACGTCGCCGCCGAACTGCCGGCGGGGACGATTGCCCACCGCGCCGGTTTCTCCAGCGCCGCCTCCGACGTCGTCGACATCGTTGTCCGCGGCGCCGGCGGGCACGGCGCCCGGCCCCACACCACCAAGGACCCGATCGTCCAGGCCGCCCAGCTGATCCTCGCGCTACAGACGATCGTCAGCCGCCAGATCGATCCGGTCGAGCCGGCGGTGGTCACCGTCGGCGCGATCCACGGCGGCACGAAGCACAACATCATCCCCGACACGTGCGAATTGAAGCTCACGGTCCGCACCTACTCGGAAGCGGTCCGCGATCAGATTCACGAGGCGATCGCCCAGCGCGCCGCGGGAATTGCCGAATCGATGGGCGCCCCGCCGCCGGAGGTCCGTGCCACGCGGCAGGTCGACGCCGTCTTCAACGAACCGGCCCTGGTTGAGCGGCTCGTGCCGGTCTTCCGCCGCGAGGTTGGAGAGACGCGGGTGATCGAGGTTCCGCCGTCGATGACGTCGGAGGATTTCGGCGTATTCGGGCGCGGGGGCGTTCCGATCTTCATGTTTGGCCTGGGGACGGCCACCGCTGAGCGGTTCAAGTTGCGGGATGGCTCCTGCTCGCTGCACACCCCCCGCTACCAGCCCGAAGTCCGCCCCGCGCTGGTTGCCGGGATCGCGGCGATGAGCGCCGCGGCGCTGGAGCTTCTGGCGCCGTGAACGGCCGGCGTCCTGGTGATCGTTCACGGGGACTACCTCTCGCGCCTCGTCCCGGGGCCGTGAATGCGCACGAGTCCGTGTACATCACTTGGTTCTTGGCGAGCGGTTCTTCCGGGCAGTGATAATCTAAGCATGTACACAGTTACCGCTAGTGTGACTCCCAGATGCTCGCGTGACACGCTTGCGGTGGCAAATGCTCATGAACCGAACTCGGCTCATTTCGGACCCGCATGCCCGCTGCATTAGAACTGAAGTTTTGCAGAACGCGTTTTGGCCTTACGAAAACTGGGCAAAATCGGTAAAAAGGCGTAAAACTCGCATGGCGCACGCGAGCCGGAGCGGCGCGCGGGACGCCAAGCACGGCGGCCGGTTGCCAGCGAG
>JAAYCB010000294.1 GCA_012744395.1 Pirellulaceae bacterium
CCAGGAGGCCGCCGCCGAGATCGCCAGCCGGCTGCTGCCGAAGATCGTCCAACCCCTGCCCGAGAAGAAGCCGCGGGGACGGACGGAACGATGAGCCCCCCGGGCCGGCACGGCGATCTGGATGGGTCGTTCAGAGTCTGGAGAGATATCACGATCGCCCGCGACTTGAGTTCGCCGGTCGGCTGCGTTACGGTCCATGTCGGCAACAGCAGCACAGTCTGCTGAACGGTGCAGGAATCCGCTGTGTGTGCTCAACACGCCAACGCGGCGCTTTCCATCAAGCGAGGATGATCCCATGACCGGTGTATGCAGGAGACGGTCCAGGCCCGCAGCCTTGCTCGGTTCTGCGATTCTCCTTTCGAGCCTGTTGGCAGGCGGGCTCTGCGGCGAATGGGGCGGCGGGCAGGCCGCTGCCGACGAGCCAGGTCGCCTTGCCCCGCGCGACGGGGCTTCCGCTGAAGAGGCAGGCGGCCCGAACGAGGAGTCAGCGCCGGCGGCGGGCAGCGCAGAGGTGGCAGGCAAGAAGGAGGAAGAAGACGCCCGTGCGGCCAGGAGGGCGGAAAGCCGGGCAAGGATCGCGGCGCTTCGTGCGCAGCACGAAGCGATTCTCGCGGAAAAGAAGGCGCGGGCCGCGATGACTCCCGAGGAACGTCGCACGGACCTCCGGAAAAGACGCGCGGAATTCCTCAAAATGGTGGAAGAGAAGCGGAGGGAGATGGAGGCTCGATTCCCGCAGTTTGCCCGGCCTCTCCCTCCATCGCGGAAGGCCCGGCCCGCGAAGCCGGACCCTTCGCCTGCGGCCGGCGCCGCGGCAGCGGCTCAAGCCGCGCTGTCCGAACCTCCCGCCACCTCCCAACCGGTCGTCCCTCCCCCCGCTTACTCGGCAAGTGAGAGCGAGATTGCCACGCGGCGCCTCGCCATCCTGACGCCGCCGGACCTCCAGCGAGCGGGCTACTCCGATCTGCTGACCATGAAGTTGACGGAACGACTCGGAGAGCATCTCGAACTGGTCGAACGCGACGCGATCGAACAGGTGATGGGCGAATATCAACTCTCGCAGCTCTTCGGCGGGGCGAAGGCGGTTGAGGAACGAATCTCTCTCGGCCGCATCTTGCGGGCCGACGTGCTGCTCCTCTTGTCGCCTGAGGCAAGCGACTCGGCCGATGGAGACTCAGCCAGTTCGGTCCGGTCGCTGCTCGTCGACACCGGGACCGGCGCGCGTCTGGCGCTCGATGCCTTTTCCGACGCCGCCGGCGTCGATCCAACGACCGATGCGATCCTCGCTCAGGCCGAGGACATGCTCCACCGCTACCCGCACGGGGTAGAGCGGATCGTCGGCGTGAGCCACTTCCTCTCGCGCTGCCTGACGCACGCCTACGACGGCTATCAGACGAGTTGCGCCGCGATCCTTTCGGAGTCCCTCGCGCGGCGGAGAGGAGTCGCCGTGCTCGAACTCGAGGAGGCCAGAGCGATTGGCGATGAATTGGCGATCACGTTGAGCGACCGGGAGCGGGCGGGCGACGCCAACGTGCTGCATCGGCGCGTCGTGCCGATCCTTGTCAGCGGCGAGTTTCGCGCCACGCAGACGGCAGCCGGCGCCCAGTTCGAGATCACCGCGTCGATCCAGCGCACGGGCAAGACGCCCGAAAACGCCGGCGAACAGGGGCTCGACTCCGAGGGCCTGCGCGTGTTCCTGTCAGAGACGCTGCCCGGAGTCGTGCTTGGCGAAAGCCCCGATGAAAACCTCTTCCGGGCGAAAGGTCACAGCGTCGACGCGCAGTTTGCCTGGCTCTGCGCCGAAGCGGAACGATTCGACAAGATCGGGCTCTGGGAGCAGGCCGCCGGCTTGCGCGAAGCGGCCCTTCTGCTGAAGCCGGACGATGTCGACGTGCGGTACGCGTTGATCCGCGATTACGAGCACCAGATGGCCCGCCCCTTCCCGCTGCCGCAACGTGCCGCCGACATGCCGGCGGAAGAGGCGATCCGCGCGGAGTATCGCAGCCGAATCCCGTTCTACAAGCGGATGGTCGCGCACATGGAGTACCTGATCCGCAACGGGCTGGTGACCCAGGAAGACGTGCTTGCGGCCGGGACCTACGGCGCACTGGCCCCTGCGAAGAACCGGCTGCCCATCGGGAACATCATGGGAGCGGCGTGCGAACGCGTCGTTCCCCGGAAGATGCGTTTCGAGGAGTACAACGACAAGCATCGAGACTACTTTCTGGAGAGGCGTTTCTGGGAAATCGCCCGTGAAGAGTTCGCCGTCTGCTACGAGACCGAAAGGTACTTCCTGGAAAGGGTCTTCCCACTCATTCGGCGTTTGCCGACGAATCACCGGAAAGAAATGCAGCTCCTCTTCGCCAACAAGCGGATCGACCTGCTTCTCTCCCCGCAGTGCTACGGCCACCTTTCCGATTCCGAGCGACTAGCGCACCTGGAAAAAGCCCTCACCGTCGACATGCCCCGCGATGCGGGACTGTGCGTCAAGTTCTTCGCACGCACCCAGAGCAGGGCGTCCAACTTCCGCGACTTGTGGCGGAACGCGAAACAAAAGGGCGACGACGCCGACGCCGTTGTTCGCAATGACCCCTGGTATCAATTCATGCTCAGGCTGGCCGACAGCCGGCGCGAGGACACGCAGTTCTACGGCCGGGCCGGCAAGAACGAGATCGATCTGACCGTCTGGGAGGAGAAATGGCGACAAGCGGCGCGCGACTTCAGGCCTGAGGCGAAAGCCCTGGGATTGGAGCGGATCGGGCAATACGGCCCCGTCCTGGCGGAAAAGCTGCCCGCGATCCGCGAGGAGCTGGACTCGATCGAGAAGGAGTTCCGCCAGCTCGAATCACTCGGCCGGGAAAGATCCTGGTTGCCGATGCCCGGCGGCTATAGCGTGGCGTCCTCGATTCGCCGCATCGGAACCATCCGCCGGACCGAACTGGAACGCCCCGTCCCACGGGATGACAAACCCGGTATGGTCCAACCGGTCTTCCGGCCGGGCCCGGAGCACTGGCCCCGGTACCAGCTCACCGAGCCGATCCCGTACATGGTGAAGACGCTGGACGGGCAGCACCGCCCGGTGATTGACGACGATTGGCCCCGCCTGCATCGCCGCTGGGAGCCGAACTATCGCTGGTCGATCGATACGCGGTATTATCCGGTCGTCTGCTGGCGGAGGTGCGGGCCTCAAATGGATGTCCTGTTCAGCGATTGGGCGATCCTCGTGATGAAGGTCAAGGGCCTCGCCGAGGAAATCCATTCCGACAAGGACGCCCACTACCTGGACGTCCGCTCTGACGGCGAGAACCTCTGGGTCGTCACCAAGAACAAGGGCCTCTGGATCATGTCGACCAGCGGCAAGATCTTGCGGACCATCGACCCGTCCGACGGCTTGCCGCCGTATGACGCAAGAGACGTGCTCGAACCGTTTGCTCCGGGCAAGGCGCTGATGGTCGGCGCGTTTGATCGGCCGATCCGCAGTTGGTGCGCGATCATCGACACGTCGAACGAGCGGTGTGTCAACGTCTTCCATGAAGCGACCGCCCGCCACGTACGGGAACGGAAGCTCGCTCCGGAGCCGACGCTTGAGTGCGGATTCATGCCGAAGTATATTATCTCCCATAAGACCGGCGAACAGGGACCGACGTACTTTGTCGTGGCCAAGCAGGACTCTCTGCCCCCAATGTTGATCAACGGTGATACGCTCGAGGTCAGCGAGCCGGCATACGTCAGCAACAACCCCACGGCCCATGAATGGAACGTCTTGAATTGGAACAACATGAACAGGAAACGCCACGAATCGGATTGCCTGTTCTACAGCCTCCCGGGCGACCGCCTGCTGGTTCCCAAGTGCCGCATCTATCAGGAATATCAGTCGAACAAGAAGCCGCCGGTTGTCGAGATCTGGCAATCCCCCTTCCCGAACCTGGACAAGAAGATCGAATACACGACGCACTGCATTGGCGCTGCCGGCGGGCGCGTCTTCCCGGTTGGCAAGTGGCTCTACATCAGCGGCAATCCGATGATCCGCATCGATCCGCAGACTCTCGCCGAGCAGAAAGTCTACAAGGATCCCGGATCGGCCAAGACCGGGGGGAGCATCTGGCAATCCTCGGCGCATTACGGCATCGTCGTCGGGGAGAATCGCAACGACACCATGCAACACATCCTGCCGTTCCGCCAAGTCAAGATTCTCGAAACACCGGAGGCGGCCGCCGTCGCGGAGTGAAGCCCGCGGTGCTGTTTTTCCTGGACAACCACGGTTCTCGCGAATGGGGAGTAAGACCATGTCGCAACAGCCCAGCGGGCGCAGACTTTCTCG
>JAAYCB010000031.1 GCA_012744395.1 Pirellulaceae bacterium
CCGATTGCCGCGACGCGACGCTCAGCGGCCTGCAAGTCACCGCCGCGGCCGAGCCGCAGGGAGCGTTGATTCTGCGCCGCTGCCGGCGGGTCAACGTCACCGGCTGCACGATCCTCGACAGCGACGGTTGCGGCATCTTGCTGGAAGAAGCCGAGGGGGTCCGCCTCTCGGGCTGCCTGGTCCGCGACGACCGGCCGTCCAACGAGCCGCCGATCGCGCTGCGGGTCGCCGGCGGTAGTGGAAATATGATCGTCGGCAACATGCTGGTGGGAGAGACGGAGATCGCCGCTGGCAGCGGGCTGGTCGAGGGAAACTATGGCGGGGTTGCCAGAACGCGCTGAATCGCCGCACCGCGAATTGTTGCTTGACTGGCCGGGGCGGCCGTTTTAGAGTGGGGCGTGCATCGGCCACCCGTCTCGCCACGATCGATCCCGTTGAAGGAGAAGAACGTGAACCGCCGCATGTTTTGTCTTGGGATTGCCGCAATCGCCCTCGCCGCCGCCGGCCTGCCCGCCGCCGAAAAGGCCGGCCCGGAGGGCGGAATACGCATCCTGCTGACCACCGGGGGGCACGCCTTCGAAGAAGACGCGTTCTACGCGATGTTCGACGCCATGCGGGGCATCGAGTACACGAAGGCCGAACTGCCCAAGGACGCCGGGCTGCTCAAGCCGGGCCTGGAAAAACAGTTCGACTGCATCGTGATGTACGACATGTGCAAGCCCGCGATTTCGCCCGAACAGCGGAAGGCCTTTGTCGAACTGCTCACGACCGGCGGGATCGGCCTCGTCTCGATGCACCACAACCTGGGCGCCCAATGGGACTGGGACGAGTATCGGAAGATCATCGGCGGGCGGTTCATTCTCGAGCCGACGGTGATTGACGGGAAGGCATGGACCGTTACGCCCTGGGCACACGGCCAGCGGCTCAACGTGAAGATCGCCAACCGAGAGCACCCGATCACCAAGGGAGTCGGCGATTTCGAGATCGAAGACGAGATCTATGGCAAGTTCTGGGTCGATCCACGGGCCGAGGTCCTGCTCACGACGGACCACTCGGAGAACAATCCTGAAGTGGCGTGGACGAAGACCTACGGCAAGAGCCGCGTGTTTCACTTGATGCTTGGCCACGACGGCAAGGCCTATGCGAATCCCGCCTACCGCAAGCTGCTCGAACAGGGCATCCGCTGGGCCGCTGGCCGGTAGACGGCGGTTGGACTCGCCGCCGGATTGGCGATGAGCCGATCGTCAACCCGAAGCGTGCGCGAGGGCGAATGCTATCTCCAATCGAGACCTTCGGGCAGGGTGTTCAAGTTTTCGCACCCGCCGGGGGTGACAACGACAAGGTCCTCGATGCGAATGCCGCCCAGGTCGAGCCGGTAGAGACCCGGCTCGACGGAGACCACGTCGCCGGCAATCAGTTCGGGGCCATGCAGGTCCAAGAGCGGCGGTTCGTGCACGTCAAGCCCGACCCCGTGGCCCGTTCCGTGAGGCAGCGAACAGAAGCTGCCCGGCGCGCCATGGGGAGGAAGCCCCGCGGCGTATCCCGACTGTTCGACGGATGAGATCGTGGCCTTGTGGACTTCCTCGCCGGTTATGCCGGCGCGAATCAGCGCCTCGGCGGCCGCCTTGGCCTTGCGAACCGCCGCGTGCATGGCGGCAAGCGCTTCGGGAATCGCCCCGTGCACGACCGTTCGGGTGCAATCGCCGTTGTAGAGCGTGGCGCGATTGCGGGGGAAGATGTCGATGATCACCGGCTCGCCGGTTCGCAACGCGCCCGCGCCGAGGTTGTGGCAGTCGGCCCCCTGCGGTCCGGCGGCCACGATCGCCGGCGGGTTGGCATAGCCGCGGTCGAGCAGCCAGTGATCGATCATGGCGCGGACGCGCTCGGCTGTCAGGACCTCCCCGGAGTGGACAAGGACGCCGTCGTCTCGGACGCCGGCGCGGGCGATCAGGCGACAGGCCATCTCCATCGCCCCCTCGGTCGCCGCCTGAGCCTGGCGAATCCAGGCGATTTCCTCTTCGTCCTTAGTGCGGCGGTCGGCAACGCCAAGCTCGGGGTCGTAGTGGACGGCGATCCCGGCACGGCGGAGGATGTCGGCGAAGAGCAGCGGGAGGGAGCGGTCGGCGCGGACCTGGCGGACGCCGCCACGGCGGAGGCACTCGGCCGCGGCCTGGGCGGTTGCCGTCTCACGGTCTCCGGAGAGCCCCTCGGCTGGGGCGAAGTCGGCGGGGCACGCCACCAGGTCGGCCCGAGCGTGCTGGCGCGCCCGGCCGATCTCGATGTCGCGAAGAATCAGCACGCGGCGGATCGAGTCTCCGTCGCCGGGCAATTCCAGGTAAGCGGCCGGATCACCGACGGCGAAACGAATCTTGTGGTACAGGGTGGCGTTCCGTGCGGGAATCCCCGCCATCATCAGCCCGACGCGAGGTTTGTTTCTGGTCGAGTCGTTCATCCGTATCTCCGTGGTCACAGGCCAGCGAACGTCGTCTCGGGCCCGGCGGCAGGTTCTTTTCCAGACGTTGACACGCCGCGCAGAGACCCCCTAGAATGTGACGGTTTTGTGTAACACAAGCCTATCTGCGATTGTGCTTTACGGACAAGCCCCGTCGCTGCCGGCGAGACGGTTCAACGCCGGAGATTCAAATGCCAGAATCCGGTTCTGCCGATCAGCCGCCGGGCCCTGCCCAGTCTTGGCCATTGAGAATCGGGCCTTGGACCTTGCCCAGGCTGCAACGTGTGACCTGTCGCCTGCAACCGGACTCCCTGACGGCTGACAACTGACCGCAGACACCCTTCCGCCCCCCTGGCGCTTCAATGACCAACGCGGATTCCAAGACATCTTCGACCTTGTTCGGACATCCCACCGGCCTGTTCACTCTCTTCTTTGCCGAGATGTGGGAACGATTCTCCTACTACGGCATGAGGGCCCTCCTGGTCTTCTACATGATCAAGGGGTTTCTGGGGTATGGAGACAGCGAGGCCTATGCCGTCTACGGGGCCTACACGGCGCTGGTCTACATGACGCCGTTTTTCGGAGGCATGCTTGCCGACCGTCTGCTTGGGGCGCGGCGGGCGGTGATCATCGGCGGGTTGCTGATGGCTGCCGGGCACCTGATGATGACGATCGAATCGGCATTCGGTTTTTTCACCGCCTTGGCCCTGCTGATCTGCGGCAACGGTTTTTTCAAACCTAATATCTCGACGATTGTCGGCACGCTCTATCCCGCGGGCAGCCGCAAGCGCGACGGCGGGTTCACGATCTTCTACATGGGAATCAACCTCGGCGCTGCCATGTCGCCTTTGTTGTGCGGGTACATCGGCGAGACGTACGGGTGGCATTGGGGCTTCGGGCTGGCAACCATCGGCATGTTGGCGGGAGTCGCCGTGTTTGTGGCGCCGACCCGTCTCACCCAGCTTTTGATCTTGATCGGCGCCCTGGCCGCCGCCATCGGATTGGTCGTTTACCGCCCGGAAAGCCTGCTGGCGACCGGGATCAACATCTTCGTTGCCGTGTCGCTGCTGGTCGCCGGGGCGATTGCGGTGACCGCACTCGGCCGCGGCGGATTGGCGGCCGAGGCCGGCGCTCCGCCCGACCGGGAGTTGCTTCGCCGCCGAGTCCTCGGGCCGATTTCGGCCGAGTGGACCGTATACCTGGGAACCGCCGCGGCGATCGCGGTTTTCGCCCTGCTCGTCTCCGGTTTTGCGCCCCTGACGCCGGACAGTCGTCCCTTGACGATTGTTCCCGATTCGGCGATTAAGCGGATTCAGTCGGGTGGTGGCCCGGTGATGCAGGTGGTCGGCGTCCTCGTTCGCGAGGTCAGCCGTCCGGCCGGACTCGTCCTCGTTCTCTCCGGCCTGCTCTCCTTCGGCTACCTCGTGTTTGAGACGATCAGGCTGCCGCGGGTGCCTCGCGAGCGGATGTATGTGGTGTTGATCCTGACGTTTTTCTCGATGCTCTTCTGGTCGTTTTTCGAGCAGGCTGGAAGCTCGGTCAATAATTTCACCGACCGGAACGTGGATCGGGTCGCGGAGGCCGCAACGATCAGCGAGGCGGACGTGGGCCGGACGATCGAATTTCGCGTCGACCCTGCCCCGCGCGACAAGACGCGGATGGCGCTGCCCCTGTTGAGCCAGGAGCAGCTCGGTCATCGCAGCGGGTCCGCAGCACTGAACAGCCGGATTGCCGAGGCAATCCGAAGCGAGGAGCAGAGGAAGGATCCGCAAGAGCGGAAGACCGGCCAAGACATCGACAAGCTGGTCTTGGGCGTGACGCAGAACGGCGCCCTGACGCTCAGCGGCTTGACGTACCTGAGGGCGGCCGCGGGCCGAGAGGGCGCGCCGGTGGGGCTCCAGTCGGTCGAGTGGCTCGTGACGGAAGACAACCTCGGAATGGGGATCGGGGGATCGGAAATTCCGGCCTCGATCTTCCAGTCGATCAACCCGATCTGCATCATCACGTTCGGCCTCGTATTCACGGCCTTGTGGTCGCTGCTCGGCCGGCTCCGCATGGAGCCGAATACGGCGGTGAAATTTTCACTCGGTCTGCTGCAACTGGGGCTCGGGTTCGGGGCCTTCTGGTATGGCGCCCAGGCGGCCGACGAGCGCGGGATGGTGGCCATGTCGTGGCTTCTGCTCGGCTATCTCCTGCAAACGACCGGCGAACTCTGCCTTTCGCCCGTCGGGTTGTCGATGGTGACCAAGCTCTCTCCCGCCCGGCTGGTGAGCACGACGATGGGCGCCTGGTTCCTCGCGACGGCCTTCTCCCAATTCCTCGCGGCGATCATCGCCCAGTTCACCGGGGTTGGCCACGGCGGCGAGGAGACGTCCGCCGGCATCCCCATCCCCCAAGCGACGATCGACGTGTATGGCGACGTGTTCTTCAAGATCGCCATCAGCGCGGTGGTCTCGGCGCTGATCTGCTTCGCCCTCTCCCCGCTGTTGCACCGCTGGATGCACGAGGAGGACAGCGGAGTGAATACCGGGCAAGCGGAGTGAATTCCGTTCGACGGAGCGGTGATCATTCCGGGCCGGGGCGTGTCAAGCGGCGGCTTCCGCAATGCGGTCGCGATGGAAGAACAGGAAGCGCGCCACAGCGATCGCCACGGCGCCGACGAGGTAGGCCGACGACATCATCGCGAAGCCATAGGAAAGGCCGTGGCCTGGAGCGAACAGCTCGCGGCACTTGCCCAAGATCCAGGGGGAAGTCGAGCCGACGAGGAAGGCCACCATGACGGCGATCGCCACGGCCGACGCTCGGTAGCGCGGCTCGACCACTTGGAACATCGCCGCGTGCGTATTCGATTCGTAAAGTCCGCGGAAGAAGCCGAACGCCGCCAGCCCAACGCAGGCGATCAGCAGGTTCGGCGCCAATCCCATGAGCACGATCGAGGGGACGCCGAGGGCCATCGCGACGATCTGGAGTTCGAGGCGCGAAGAGGGGCGTTTCCTCGCCCAGCGGTCCGAAAGCGGCCCGCCGATACTGATCCCGACCAGCGCCGGCAGGTGATGCCAGAACATCGAATAGCCGCCGGCCAGGGCGAGCGAGAGGTTCTGCTTCTCCCGCAGGAACTCCGGCGCCCAGACGACAAAGCCGTTGTTCACGAAGACGATCGCCGTGAGGCCGGCGGTGATCAGCGCCGCGGTGGGAACGCGAAAGATGATGCCCATCGACTCAAGCAGGCCGGCGGCGTTGGGGGCCTGGCCGGCGGCGGCCGGTTGTTCGGGCGCGTCCTTGAGTCGGAAGACGAAGACCAGCCCGAGGAGAATTCCGCAGCCGCCGAAGGCGTAGAAGGCCGATCGCCATCCCCAGTTCTCCGCGATCCACCCGCCGAGAAAGCCGCTGGTCATCACGCCGACGTAGAGCGCGGCCTGGTGGAGCGAGAGGGCCAAGGCGCGGGTCCGCTGGTGGAACCTGGCCATCAAGGGGTAGGCGGCGGGTGAGTAGAAGGCCTCGCCGCCGGCGGTGGCCACGCTCCGCAGCAGGAGCAGTCCGAACAGGCCCTGGACGCACCCCGTGAAGAGCGTCGCCGAACTCCAGAAGATCAGACTGATCGTGATGATCCGGTTCTTCTTCAGCCTGTCGCCGACAATCCCGGCCAGGGGCATCATCAGGGCCATTGTGAGGAACAGCACGGAGCCGACCAGGCCGAGTTGCGAATCGGTCAACTTCAGGTCGGCGCGAATCTCGGAAATCACCACGCCGAAAATCGCCCGATCGCCCTGATGGAAGAAGAACGCCAAGCAGAGCAGCAGGAGCAGCTCCCAGGGGTAGTAGCGGTGCAGGGGACGCCCGGCCAAGTCCACTTGCGGAGTCGCGGTCTGGTTCATCTTCGGAATCGTCTCCTGCAATTGCCGACCCGCGATGACCGGGGCAAACCGCCCGCCAGGCGCCGCCGGGCGATGCGGTCACCGAGGTCGCGAATCCGCACCAGCTTACCGCCGGCCCGGAGCGAGATCAACGCCGCGACATCGGGCATCAACCGGATGGATACGGCCCGAACGTGTTCTTGACACGGCAACTCTCGGAGGTGTCGTCGACGATCACCACGCGAAAGCTGCCGCCGCCGGGCGCAACCCGCAAGACGATGTGGCCGGAGTCGCTGGCCAGTTTGTCGAGGCCACCGATCACCAGCCGCGTGGCGTGGTGCAGGTCGGTGGCGAAAACGTCGCGGGGGCCCGGATAGATCCGCGTCGAGCGGATCCGGTTCCAGACGCTCAAGGTCGGATGCCCCGAATCCCAGACCGAGATCGTCCAGACGCGGGGGCGGAGCGCGGCAACGAGGAATTCGTTCTGCGAATCGACGTAGCCGTGGTGGTCCAGGATGGCCGCTTCCACCGGGCCGACGGCCCTCGCCACCGGCGTCTCCACGTCATGCCAGGGCGGCATGCCGCTCGGTGGAACGCCCGGGATGTCGCCGCCGTTGAAGTAGTCGAACTCGCCATAACTGAGGCGGAATGAAATGCTGCACATATTCTCGTGCGGCCAGTCGGGGCGGGGGACCGTCTCCAGGGCGGGGAAATGGTTCTGCGTCGACGTGCCCTGGCCGGTCCAGATCTCTCCGTTGGCGCCCACGTTGCGGAACGCGAAGCCCGGATACTTGTTCGCGTCGCGGCGCAAGACCACCTGGTCGTTGCGCCCGGGCACGAAGCGTTCCACTTTCAGAGCATTGTGCTCAATCTGCCAATTGACGAAAGCCCGGTAGTTCTTCGTGGCGTCGTCGTCGAGTGGCCGGGGATAGTCGTAGTCGGGCCAGCCGCGATCGAGGAGCGTGCCGATCTTGAGCTTCTCGCCGACAAAGGTCAGCCCGGTGAGTCGGTAGGCGCCGCAAGCCGCGGGAGGCGAATTCTCCGCGGGGCCGCCGATGTGATCGTCATGAAAGTGGGTCACGAGTGCATAATCGAGCGCTGGCCGCGGGTCGTGGGCCAAGGCGCGGCGAATGTAGCGGACAATTCGCTCGCCGGCCGGTTGCGTGCCGTCGGGGCGATCGGGGGTGTGCCGGGGCGTTTTGACGGGCAGTTCGCCGGCATCGACGAGCATCGTCGTGCCGTCGGGAAAGACGTAGAGCGCGGCATTCCCGCGGCCGGTGCTGATCTGGTGGATGTCGAGCATCCCGGCCCGCCAGGGCGAGATCGGCTCTCCGGCAGGATCCTCGCCGCGGGCCGCCGACGCGCAGGGGATCAACAGGCCGATGCACAGAAACGCGCTCCACGCGGCCTGAACCGGGCGGGCAGCGGGCAGATGGGCGGCGACCGCCGGGCCGCCCGCAGTCGTGGCCAACTTCAGAAGATTGTGCCGGCTAGGGGGATCGTTGATCCTGATTTGCATGGTGTCTCTCCAGATCGCGCCGTGATGGAACCGCCGCTGGATGGCGTGCCACGATTCTAGTCGTTCCGGCGGCGGAGTCGCAAGCGGCGGCCGCCGGGATCGGGAGAGCCAACCAGGCCTCAGGGCCAGTCCGCGCCGCGGAGGTCGGCCCGGCAGCGTTGACAGACGCCCCGCGGGAGGGGAGAATCAGGCCATCGATCCTTCCAGCCACCGTGCCGCTGCGCGCGGCCGCCGCGCTGATCGACGGAATGTTTCGTCTTCCCTCTTTCCGCTCTGCCAGGAGTACGCTCGTGACCGCTCCGTGGATCACCTACCGCCCGGAACTGAAGGTGTTGGATTGCACGATCCGAGACGGCGGCCTTGTCAACGACCACCGGTTCGACGACGAGTTCGTCAGGGCGGTCTACGAGGCGTGCGTTGAGGCGGGAATCGATTACATGGAGATCGGCTACAAGGCGTCGAAGGAGATGTTCTCGACGGAGCAGTACGGCCCCTGGAAGTTCTGCGACGAGGAGGACGTCCGCCGCGTCGTCGGCGAGAATGCCACGCCGCTGAAGATTTCGGTGATGGCCGATGCGGGCAAATCGGACTGGCGGACCGACATCCTTCCCAAGGACCAGAGCGTGATCGACACGATTCGGGTGGCGTTCTATGTCCACCAGGTGTCGGAAGCCGTCGACATGATCAAGGATGCCGCGGACAAGGGCTACGAGGCGACTGCCAACCTGATGGCCGTTTCCACGGCCAAGGAGGAAGAGATCGATCAGGCCCTGGAAGTCCTGGCGGAATCGCCGGCCAGCCAGCTCGTCGTGGTCGACAGCTTCGGCTCGCTCTATGCAGAGCAGATCGAGCGGCTGGTCAAGAAGTACATCCAGTATGGGAAGGCGTCGGACAAGGAAGTCGGCATGCAC
Organism: Pirellulaceae bacterium; assembly: GCA_012744395.1. Taxonomy (GTDB): domain Bacteria; phylum Planctomycetota; class Planctomycetia; order Pirellulales; family Thermoguttaceae; genus JAAYCB01. Next base: position 8,737 of record JAAYCB010000031.1, read on the forward strand.
GCCCACAACAACCAGCAGCTCGCGTTCGCCAACACGATCGAGGCGATCATCCATGGCGCCAACCGGGTGGATGCATCGATGGCCGGCCTAGGCCGCGGGGCGGGCAACTGCCCGATGGAACTGTTGATCGGTTTCCTGCGGAACCCGAAGTTCAAGATCCGGCCGATCTACGAGGTCCTTCAGGAGCACCTCGAGCCCCTGCGGGCCTCGGTCGAATGGGGGCCGTACCCGGAATTCGCGATCACGGGCCAACTCAACGAACACCCGCGGTCCGCGATCGCGGCGCGACGCGGCGAGTTGAAGAACCGCTTCGTGGAGTTTTACGACAAGATGACGAGCGACGTGTAGGCGTGGCTGTCCGCGGGGGCCGTCCCCTTTGGGCCCGCTTCACTTGTTCTCGGCAGACTGCGCCGCCTCGCGGCGTTTCTCCTAGCGCCGCGTGAATCCTTCGGCGGTAAGCCTTTCGACGAGGGCGGGCGACGCGTTTTCGAACACGAAGACTTCGCTTCGCGACTCGGGGTCGCCCTTGGGGCGGACGATACAGACGATCTCCGCGCCCTGGGCCTGCCGGCGGAGGAGTTCGTCCATGAGGCGCTGTTCATCGGACGCAAGCGGCGCGGCAACTCCGGGGCGCACCGCGTCGAGGCCGCTCCCGCGACTGCCGGTTTCGAGGATGATCGGGTCGGGCACCGGTTTGGTACGCGACATCGGGGGGGCGGCCACGTCGACCATCGGCGCCTGGGCCACCGCGTTGGGCGGCACCCGTTCGGCGCTGCCCGGCGGTTGGTCGGCGTAGACGAACGAGAGGCCGGCATCGTCGAGTTGCTGATGGATCGATGGCAGGGCGGCGTAGAGCCCCTCGTTGTCTTCCGGGTCGGCTGCATTGCAGACGCCGATCACGAGCCCCTCGCTGGAGAACAACCCGCCGCCGCTGCGTCCCTGGACGGGCAACCCGCCGACCTCGATGTTTGGCGGTCCCAGGTACTTGTCCCGCGCTGTCACCCGGTTGCGGCGCACCGAGGGGGGGTCGCCGTGGTTGCAGCCCAGATTGACGACCGGCGCGCCGATATCGACCGCGTAGTTCTTGGACGCCACTTTGGCGGTTTGCAGCGGTCCGGGCGCATCGATCATCAGGAGGCCGACGTCGCGCTTGTCGTCGAACGAGAGCAGTCGCCCCTCGACCGACTGCGACTCAGGGGAATTGAACAGCTCCACCTCGATCAGACCACCCTCGCGGTACTCGCGAAAAATGTGCCCGCAGGTCAGAATCAAGGCCTTCCCTCCCCGTGCATCGATGATCGTGCCGGTGCCGGTGCTCGGTCCTTGCGCGTCGTGAACGCGGAGCCGCACGGTCACCGCGATCAGGTCCTTGTCCTGCAGGCGGCCCGGCATGGCGCCAGGCTGCCGGGGTCCCTGCGACGGGCTGATCGAGACCGGCTGAGCCGGAATGCCCGGCGCGGGTGCACGGGGGGCGGGGCCTGCGGGAACGCCAGGCGTACTCTCCATGGCGAGTGCCGATGGAGCGGATCTCTGCGGCAGCGGAATCGGCCCTGGCGAAGGCATCGGCCGGAGGCCTGGCTCGTCCGGGAGCCGTTTGGGTTCCGGCAATGCCGCGGTCGGCATCTGGCTGCGGGCCTCGGCGAACATCGCCTCGAGGCGGTCGATGGGGGTGGTTCCCAGAATGCGGGAGGTCTCCCGGCCGCCGACCAGCATCACAAAGCAGGGGATTTTGCTGACCTGGTATTTTCGGGCAACTTCCCGGTCGCGGTCAAAATCGAGTTTTCTGATCCGATAGCCTTTTGCGATCAGCTTGTCGATAACGGGCTCCATGCTGCGGCACGGTCTGCACCAACTCGCGGAAAAATCGAGCAGGACGGGCTCTTCCGCGCCCGCTCCGGTCAGGGCCAGAGCCACGATCGCTGCGTGCAATCCGCTCATCGAGGATCTCCTTTGACGGTCCGTTTTCGTGCGGGCTGCTCGTCAGCCGGCCAGCGCGAAGGCAAGCCGGCGATCGGCCGCGTTTCGAGAACGGAGGTTGGCAGGAAGGGCAGACTCCCGTCACGGAGATCACATGCCAAAGAAGGGCGAAGCCCGCCGCCAGCCTGACGCCAGCGGGCGCGATTGGCCGGCCGATGCCAGCCAGCAACCGCACTCGAGCAAGCAAGCCGCATGGGCAACTTCCGTGTCACCTTCCGGTATGCCGATCGCCGGCAACCGCTGGCTGTCGAGACGTTCCGGCCACGATCCTTCGGCCGGTTCGGACTGGATGCCGTCGGTTGCGGAATCTGCGGGGTCGAAGTCCTTTTCGTTTTGCGGTTATCCACCGCGCCTCTCAGTCAAAACGCCGACGCTCTTCTGCGTCCAATACCCGTCCGGTCATTCCATGCAGCCGGTCGCGGCTGGTCACAGGCGACACGGTTCCAGTTCCCGGCTGCCGACCGGCGTCTCGGCGAGAGGCGGCTACGGGTGAGTGGGGCAATTCTGGCGTGAATCGCGATCTGAAGCAATCTCAAAATATCCTTTTTCGCCGCTCGCCCTCAAGAATCTGGGGATTCCCATCAAAAATCACTCAATCGTTGGCCCAAAACCCTTGTTGCCCCCTCTTTGGATATTGTTTGGCTGGATCTCAGGGTGGGCGTTTGGACGGCCGCGCGGTGCGATCAGGGGAACTGTTGCACTCGGTGCGGTTGGCGCGATTCTCGCCTCGCCGCACAGCGAAGGCCACCGCGAGCGGGCAGCTGCTCGGCCCGATTCGGTTTCCCGTTGCTCCCCCCAAGAGAAGCAAGTATACTGGCGTCCCTCTAACCGGCCCTTTGGACTATTTTTGCGAGAAGACCAGACGAAGATGAGCCAGCAGCGAGAGTTTATTGCCGCCGGCGAGGCCCGTCCGCCGTTTTTTGCGGGAGTGGACCTTGGCGGTACGAGCATCAAGATTGGAATTGTCGATGATTTGGGGCGTCCGCTGTCGTGGGTCAACGTTCCGACAGAAGTCGAGCAGGGGCCGGAAGAGGCCTGCCGGCGGATGGCTCGGGGGGTAGAGAACGCGATTGAGGTGGCGGGGATCGCGCGTTCGTCCGTGGTGCACGTGGGGCTTGGATCGCCGGGCACGATGGACATCCCGGCGGGGATGCTCCTTCTGCCGGTCAATCTGAAAGGCTGGGAGCACTTTCCGATCCGGGACCGCCTTGGGCACCACTGCGGGGTGCCCGTCGCCTTCGCCAACGACGCCGGGGCGGCGGCCTATGGGGAATACTGGGTCGGTTCGGGCCAGCAGATGAAGAGCCTTGTTCTGCTGACGCTTGGCACCGGCATTGGTTGCGGGATCATCGTGAACGACTTTTCGATCGACGGCGAAAACAGTCACGGGGCGGAGTGCGGGCACATCCTCGTCGATCCATCCCCCGAGGCCCGCTGGTGCAACTGCGGGCAGCGCGGCCACTTGGAGGCCTATGCCAGCGCCACGGCTGTCATCCGCCGGACGCAGGAGATGCTGGATGTGGGGCTGAAGACTTCGATCCACAAACGGATCGCGGACGGCGACGCGTTGACGCCGAAGTTGATCGCCGAGGAGGCGGAAGCCGGCGATCCGCTGTCAAACGAGATCATCATGGACACGGCCCGCTGGCTCGGCATCGGCTTGGTGACACTGATCCACACGATCGACCCAAGCGGGGTACTGCTGGGTGGCGCAATGACCTTCGGAGGCGGCGCGTCGGAACTCGGGCGGCGGTTCCTGGGCCGGATCAAGCAAGAGATCGATGCGCGGGCGTTTGCCCTGCTTGCCGAGCGGATCCAGGTCGAGTTTGCCTCCCTCGGGGCCGACGCCGGCTATATCGGAGCGGCGGGCATTGCCAGGCTGGAACACATCAAAGCAAGGTCGCAGAAATGACCATTTCGGCCTGTCGAGTGAGGAGAACCCTGGCAGCGCTGGCGGTGTTGCTGGCAGGTCTGGCGGCTGTTGCCCGCGCCGGCCAGGCCAGCCCGGCTGAGCCTGGAACGGGCCTGCCCGGGGCAGCTGATTCTTTCTACGGCTATGTTCGCCACGCCTTCGAGTTGGACGGCGTTCGCTGCTACGTCGTCGTGCCGCGCGAGGGGGCCAAGGGAAGGCCGTGGATCTGGCGAGCTCGATTCTTCGGCCATCAGCCCCAGGTGGACATCGCCCTGCTCGAACTCGGTTACCACCTGGCCTATACCGACGTCGCGGGGCTGTTCGGCTCTCCCAAGGCGGTTGAGCGTTTCGACCGGTTCTACGAATACCTGACGAGCCGGCACGGATTCGGGAAACGGCCGTTTCTTGAAGGCATGAGCCGCGGCGGGCTGATCGTGTTGAACTGGGCGAGCCACAACCCGGACCGTGTATCAGCGGTCTATGTCGATGCGCCGGTGTGCGATATCCGAAGCTGGCCCGGCGGCAAGGGCAAGGGCAAGGGAAGCCCGGCCGACTGGCGGGCCTGCCTGGCGGCCTATGGGCTGACCGAAGAGGAGTCGGCCACGGCCAAGGTCAGCCCGATCGACCGGCTCGAGCCGCTCGCCAAGGCCAAGGTGCCGATCTTGAGCGTGTGTGGCGATGCCGACGAGGTTGTGCCGATTGAGGAGAACACGCGGGTTCTCCAGCAGCGCTACGAGCGGCTCGGCGGTCCGATCGAAGTGATCGCCAAGCGGGGCGTCGGCCATCATCCGCACTGCCTCGAAGACCCGTCGCCAATCGTCGAATTTCTTCTGCGTCACGCCCGGTGACGCCGGGTGCTGCCGATCGTGGTCTCCTTGAAGGTGGGGCTGGACGGCGTCGGCGTCCACTCCCACGGGGGGTGGCTCTGGAACTTGGAAATGCTCCGTTTCCAGTACTTGTACGTTGGTTTGCCTGGACTGGACCGCGTACAATACATGCAGGGAGACAACTGGCTGGGCGTCGCCCTATCGGCGCTGACGAGAATCCCGCCCGATCGGGTGGCTTGGTTGGGGGCGGAGGCCCCCTTGAGCGAGCAGGAGCGGTTCCTGCTCAGTGAGATTGCCTCGCTGGCCGATCTCCGCTTGCCTGGCGGCCGAGGGGTATCGTCCAGCCGTAGGGGGCTGTGCGAAGTCCGGCGGACGGCCGCTTCGGATCGGCCGGGACCTCGTCCTCGCTTGCGTTTCAGATTAATATGGCGGGAAAGCGAGAACCCCGACGAGCGGTGTGATGGCCGGTGGCCGGTCTGCTCGTCGTTTACCGCCCGACTGTTGGCTGTCCGCTACGGCTGGACCGCCAACCCAGAACGAAACCTTGTCAACTCGGCTGGCCTGCTGGCCTCTCGGTCCCGTGCGGACCAACGGATCGAGCCGATTGCCGAGAGGAGGCCGCCAGACCGGTTCGACGTTTCCTCACGAACGGGCAATGGAGGTGATCTCGATGACTTCCACAGGTTTCTCCCGTAGCAGAGTCGGCACTCGGTGCCGCTCGGGGGATGACCGGCACTTGGCGGCTGCCCCCGGCGCGGTTTCCCGGCAGGAGCCCGATTCTGCCCCTGCACCCGTCTCGCCACCCGGTGGCGGATGGGTCTCCGCAGCGGAAAGGTGGCTCTTGGAGCGGTTGCTCCGGCGACTGGGCAACCCGGCCATCCGCATTGTTTTGTGGGATGGGCAGGAATTGGCCACCACGGATGCTTCCCCTGCCGCGACGGTGCGAATCCGAGACCGCAGCGCGCTTCTGGGCTTGCTGGCCAATCCCGCCCTTGGATTTGGCGACGCGTACAGCCAGGGGCGGATTGTGGTCGAGGGCGACCTGCTCGAACTGCTCCAGGCGGTCGCTGGTGGTCTCTGGTCGGAGGCGACATCGAACAAGACGCTCCGCGCCCGCATCGCCCGGTGGCTCTCGCGACTGCACGGCAACACGATCGGCCGTTCGCGCCGCAACGTGCACCATCATTATGACATCACGGAAACCTTCTATCGCTTATGGCTCGACGAGCAACTCGTGTACACCGGCGCGTACTTCTCCGATCCCGAACTGACACTCGAAGAGGCGCAGCGGGCGAAGATGGATTACGTCTGCCGCAAATTGCGGCTGCGGCCGGGCGAGCATGTGGTTGAGGCGGGCTTCGGCTGGGGCGCGCTGGCGCTGCACATGGCACGGCATTACGGAGTCCGCGTCGACGCGTACAACCTCTCCCGCGAGCAGGTCCTCTATGCGCGGCGGCGAGCCGAGGCCGAGGGGCTCGATTCCTTGGTCACGTTCATCGAGGACGACTATCGCCGGATCGCGGGCAAATTCGACGTATTCGTGTCCGTGGGGATGCTGGAACACGTCGGCCGCAGGCACTATCGGCAACTGGGCGAGGTGATCGACCGCTGCCTCAAGCCGGCCGGCCGCGGGCTTGTCCACTCGATCGGACGCGATCAGCCGGCGGCGCTCGACCCATGGATCAAGCGGCGGATTTTTCCCGGCGCGTATCCGCCCGCGCTCAAGGAAATCATGGACGTCTTCCAGCCAAGGGGCTTCTCCGTGCTGGATGTGGAGAACCTGCGGCTGCACTACGCCAGAACGCTGGAACACTGGCTGGACCGCTACCAGGCAAACGAGCAGCGCGTGGCTGAGATGTTTGATCAGCCGTTTGTCCGCATGTGGAGGCTCTACCTGGCGGGCTCGGTCGTGGCCTTCGCAACCGGCACGCTCCAGTTGTTCCAGATTGTCTTCACGCGCCCCGGAGCCAACAACATTTCCTGGACTCGGGCATGGCTGTATGAGAAACCCTGAGACGCAGCCGGGCAACCGATGGATCATTGCGATGTCCTGATTGTGGGCGGGGGGCCGGCCGGATCGACCTGTGCCTGGACTCTCCGCCGGGCGGGCCTTGACGCCGTCGTCTTGGACAAGGCGGCGTTTCCCCGCGACAAGCTCTGCGCAGGATGGATTACCCCGGCCGTGCTGGCGCTTCTGGAGATCGACCCCGGCAAATACGGCCGCGACCGCGTCTGCCAGCCGATCACGGGCTTCCGCGTGGGGAAGATTGGCGGCCGGGCCGTGGCCGTCGACTACGGCCGCCCGGTCAGCTACGGGATTCGCCGTTTCGAGTTCGATCACTATCTGCTCGAACGCTGCGGCGCGCGGCTGCGGCTCGGCGAGGCGGTGCGCGGGGTGGAGCAAGCGGGTCGGCGCTGGGTGATCGACGGCCGTTTTTCCGCGCCGATGCTGGTGGCTGCCGGGGGGCACTTCTGCCCGGTCGCAAGGCGCCTCGGCGGCGAGGTTCGCGCTCCGGTCGTGGCCGCGCAGGAGGTCGAGTTTCCCCTGGATGTCCGGCAAACGTCCGCTTGCCGGGTCGAGCCGGAGATTCCCGAGCTTTATTTCTGCGCCGATTTGGCTGGCTACGGATGGTGCTTCCGCAAGGGCGGTTTTCTCAACGTGGGCCTTGGCCGCGTGGACGGCGACGGGCTCCGTGGGCAGACGGCCGCTTTCTGTGACTGGCTCAAGCGGGAGGGCCGGATTCCACGCGACGCGCCGGCCAGGTTCCCGGGCCACGCCTACTACCTCTATGGGGATTCGCCCCGCACGTTGCTCGACGACGGGCTGCTGGCCATCGGCGATGCCGCCGGCCTGGCTTCAGAGCGCAGCGGCGAAGGCATCCGCGCGGCCGTCGAGTCGGGCGAACTGGCCGCCCGCGTGATCGCCGCCGCCGGGGGCGACTACCGCCGCAGCCGGTTGGCGCCCTATGCCGAAGCGATCACGGCGGCGCTGGGCCCGAGGCAACGCTCTGCCGGATTTCACCTCGTGCCGGGGGCGATCTGCCGCTTGCTCGGCGGCAAGCTGTTGGAGAGCCGATGGTTCGTCCGCCGCGTGGTCCTCGACCGGTGGTTCCTGCACGGGGACCTTGATCGCATCATCCCGGCTAACGGACGAGAACCACCCGCACGTGGCTGCTACCCGACGGACGGCGGACCTGGAACACGTTCCGGCCCACCCGGGTGAACGTGTAGGTTGAGTGGGTCAACCCCCCCAGGCTGGAGGCCGACTCGACGACGACCGCCTGCCCCTGGGCGTCGGGCGTGTTCTCGAGGACGGCGATGTGCGCCCGCGGGTGCGCCAACACGTTTCCCTGCGCGTCCGTGAAGACGAGGGCGTCGTTGGGCTGCATCTGGTCGAGCGCATCGCGCGCGGCGCCTCGGCCATACTCGGAGATGTCTCGATCGTGCGGGATCGTGCCCGCGGCGCGAAAGAAGTTGTTGACAAATCCGCTGCAATCCAAACCGATCTGGGCGACGTTGTCGCAATAGTGCTGGAGTCGGTCCGGCTCGGTCCGCTCGTAGCGCACGGCGTGCCGCAGGGCGGTGGCGCAGTCGTCTGGGGAGCCCTTGCCGTAGAACGCCCGGGCGATCATCACCCGGTGGCTCCGCTCGACGTCGATCAAAGCCAGTCCGCCCGCCTGCCGCAGTTCCTGATCGAGCGCCGAAAGGATTGCGTCTTTTTCGGGAAACGTGGCGGTAGCGCTGGTCTGGCGGTAGATGTGGACATTGACCACCCGGCTGTTGGCGAGCCCCTGCCGGTCCGTGTACGAGACCCGGATCGCGTGGTATCGCCGTTCGAACTCGGTCGGTCTCATCGGTTCCCCCCTCCCACGGATCGTGGGCAACCGGCGCAGTGTTCGATGCGAGCGTTCCCCCCGGGTCGCGCCCCGAGAGGCCCCGCGGCTGATTCGCCGCCGGCACGATTCGCTGATCTTGGTGCGCAACACCGAACCTGCGTCGCGATTGTGTCGCAACGATCATGGACAGTAGTGGGTGGGCGGGCGATTGTCAATCGGCGCCGTTTGGGGGGGAACCCTCATTTTCCAGGTGGTCTTCGCCGCTGGGCGAGAGACCGCTCGTGCTCGCCGCGACGAAGGGCCTCGACCCCTTCGCGTTCGCTCCGCCTGGGGGGGGACTTGAAACGGGGCGGAGGCGGCTCCACCCCGGCCCCGTCGCTGGTGGGAGGGCCGCTCCTGGAAACCGCGGCTCAATACTCCGTCTTGGTCACGATCCCAGGCATCGGAATGGGGTACTTGCCATCGGCGTCGGCCCGCACCGGCGCGGGCGAATCCATCGCGAACGTGTCCGCTCCCGGGGCATACTCGTCCTCGGAGTTGAGCATTTCGTCGAACGTGATCTCCTGGCCGGTATGGGCGGCCTTCCGGCCCAAGGAGCTGACGAGGCTGGCTTCGACGCCCCGCTTGACTTCGTTGAACGGCTTGTCGTTGCGGATCGCGTCGACCAGATCGTTCCATTCGTTCTGGTAGGGGTTGCGCTGGTCGGCCGGGACTTGCGACTCCCAGATCATGTTCGCCTTCTCGGGGCTCTGGCCGTTGTACGTGCTGGAGGGCGCGCCGCAGTCGCCGTGCTTGGAGACGACCGCCGAACCCTTGGTCCCGTGGGCGTAGCTCGAATAGAACTGTGCGCAGCCCGAGACGCAGCGCCCGTCGAGGATCAACTTCGTGCCATCGGCGAAGGTGTACTCGACGGAATAGGAATCGAAATTCTGGTCGATGTAGAGATTTCCGGCGGGGTCGTGGCGATAATGGCGGCCGCCGAGCGCCTGGGCCTTGACCGGCCATGCGTTCTTCATCCAGCAGCAATGGTCGATGACGTGGATATAGAAGTCGTTGAAGCAGCCGCCGCTGGCCCAGATGAAGCTGTGGAATCGCCTCAGTTGCCAGAGCAGCTCGCTCGGCTGGCCGGGCCATTTCGTCGAGAATGCCGAGCCAATCGGTCCGGTCATGCGATAAGCGCGCATCGTGACGATATCGCCGATTTCGCCGTCCTGGATGCGGTCGTGCAGTTGCCCGAGCGCCCGGCTGTGGCGCGACATCAAGCCGACGCCGGCCTTGAGGTTCTTGGCGTCCGCCTGCTCGGCGAGCTTGATCATCCGTCGCGAGGTTGGGCCGTCGGCCGTGAGCGGCTTTTCCATGAAGACGTGCAGTCCCTTTTCGACGGCATGCGCGAAATGCACCCAGCGGAACGTGAGTGGCGAGGCGAAGATCGCGATGCCGCCCGGTTTGAGGCAGTCCATCGCCTTCTTGTAGGCGTCGAAGCCGACGAACCGGCGTTCTTCGGGGACGTCCAGCTGGGCAGCGAACCGGTCGTTGAGGTTCTTGAAGCTGCCGGAGAGGCGGTCTTCGAAGATGTCGGCCATGGCGACGAGCTTGACCGGACCCTGGTTGACCGAGAGGGCGTCAGCGGCCGCGCCGGTGCCGCGCCCGCCGCAGCCGACCAGGGCCACCTCGAGCGTGTTGTCTTCGGCCGCGTGGAGACGCGGCGCGGCCACGCCGGCGAGCGCCGAGGCGGCGGCGATTCGGCTGGTGTTTTTCAGGAATTCACGACGCGAAGTGCCAGTCTTGCTTTCGCTCATGGCGAGTCTCCTCCTGGGAATGGATGCTTGGATTCAAGACACGTGAGTTCAGTGCGCGCGGGTTCCCGTCCGAGCGCCGGCCGCGACGCAGCCTGGCCCGGTGCGCTCCGAGCGGATGATTCTCCCGCGCGGGGGAATCGCGCGGGAGAATCGCGCCGCGTCTATTCCCGCACGCTGGCTTGATCCGGTCCCGGGAAATCCTCGGGCACTTCCTGGGTGACGTTGCCGGTGGCGGCCCATTCGACGCCGCGCTGGAAGGTGGCGATGAAGGCCACGCTTTTGAGCTCCTTGGCCGTGTGGCCAAGCGCGTTCTGGAACACCCGGCCCTTGCCGTACGTGATCGTGAACAGGATCGGCTCGTGCTCTCCGGCGCCGCCGAGCTCCTTGGGCGCGAAGGCCGTCGCCAGCACGGTCAGGTTCTCGCCCGGCCCGCGGAGCCAGCCGTAGAGCTCATCCGGCACGTGCGCGAAGACGGGCGGCAGCCCCTTGGTGATCGGGTGGTTGGGCTCGCGGACGTCGATCTTGAACGGCTGCATTGGGCCGTGGCTGCCCGTGGGGCCATCGATGTCGTCGCGGACGATCTTGCCGTCTCGCCACCGCAGGTATGGGCCGTCCTTCTTGTCGCGCTTGCCCCAGCCGCCGAGCCCTTGCATCCGGTTGTATTCCTCCCATTTGGGGAAGGCGGAGAGCGCGAAATGGTAGATCACCAGTCCGCCTCCATTCTTGACGTACTCGACCAGCGCCGTCTTCGTCTCCTCGGACCAGTCGTCGCCGGAATAGTTGCTGACGACCACCGCGTAGTCGGCGAAATTGGGCTTGAAGCCGCTCATGTCCGCGCCCTTCGGCGGCGAGGTCGCCACGTCGACCGTGAACAGGTTGGTCTCCGTGAGGAGCGTCCAGAGCACCGGGGTCGTGCCCTTCCAGTCATGGGCGTTTTGGCCGGTGACGATCAAGGCCTTGTAGGGGGGCGCGGCCACGGCCGTGACGGCGAGCATGGCCCAGGCAGCCAGGACGGGCAGCAAGCGTTGGCGAAGCATCGAGGCGTCTCCTTGGAAGTGGGTGTGGGTCGTGGAGTCTTCTACAGAACGACGGCAGTCAGCTGGAGCAGCCTGGCGGGGTCGACGCAGCGGAGAACTGCACGACCGGCGCCCCGAGTTGACGCGGTCCAATTATCGCCCAGCCGCCGCGTCGGGGCAACCACTCTCGACCGCGGCAAGCCGGAAGTCCAGGGCCCTCTCCTGGCGGAGGATCCCCGCACCCTCGATCTTCCCGGAGCGGCAGCCGCCCGCCCCCACGGGCCGGTCAGTCTTCGTAGGCTGCCTTGGCCACGACGAGTTGCTCATTCAGGCGGCGCATCTGCGTCTCCAGGTTTTCGGCCTGGTCGTTGACGGCCTTGGCGTAGGCGTTGTATGTGGAGGGCGGGTTCTCTGCGTAACGCTTTCCCTGAAGCACCGTGCGGAGCAGGGCCTCGAAATTGCGGGCGATCGCCGGATCGAACTGCGGGCTTTCGCTCAGATGTTTCACGTTTGCCTCCATCCGCGTTTCGCAAGCCCTCACGATCTTCAGCAACTCGGGGGCCTCCAAGTCGCGGCTCAACTGGCGGGCGGCGTTCGCCGGGATGAGCGGAATGCGCTGGATCTTGTTCAGCGTCGAGGAGGGAATCCGCCCCATGCGGATTCGCCACTCGACATCCTCCGCTTGCTGGCGGACCCCGGCCGGGACGTTCAATTGCAGCTTGATCAGGTTGATTCCCCCGCAAACCAGCATTCTTTGCAGCAAGACGTTCGCCAGGTGCCGGTCGCCTATCGCGGCGACAGCCGCAGCGGGCTGCTGTTCGACCTGTGCGATGGCCTGGCCGAGGTCCGCCACCGGGATGCCGAAGGCGATTCCTTGGCGGTTGAACGAGCCGAAGCGGGCGACGAAACCGTCGTCGAGCCTGCGGAGCGCGTGGCGAATCTCGGTTTCGCCCCGGTCGGTCGCCTTCATCGCGATCACCGCGACCACCGCGCCGTCGTAGTTGATCGCCGGGCCGCCGCTGCTGCCGGAGTCCACCTTGCCGTCGATTTGGTAGAAGTCGCACTTGTCGGTGTGCACGCGGGCGCGGATTGTCCCGCTGGTGACGGCGTCTCGCAGCACGATGTCGGTCTTGCCGAGGGCCGGATTGCCGACGATCACGACCTTCTCCCCCTGTTTGAAGACGTGATCGGCGACGATCGGGATCGGCGCCTGGTCCGTCTTGACCTCCAGCAGGCAGAGGTCGCGGACAGGGTCTTCAAACAGCACGCGGCTTGCCCGGCACTTGGCCAGACCGGCGGCCGAGAAGTGGCACTCGATCTCCTCGACATAGGCGTCTTCGACGACGTGAGCATTCGTGGCGACGAGATTCTCGGCGACGACGAACCCGGTGCCGGAACCGAGCGGGTGCTCAATGATGCAGACCGACTCCTTGCTGCGGCGGACCGCCTCGGGCAGCTCTTCGAGTGGGATGGAGGTGACCGGCGGCGATGAGACGAGAGCGGCAGGGGGGCCTTCCGAGGCTGGCTTCGGGGACGACGGGGACGACTCGCCGGGCTGCATCCGGGGGCGCGGCGGCCACGGCCCTCCGTCCGCCCAGGGCGGGGCCATGCCCGGCCCTCGTGCCGAGGGCGGTGGGCCGGCATAGGGGATGCTCACGCCTGGATCGATCTCCACCAACTCCATCTTGTCAATCCGCACGCCCGCGTTGTTGCAGCCGGCCACGGCAAGCCGACCGGCGGGCAGGTCTCGCCAAACGTCATGGTCCAGAGAGAGCCGCTTGGCGGGACCTCGATAGGTGAACCTAAACTTGTCGTCGCAGTTGACCTGAACGCTGGACCGGTTGACGGTGCACACAATCGTGGTCGGGCTGCCGCTCTTGAAGATGCCATTACTCCGATGGGTCGTCTGGTTGTCGTCGACCGTGCGGCCGCTGGCGAGACTCAGACCGCTGATCCGGCGATTGTAGCTGTCCAGCACGAGCATCACCTGCTGGCCATCGACGACCAGGCCGAGGTGGATGGAAGCGTTCGGCGCTGCCTCGAGAACAAGCGTCCAGCGATAGCCGGCCGGAGGCGGCCTGGGCACGACCAAGGCCCACCGCGCCCCGCCAGGACACCGGAGACTTGTTCCCTCCTTCGTCCAACTCGAGCCGATCGCGTCGCGGGCCGGATCGATCAGCTCGAGCAGATCGACGATCCCCGATGATCGCTGGGCGGCGGCCATGGCCACATCCCCCTGGCCGGCAACCGATCCCGCCGATGCCGATTCGGCGGCGGCCGGTTCGGCAGACGATCGATCGAGGTTGGCGGCGACTTCCGTCTCGGAGGGCTCCGCTTGCGGCGCAGCCGGCTGGGGGACTGCCGCCGGCTGGGGCGAAACGGTTGCGACGTTTGCCGGGCCGCCCGCGTCGGGCGCCTGGGGTGTCTTGGCCGACGCTTCGGGGCGGGCCGGCTCGCTCGGCGCGGCGGCGCTGGTCTCAGGCGAGTCCGTGGCGACCTGGCGGCCTGCCGATAGCGCGATGAAAAGCGCCGCGCCCAAGAGGAGCCCCAGGGCGCCGGCGCTGCCGCCGACGACGTACAGCAGCGTCCGGTCCTGTTTCCTGCGCCGCGGTGGACCGAGCGGATCGGCCGGCGCCGAGGGCAGCTCAGACCACAGCGGCTCGTCCGCCAGCGGAGCCGCCGGAGCCGCGCCAGGCGCTGGAGAACCGGAGATCGAAATCACGCGGGAGCAATGCGGGCAGCGGAACTTGCTGCCCGGCGTGACGAAATTCCCCAAGCGGAACTTGCCCCCGCAACCGGGACAAACGAAGACTCCAGCCATGAGCGAGACCCCCGAAAACGCTGTCTGCTGTGGAACCTTCCATTAGTACAAATATAGGGTACCGGCCGGCCGAGTGTCAACAATCCGCAGCGCCCCCCCTTGCGGGCTTGTGGGTGATTGCTGGCGAGCTAGCCGACGGCAACGGCGTAGGGACAATTCTTGGCAAAAGACGAGCCCAACTGGGGCGAATCTGGTCGACCCAGAGCCGCCCGAACAAGACCGATCTGCGGCCCGGAAAACACAATAATTCCGCCAATCCCGGGGAACGATTGACAGCTCAGATGGCCCTCTTTAAGATGACGACTGCCGGCCCGCCACCGTGATTGCAGGCGGGCACGGCGCGAGCGAGATCCCCGCAACTTTGTAATGACGCTGGCCGTGATGGCCGGTGTCGCCAAGCTGAAGAGAACGCAACATGAGGACGGCTATCCGCGGTGTTTGGGTTTGTGTAGTAGGGTTGATTGCCAGCCTGGCGGCCGGAGCCGAATTCCCGCCGCTCTTTCCGTTCCTGATCTCCTACGACGCGCCGGACAACGCTTCCAGCATGGCGCACCTGCTCGACGCGCCGGCCGGCAAGCACGGCTTCACGCGCGTCGAGGACGGGCACTTCGTCAACGACGCGGGGAGGCTGAGGCTCCACGCCACCAACCTCACCGGCCCGGCGAACTTCCCGACCCACGCGCAGTCGGACAAGTTGGCCGACCGGCTGGCGCGCTTCGGCATCAACTGCGTCCGGTTGCATTACTTCGACGCCGAGTACGGCAACTTCATGACGCCCAAGGAGACCGGCATCTTCGGCAGGGATGACAAGCTGCCGGGTGCGTTCTCTGCGGATCCCGCCGCACCGATGCCCCCCCTGGCGCGCGAGCCTGTCGACCGCCAGGACTATTTGATCGCCGCGCTCAAAAAACGCGGCATCTACGTGAACATGAACCTGCACGTGGCCCGCTTTCCGAAAGGGCAGAGCTTCATCGACCCGCTCATGATCGCCTCCGAAAAGGCATACGCGCGGGCCCTGCTGACCCGCGTGAACCCCTACACCGGCCTGTCCTACACGGCCGACCCTTGCGTGGCGGTCGTCGAGATCAACAACGAAAACGCGCTGCTTAATACCTATCGTCGCGGGGCGTTGGACCGCCTTGCCGGCCGCCGGGCCGAGGAACTCCGCGGCCAATGGAATGCCTGGCTGGAAAAGAAGTACGCCTCCAGCGACGCGCTGAAAACGGCGTGGGCCTGGACGCCCGCGCCACTCGGCGACGAACGGATCGCGGAGGGCGCGTTCGATCGGCCGGTGGAGTTCGACGGCAAGCAGTGGATTCTCGACAAAGGCACCGCCGAAGTCTCCGCCGCCGTCTCCGGCGGGGTGCTCCAAGTGACGGTCACGCGCGACGGCAGCGAGAAGTTCCCCAAGATCTACCGGCGCGTGTCGCTCGAGAAGGATCAGCCGTACACGGTCTCCTTCCGCGTCCGGCAGGTGGAGGGCGGGGCGTCGTCCGAGCTCGGTTTCGCCGTGGCGCGGACCCAGGGCGGCTGGCAATCGCTGGGGCTGCTCGCGCCGCATCGCGTCGGCAAGGAATGGACAACCGTCCGCCACACGTTCCTCGCGACAGAGACCACGGATCGGGCGGAGATCCAGTTCACGCGCTTCAAGACCGGCGCGTACGAGATCGACGACCTTTCCTTCCGACCCGGCGCGGTGAGCGCACTGAACGATCCGGAGAACCTGGAACTCGGCGCCGTGCCGGTTGTGAAGAATCGCGAATTCGCGCCTCCGCAGACCCGGCGCGACTTCTACGAATTCCTCATCGACGCCGAGCGCGGCTACTGGACCGGCATCGCGGGCTATCTCAAGGACGAGCTGAAGGTGAAGGCGCCGATCTCGGGGACGCAGGTTTGCGGCTACAGCCCGCCGATGTTGCAGGCCGAGCTGGACTACGTGGACAACCACGCCTACTGGTGCCATCCGAGCGTCCACGCGAACTGGGAGATCCGCAACGCGGCGATGGTCAACTCGATGAGCTGCATCCTGGCGCAGGCCGGCCAGCGCGTGGCGGGCAAGCCGTACACGGTCAGCGAATACAACCACCCCTTCCCGAACCAGTACGGCGCGGAGGGCCAGCCGATGCTCCGCGCCTACGGGGCGCTGCAAGACTGGGACGGCGTGTTCGAATACACCTACAACCACAGCCCCGACTTCGAGCCGCGCCGCAACACGTATTTCTTCAGCATGATCGCGCGGACCGAGGTGCTGGCGCACTTCCCCGCCTGCGCGGCCATCTACCTCCGCGGCGACGTCCGCGAGGCGCGACAAACCGTGACCGGAGCGCTGGCGTTTTCGGATTACTTCGACCGCCTCGTGGGCGACGGCGCGGTCGCCGCCGGCATCACGGCCGCCGGCCTCGATGGCGGGCTCGCGTTGGTCCACAAGACCGCCATGGACTTCTCGGGCAAGTCCGGCACGGATGCGGCGGCCGTCGCCAAACCGGACGCCAAGATCGTGGCGAGCGACACCGGCGAGCTGGTCTGGAACCGGGAGCTCCCCGGCAAAGCCTACTGGACCGTCAACACCCCGAACACGAAGCTCTTCAGCGGCTTTCCCGAAGGCCGGGAAATCGCCTTAGGCGGCGTCAGACTGGCGCTCGGCGCGACGCGCCTCGGCTGGGCCACGGTCTCGATCACGTCGCGGCGCGCGACGGGCTTCGGCGAGCGCGGCGCGGCGGCGACGCTCCTGCTGGCCGCCACCGGCGTGACGGAGAACGAGGGGACGCAGCTGGAAGCCGTCGGCGACGGAAACTCGGTCGCGCTGCGCGACCGGGTGCACTGGGGCGACGGCACGGTGCTCGCCGAGGGAATCCCGGCGGCGGTGACGCTCCCCTCCGAGGCGGCTCGGACGGCATGTTACGCCCTCGACGAACGCGGCGACCGCAAGGCCGAGGTGCCGGTCGCCACTGCGCCCGGCGGCTGCCGCATCGAGATCGGCCCGCAGTACCGAACGGTGTGGTACGAGATTGCCGTGGCGGGTGAGGATTGACGGAAACGGAACAGGGAAAGGGAGGAAAGCGGATGAAGACGAAAGTCCTTGGAGCGCTGGCGGTTGCCGCCTTGGTGTCGGCAACCGCCCTGCGGCCGCTGCCGGCGGCCGGCGACGGCGCGGCGATGAGCGAGGCGTATGGGAAACGCTGGAGTCCGGCGGAGCAGGCGCGGATCGATGCGGACATCCGCGCCAACCGGATGGCGGCGGCGGAGCTCCGCCTGCCGTCGGTCAAGGCGGGCACGGAAGTGACGGTCGAGCAGCTCTCGCACGACTTCCTGTTCGGCGCCAACTGTTTCCTCTTCGGCGACCTGAAGACTCCCGAAAAGAACCAACGCTATGCGGAGACGTTTGGAACGCTGTTCAACGCCGTGACCGTGCCCTTCTACTGGAAGACACTCGAGCCGGAGCAGGGCAAGCCCCGCTACACGGCGGACAGCCCGTACGAGTACCGCCGGCCGCCGACCGATCCGGTTGTGGCCTACATGGAGTCGCGGGGCGTCAACATCAACGGCCACGCGATCATCTACGGCATGCGGCGCTGGGGCCATCCGACGTGGATGCCCGAAGACCGCAAGGCCATGGAGCCGCTCTTCGAGCAGCATGTCAAGGAACTCGCCGAACGTTACGGCGACCGCGTGCAGCGCTGGGACGTGGTCAACGAATCGATCGACCAGGCCAACCGCGGCCTCATGCCCGACGACTACGCGTTCAAGACCTTCGTCTGGGCCGACAAGTACTTTCCCCCCACCGTGCGATTCAACAGCAACGACAACAACATCTACGCGGGTCTCAATATGCACCGCCGCTATGTGGAGATCGTGCGGAACCTGATCGACCGCGGCGCCCGGGTCGACTACGTCGGCGTGCAGATGCACATCTACAGTCCGAAAATGGCCACGGACATCGCCAACGGCGCGGATATCCTGACCCCTGCGGCGAACCGCCAGGCCCTCGACTGCGTGAGCGACGCCGAGCGGCCGATCCACGTCAGCGAGGTGACGGTCTGCGCGCCGGATGCGACCGAGAAGGGACTGGCCATTCAGGCGGAAATCACCCGCAACCTCTACCGTCTCTGGTTCAGTCACCCCTCCGTGATGGGCATCACCTGGTGGAACATGGTGGACGGCGGCGCTGCCCCGGGCGAACCCTCGTTCTCCGGATTGTACGACAAGGAGATGGACCCGAAGCCAGCCTACGAGGCCCTCGACCGGCTCGTCAACCACGAATGGAGAACGCGCCTGAACGTGACGGCCGAGGCGGGAAAGCCCGTCGCGTTCCGCGGCTTCAAGGGCCGCTACCGCGTGGCCTACACGGACGCGTCCGGCGTCGCCCGCAGCGCGGAGTTCCATCTGGCCAAGGACGGTGATGGGCTCTGAGAAGGGGCGGCGCGGGCGGTCAAGCCGCCGCGATGAGCCGGACCGGAATCGCGGGTCAGAAAGAGTCGTTGGATCGCCGCCGATTGGCCCGCCGGCGGCGCGATCCTCGCCGGCGGCGGAGCCGTCGCTTGCTCGATCCGACGCCTGACCGTCAGTGAAGGAAACGGACCATGTTGAACCGTCGTGACGTGCTTCGCCTGATGCCGGCCTCGTCGTTGGCCTGGTTGGGGTGTTCGAGTCTGGGGCAGGCCGCGGCAACTCCCGGCAAGCCGGTCCTGGCCGGACCGCCGGTCGTCCAACATCGGCAGACAGACGGCTTCGCGGTCAGTTTCGCACTCGGCCGATTGGCCACCGGCTGGATCGAGTGGGGACTTGCGCCCGATCGGCTCGACCAGCGGGCCGTTGCCAGTCGGGCCGGCCTCGTCGCGGCCTCCGACCGGGGGATGGTTGTGCCGGTCTGCGTGGGCGGCGGCGTCAAGCCGGGGCAGGCGATCTACTACCGCGCGGTGGCGCAGGCGTTGCGCTACGAGTCGGCCTACAAGCTTGACCGCGAGGAACCGGTCGCCAGTCCGGTTTATCGCCTCGCCATGCCGACTCCGTCCGCCGCGGGCGTACGCATCGCGATCATCAACGACACGCATGAGCAATCCGCGTCGATTCAGGCCCTGGCTTCGCGGCTTGAGGTGGTCGCGCCGGACGTGTTGGTCTGGAACGGCGACACCCCGGCGTCGGCGTTCGATGGACCGGCCGATCCGCCGCGCGTGCTGCTTGGCGAAGCCTGGGCGGCAACGCGGCCGCTCGTCTTCGTGCCCGGAAATCACGACGTCCGCGGGGCAAGTGCCCGGGATGTTCGCGATTGCCTGGCCGCCGGCCCGCAAGCCGGGCTGCCTTACAACGTGGCCTGGCGTTGCGGGCCCGTTGCCCTGGTGACCCTCGATACGGGCGAGGACAAGCCCGACCGCCATCCTGTCTTCGCCGGGACGGCCGCCTATGAGCCCTACCGGGCTCGGCAAGCCGTCTGGCTCCGCGAGGCACTGGCCCGCCCGGAGATTGCCGCGGCGCCGTTCAAAGTCGCCTGCTGCCACATTCCGCTCCGCGGCTTGCCAAACCAGAATGACGGCCTGGGGTTGGACGGCTACGCGCAATGGTCGGGCGACGGCGCCAGAAACTGGATGCCCGCCTTGTGCCGGGCGGGCGTGCAACTGGTCGTCAGCGGACATACGCACGCCTGGCGCGTGGACGAGCCCTCGGAAGGTCGGCCGATGCAGGTCGTCGGCGGTGGATGCGATCCGCGCCGCGGGGAAGCCGTGACCGTGGTCATCCTGGAAGCCGACGCGGACCGGCTCCAGGTGGTCATTCAGGACGCGTTTACCGGCAAGGAATTGGCCGGACGGCAACTGGCGCCCGCGAACCGATCGTGAGGCGAAGCGTCCACGCACGCCAGGACCGCAATTCTCCCGCTCACCCGCCTTGTCCCGAGCAAAAGGTGCCACCCATAGATCGAGGGGTGCCAAAAGGTGCCACCCAGAGATCGAGCGAAAAGGGCAGGAAATGTAGGCCAAACTGCGACGAGCTTGTTCGCGATTTCCCGCTATTCATTTGCAGGAGGGGGGCGTGGCAAAAGGTGCTGGCAAAAGGTGCCACCCAGAGATCAATAGGTGCCACCCACAAATTTGGCGAAAGCTGGGAGATTCGCGGTCGTGCCGGAGCTTGAGCGTCTCTTCTATCGGCGATTTCCGCGGTGCGAAATTGGAGGACATTCTTGGGCTCGGAGGGCTGGTTTCTGCCGCGAATTTGAGAAATCAAAAGGTGCCAAAAGGTGTGGTGCCAAAAGGTGCCACCCATAAACTGGCGAGAAGACGGCGAGCCTTGCGGTCCTGTCAGTGCCTGATCGACTCTGTTTATGGGTGGCACCCTGATGATTTGTGGGTGGCCCCTATTGAATGCGCCAGAGTCGGCTGCGGCAGATTCCCGAAAGGACTGCGGTGAGGGCCGATCACCGAGATTTCCGCGGTCCGCCGCGCGATTGTTCGGCGCAAGACCCGCCGATTTGCCCACACGCAGCGCAGAACGATCCCGCGCCGGCAGGGCGGCAGG
>JAAYCB010000295.1 GCA_012744395.1 Pirellulaceae bacterium
ACTCGCCGGCGCGGACGAGGTGGAAGGGACGGTGCTCGTCCAGGCGCCGCCCGACATCGAGCTGCTGGTCGCTGACTTGTCCAATGATCTGCATCCGGTTGCCGCCGATCGGCCGGATGCCGCTTCCGCCCGGGAGGCCGGCGCCGCCCTACAGTATCGCTATCAAGACACGGCGCGCGTCAGCGGCCGGATCCGCGGCCGCACGCGACCGGCCAAGATATCGGCGGAGACACTGGCTTTCCTGCGGCCGGACCACGGCCGGCTGGACGTGCACTACCAGCTCGACCTGCACATCGCGCAGGGCAAGATCCGGCAGATCCGCTTTTCACTCCCCGCCGCGGTCGGCGAGAAGATTCAAATCGTGCCGATCGATTCGGCGGTACGGGTCATCGAACAGCAGCATGAACCGCCGCCGCACGGTGGCGCGGCGGACGCGGCGGACGGCGAAACGTATCTATGGCGCGCCGTCTTCGACCGGCCGGTGACGGGCGATCTTGCGCTGGCGATCGATTTCAGCCAGGTCTCTTCCGCTCATCCTCCAGGCGGCCAGGCGGGCGAATCGGCCGGCGCGGCGCCGATCTCCGCCAAGGCCGGCGCGGCGGTGGAGATTCCGGTCCTGGTGCTGCAAAACGCTTCACGGCAGAGCGGCATTCTGGCCTTGGAAGCAGCCGGCGACCAGCAGATCGATTGCCGGCCGCAAAACTTGCGCAACCTCGACCCGGCGGACGTGGCCGCGCCGAGAGCCTACACTGCCAGGGAGCGGATCGTTGCCGCTTACCAGTATCAACGGTTGCCGTACCGATTGGCGATCTCGGCGACGCGCCACGCATCCGAGCCGGTCCTCTCGGCGATTTGTGAATCGGCCGAGATTGTCAGCGTCGCGGGGCGCGAAGGCCGCATCCGCCACCAGGCACGGTTCTGGCTGCGGAGCTTGAACCTTCAACACGTGCCCGTCACACTTCCGGAGGACGCCGACTTGTGGACCGTCGTGCTCGACGGCCAGCCGGTGGAGGTTCGCCGCAAACAGCGGGCGTACATCATCCCCTTGCCGGCGGGCGAGGCCGGCGCCAGCGATGCCCGCGACCTGACCCTGCTATACGAAACCGATAGCCCGCTGCCGGCCGCCGGCGATTTCTGGGGCCGGTTGCGGCCCCGAACGATCCGCCAGAACGCGCCGCAGGTGGCCCTCACAACCTTGAGCACGACGTGGAACGTGCACCCGCCCGGCGGAACGGACGTCGTCTCGAGCGGCGGCGACTTCCACCCGGTGAAACGGCTCACGCGCCCCACGTTGGCCGGTTGGCTGGCGGAGACGATCGCCTACCAGAGCACCAGGCGTCTGGCCTGGAAGTTCGGCGGCCTAGTTGTCGCCGCGATTGTCTTGGGGTTGTTCGCGCTTCTCGGCACGGGCAAGGGGTGTGCGCTGAACCTGGTCCAGCTTCTCGTGGTCACGGCCGTCGTCGGCATCTTGATCGCCCTGCTGCTGCCGGCCACGCAATCGGCGCGGGAAGCCGCGCGGCGCGCGCAATGCACGAACAATCTGAAACAGATCGGGCTGGCTCTGCACAACTACCACGAGAGGTACGGGCAGTTTCCGCCCGCGGCGATCGGCCCGGCCGGCGTGCCGCGCGACCGGCAGTTCAGTTGGATCGTGGCCCTGCTCCCCTTCTTGGAGCAGCAGGGCCTGTACGAATCGCTGCGCCTGGACCTGCCATGGGATGATCCGCAGAACGCCGCCTTGCTGCAAATCTCTCTGAGCACGCTGTTGTGCCCCTCCGATCCGGCCCCGGCGGCAACCGAAGAGGGATTGCCCAAGACCTCCTATGTGGCGATCACGGGCGCCGAGTCGACGCAGGGGCCGGGCGGCACGCGCGGCGTGCTTGGATTCGACAAGAGCCTCCGCCTCAACGAGATCGTCGACGGCGCCGGCAACACCGTGATGGTGGCGGAGGCGACCGACGGCGGCCCGTGGTTTGCCGCTGGTTTCGGCACGGCGCGGCGGATCGAGAGTTGGATCGAGAGCGAGGCGTGGAGCAACCACCCGGGCGGCGGAAATGTGCTGTTGGTCGACGGGTCGGTGCGGTTCCTGGCGTCGACCATCGACGTCCAGACCCTCCGCCACCTGGCCACGGCACAAGGCGCTGATCTGATCGCCGATCCGGACCTCGCGCCGAGTGGCGCAAGGGCGGCGCCGGCCGACGCGCCCAGCGGGGACGCGCTGGCGCCGATGCCGGAGGTTTACGAAGAGCCAGCGGAAAGCGCTGCGCCGCCGGCGGTGCGCGAGGATCAGGCGGCGGCAGCGCCGCCAACCGCTCGACCGGTTGCCAAGCGCGGCCAACGCGGGCGGCTTTCCCTCCGCGTTGCCCTCGAAACCCAGGGGAAACGACCGATCCGTTTCCGGCACGACGCCGGCGCCGGAGAGCTCGTGCTCGAAGTGCAGGACCAGTCCTTCGCGCGGACCCTGCAATCGCTGCTCGCCACCGCCGCACTGCTGGCCGCCTGGGTCTGGCGCCGCGCGGCGGCCGCGCGGCGGGCGATGGTTGTCGTTGCCGGGCTGGCCGCGCCCGTCGGACTGGCCGGGCTGATCCCGCTCGCCTGGTTGCCCCTGGCCGACGGCGTACTGCTCGGCGCGCTGGCAGCGGCTTGCTTGTGGTTCGTCTTGGGCATTGCCGGAACGGCGAAGACGCGCCTGCTGGCGGGCACGGCGGCGGCCGTGGCGCTGGCCATCGGCGGGCTGGCGGCCGCGGACGCAATCGCCGCGGAACCGGCCGCCGCCCAGGAGCCCCCAGCTGCAAACCAGCAGTCGCGCCGGCCCGGCCTGACGCTGCTTATCCCCTATGATCCGGAGGGCGGAGACCCGATGCGGAACACGCGGGTCTACATGCCGCACGACGAGTTCCTGCGACTCTGGAAACAGGCCCACCCCGGTGCGCCCGAGCAGGCGCCGGCGGGCGTGCGGGCGATTGTCAGTCATGCCGAATACGCGGGCCGGCTTGAAAACGGCCTCGCCCGCTTCGACGGCCGCCTCTTGATCCATCATCTCGGCGCCGGCTGGGTGCGCGTCGCACTGCCGCTCGACAACGTCGCCCTGGAGAAGGCGGAGATCGACGGGCAGCCGGCTACGCTGGCCGGCCGTGAGACCGCGGATGCCCGGCAGGGCCCCCAAAACGCCGCCAACCGGGCCGCGCGGCCCGTGGACGAGGCCCCGCAAGCCGCCGCCGGCCAGCCGGCGATCTATCTGGAAACGCCTGGACTAAGCGTTGTCGACGTCCGCTTCAGCGTGCCCGTCGATCGACTGGGGGCAACCGGCCAGATGACCGTGCCGCTCCGCGCGGCGCCGTCAGGCCGCCTGCTGTTCCAGTTGCCAGCCGATGATCTGGACGTAGAGGTCAGCGGCGCCGCCGGAGGATGGCGCCGGCAACCGGCGCCGCCGGCCGGCTTGGCGGCCGCCGCCGGCCTGGCGGGCGAGGTGGTCAATATCCCGCTTGGCGCCGACGGTGAACTCTCGATCCGCTGGCAGCCGCGGCGCGTCGAGGCGCGGACCGGACAACTGGCCAGCGCGGATCAATTCGTGTTGGTCGAGGTGCTCGACTCGGGCGTTCATTTGCAGAGCAACGTGCACTATCGAATCCAGCAGGGGTCGGTCAGCGAAGTGGAGTTGCGAATTCCGCCCGGCATGGCCATCCGAAGCGTCCACGGGGCCGACGTGGCCGACTGGTCGATCGAAGACGAGCCCGCCGCGGCGCCCGATCGCGCCTGGCGGCGGCTGGTGGTTTCTCTGAAGACGGAGGTGGCAACCGGCACGGACGTGAACATCGACGGTTACTGCCGCGATCTCCGCCCGGCCGGCGCGATCGGCATCGAGGCCCTCGAGCCGCTCGGAGTCGTGCGCGAAACGGGGCGTCTGGCGATCGGTTGCGCGAGCCATTTCCGCATCCGCGTCGACGAGGCGGACGGCTTGGACCAGGTCAGCCATGAGGAAGTCGAGCTGCCGAGGAAGGCTCGCGAAGGCTGCGCCGTATTCGCGGCTTACCGCTACACCGCGCGGCCCTGGCGCCTGCAACTTCGGGTCGATCGTCTCGAGCCGCGCGTGGAAGTGGCCGATCGCACGGCCGTTGCCCTGGCGGAGCGCCAGGCCAGCCTGCGGAGTCTGCTCACCGCGGATGTCGCGGGCGCGCCGATCTCGTCGCTGCGGCTGCGGCTCCCGGCAGCAATGAGGGTCTCGCAGGTTCGGGTCCCGCCGGGCGCCGAGTGGTTCATCCAGCGCGACGACAAGGGCCAGCAGTTGAGAGTGGATTGGAACGAACCGGCGATTGGAAAGCTGGAGCTGGCGGTGGCGGGCTCGGTCGCGCGCGACCCGAGCCAGGCCGAGTTCGTTGTCCCCGGCGTGGTTGTCGAAGGAGTCGCAGCCCAGCGCGGTCAACTGGCGGTCTACCTGGACGGCGACCTGGAGGCCGTGTTGACAAGCAGCGGCGGCGCCCGCTCGATCGATCCGGCTGCGCTCGACAGCGTCTTGCGGGTCGGCGAGGGGCCGGTGGACTATGCATTTCAGTCCGAATCGCCGCCTCAAGGCCTCCGCCTGCGGCTGTCCCCCGCCTCCTCGCGATTGACGGGCGGCGTGACGACGGTGGTCAGTGTTCGCGAGGGGGCCGTGGCGTATTTCAGCCAGGTGGATTTCGAGATCCGGCAGGCGGGGCGTGCGCGGTTTCAGATCGTCTCTCCCGCATGGTTGGGCGACGACATCGAGCTGCGCGGCGAGGGGATTCGGCAGATTCGTTCCCAGGCGGCCGGTCAGACCCGCACATGGGAGATCGAGCTACAGCAGCCGGTCCGCAACGCCTATCGCGTGCAGCTTGTCCAGACGCTGCCGCTGCCGGAGGACGGCACGGTGCCGGCGGCAATCATTCGGCCTCTCGGCGTCGAGCGGCTGCGCAGCCACGTGGTGCTCGAGAACCTGACCGCCGATGAGATCGCGGCAACCGCGACCGGCGGCGCGGCGGCGGTCTCGATCGCCGAGGTGCCCGAGGGCCTGGCCGATGCGGTGCGGCGGCAAGCGGTGGCTGCCTACCGAGTCAGCGGCGAGGAGGCCGTTCTCACCTGGCAGCGCCGTGTCCGCGCCCAGGAGACCGGCCTGGCGGCCACGATCAGCCTGGCCGACTTGACGACGGTGATCCATGCCGACGGCCGCTACCGCGCGCGGGCCGCCTACAACATCCGCAACTTGACCTTGCAGTTTCTTGAAATCGAGTTGCCGCCCCGCAGCCAGGTGTGGTCCGTCCAGGTCTCCGGCCAGCCGGTGCGGGCGGCCAAGGTCCGCCGCGGGGATCGCCCGGTCACCCTGTTGCCGCTCCAGAAGATTTCGGCCGGCGATTTCTCCTCGAAGGTCGTCATGATTTATTCGGGCCAGCTCGACGGCCCCTTGGGCCGCTGGACCGAGGTTCGGCCGCCGGCCCCCCGGATTCTCAACGAGATCCCCGTCTCGCGAACCCTGTGGACGGTGCTTCTGCCGCAAGATTACCAGGTCCGTCTCGTCAGGCACGCGAGCAACCTCGAGGAGGTCGGCGCGGCGTATCAGCAGGAGGAGCGGAAGTTGTCGTTCCTCGATGAGTTGCGGCAGATGGCGGAGGTGGCCAGCGTCAGGGGCAAGTCGGCCGCGCAGGTGAAAGCCCGCTACAACCTCAAGCAGATCGGCTCGGCGCTTCAGAGCTTTGCCCGCGAGAGCATCCGGGTCGACGCGATGAACGCTCCCGATGTCCAACAGCAGGCCCAGCAGATCGAGGCGGAAATCAAGCGTTTGGAGGAGCTGAAGACGGACGCCGTCGGCGTTCACGGGGTGGAGTTCTATTTCGAGGCGCCGCCGCGCGAAGGCGGCCCGAAGGGCGCCGAGCTGGAGCGGGACTTCGAGAAGCTCGCCGAGCCGCCGGCGGCCGGCGAGAAGGCCGCGCCGGGAGACGCAGAGAAGGACCCGCGGGACGAGGCCCGGGAGCGTCCGGAACAACAGCGGGGACAGCTCCGCGAGCAAGCCGCCGAGCAATTGGAGAGGCTCCAGACAAAGCAGCAGATCCAGGAAAAGCAGGCCGCCCCACAATCACCCCGGGCGGCGGAAGAGCCCGAGGAGGCGGCTGCTCTTGGCATGATCCCTGGCGCCGAGAGGCCACCCAGGGGTGAGCCGCCGGCGGAGGGGCAAGCTGCGCCGGGCGCCCCGCCGGCCGGGACCGGCCAGCTGTCGCTCGACTTGGACCTCGCGCTGGTGGGAACCCCGTGCCATTTCCGCAAGCTCCACGGCCAGCCGCGGCTTGTGGTCCGCGTTCGCCACGAGAGCCTTACTCGCTGGCTGTCCGCGGCTGTCTGGGCCGGCCTCTGCCTGGCGCTGGCCGCCGCGGCGATTTACGGCCTCCGGCGGCCCGACGCCGCCGCAGTCGCCCGCCGCGGCTGGCCCTGGCTGGCCGCGCTGGCCGGCGGCGCCTGGTTGTTCCTCTTGCCGTGGGGTATATTCGGCTTGGCGCTGCTGGTGTGGGCGGTCTCGGTGCAGATCAGCCGGAGGCGAAGGCAGCCGCCCGTCGAGGCCGCCCCGCCGCCGATTTCCGAATAGCGGAAACGATCGTGCGGCCGATTCCGGCGGATTGATTCTCGTTGGCAAGGAATTGCCCAGGCAGAGGGGACTTCTGGAGACGTGAGGCGCATGATGGGCGGAATCAAACAACTCGTGTTGGCCTTTCTCGTCCCTCTTCTCGTATCGACGGCCTTGGGCGCCGAACCGGTTGACGACCTCCGCGTCCACCAGACGCCCGGCGAGCGCAAGCAAGCGCGTTCGATGCTCCAGCAATACCTCGGCGAGAAGATGCAGGCCGTCTGGGAGGCTCGCGAGCGGGAGCTGGAGAGACTCAAGTCGCCGCAGGCCTGGCGGGCGCGGCAGGAGCGGACCCGCGACCGGCTTGGGGAAATCCTTGGCGATTTTGGCGAGAAATGCCCGCTCGACGCCCGCATCGTCGGCAAACTGGACCGGCCGGACTACGTGATTGAGAAACTGATCTTTCAGAGTCAGCCGAAGTACGACTGCACCGCGAACGTCTACGTGCCGAAGGGCCGGCCGCTCCCCCAGCCGGGCGTCTTGTTCACCTGCGGCCACGCCACCGAGGGCAAGGCTTCCCGGTTGTATCACGAGGCCTGCCTGGGACTGGTGCTCAAGGGGTACGTGGTGTTGGCGTTGGACCCGACGGGGCAGGGGGAGCGTTCGGAGTATTTCGATCCGGAGACGGGCAAGCCGCTCGTCCCGCTGTGTGTCAGCCAGCACCACTACCTGGCCCGGCCCTCGTGGCTGGTCGGTCGCTCGCTGGCGGGCTATCGCACCTGGGACGCCACCCGGGCCGTCGACTATCTCGTCACCCGGCCCGAAGTCGACGCCGAGCGGATCGGCGTCGTGGGCAACTCGGGGGGCGGGATCATGGCCCTGCTGGCCACGGCCGCCGACACCCGGATCAAGGTCTGTGCCGCCGCGCATCCCGGCGGGAGCATGGAGGAGACGTACCTGGCCGGCAAGGAACTGCCCAAGGCGGACCTGCTCAGCCTGATCGCCCCTCGCCCCTGCCTGTTCATTGTCGGGCGCGACTCGGGCGAGGAAGCGGGCCACCGCCGCAAGATGGACTGGATGCGCCCGTTCTACCAGGGCCTCGGGGCCGAGGACGAGCGCCTCCAGATGGTCCTCGTCGACGGCGTGCACGACATGAAGCAGCCGAAGCGCGAACCGGCGTACGGCTGGCTCAACCGCTGGTTCGGCAAGCAGGCGGAGGGCTCCGAGGAGCCTCCCTTGGCGCCCGAGACTCCCGAGCGTCTCCGCTGCACTTCCACGGGATACACGCTCCGCGATCTGGGAAGCGCGTCGGGCCAGACCCTCAACGCCGCCCGGGCGGAGAGCCTGCTCAGCCCCCGCCCGGTCCCTGAGGACGCGCGGGCGATCGACCGGGTCCGGAGTGAAATCCGCGAGGCCGTGCGGGCGCGGATCGGCCTGCGATTGCCCGAGCGGCGCGGGGCGCCCCCCTGCGCCGCGCGCGGCGCGGTCGACCACGAAGATTTCATGGCCGAGAAATTCGTCCTGGAGAGCGAGCCGGCGGTCCGCCTGCCGGGGCTGCTGCTGAGGCCCAGGCAGGGCGGCGGCCGCGGCCCCCTGGTGATGCACATCTCGGACGAAGGCAAACCGGCCGCGGCGGCCCAGCCGTCGCTCGCGCTGGAATTGGTCCGCGCCGGCCAGCTAGTGTTTTCGCTTGATGTGCGCGGCGCCGGCGAGACCGATCCCCGCGACCGGTTGAAACTCTTGCCCTTGACGCGCTACGATCCCCAGCAGTTCCGCTTCGACTCGTCCGCCGTGGCCACCGCGCAATTGGGGACGACCCTCCTGGCGATGCAGGCGTTCGACGTGATTCGGGGGCTGGACTGGATCGCCTCCCGCGACGACCTGGCCGGCCGGCCGGTGGTGCTGGTGGGCGAAGGTCTCGGCGGAGTCTGGGCCCTTGCCAGCGCCGCTTTCGACCCCCGGCCCGCCGCCGTCGCCTGCGTGCGGACGGTGCCTTCCTACCGGCTGATCACCGGCTCGCCGTATTACGCCTGCCGCGACTATTTCTGGGTGCCCCGGGCTTTGCAGACGTTCGATCTTCCGGACCTGGCCTCCCTGGTCGCGCCCCGCCGGCTGGCATGGATCGATCCGGTCGATGCGATGCTCGAGCCTCTGCCATCGGATCGCTGCCAGGACCTGTGCGGCTGGCCGCGCGCGGTGTATGCCGGATTGGGTTCGCCGGAGAAGCTCGAGTTCTCGCCGGCAGCTGGCGGAACCGCCGCCCGCGCGGTTGACCGGCTGCTGAGTTTTCTGCGAGAATGAGGCCGCCACTTCCAGTCCATCCGGGGCGTGAACGGTCGCGCCGGCGTTTGGACTACCGCGTAGGGGAGGTTTGATGATGCGCTACTGCGTTTTGCTCGGATTGGCATGTTTCGGATTGGTCGGCGGCCCGGGGGCGGACGCCGCCGAAAACCGGCAGGTGCGGTTGACGGCGCTTGGCAGCATGGAGCGGATCGGCCTGGATCAACCGCCGGACGGCCCGCCCGAAGTGAAGATCAGTGCGGCGAAGAACGAGTGGGAGTCGTTTCAATGCGTGGTTTCCGCGGTGGGCGAAAACGTCCTGGTGACCTCGGCGGAGATCAGCGGCCTGGCCGGTCCGGGCGGCGCGGCAATTCCCGCGGAGAATATCACGCTCTACCGGGCGGAATACACGCGGGTGAGGAAGTCGACGCCCAGGGCGGAGCTGCCGCCGGGGCTGTATACGGACCCCCTGGTTCCCTTCGTCAACCCGATCACCGGCGAGCCGATCGAGCCCCGGCGGCGGATCCAGGAGCGCTGGGGAGGTCCGTCGACGGTGCGCGGCCACGACATGTACGGCGTGCCGTTTGAGGTCTTCCGGGGGCAGAATCAGCCGATCTGGGTCGACGTGCACGTGCCCGAGGACGCGGCGGCGGGCGACTACAAGGGAGTGCTCCGCGTTCGCACACGCAATCAAGGCGCGATCGAACTGCCGGTCGCGCTGACCGTCTGGGACTTCGCGCTTCCCGATCGGCCCACCCACCGGAACCATTTCGGCAGTTTCCGGACCGTTGGCCGGTACTTCAACGCCGAGCCCGGCTCGGACAAGTTCCGCGAGATCGAGATGCGCTACTGCCGGGCGATGGCCGAGCATCGGCTCAATCCACCGATCCCCGGTTACCTGTTGCCGGAAGTCAACAAGGACGGCTCGCTGACGATTTCGCCCGAGCGGCACGAGGCGCTCAAGCAGTACCTCGCGGAATTGCACGTCGCGGATTTCGAGATTCCCCGGGCGCCGTTCGCCCGGCTGAGCGTGGCGGCGACGGGCCCCGACTACAAGCAGGTTCCGCCCGACCAGCGCGCAAAGGCCCAGCGGTATTACCGCGAGTATTACGACTATCTGAAACGCAGCGGATGGGAGAAGGACGCCTATGTCTATCTCTGGGACGAGCCGAACATTCCGGAGAATTACGAGCAGGTGCTCGTCATGGGGCAAATTGTTCACGAGGCGGTCCCGGAGTTGAAGTGCGTGGTGGTCGAGCAGACGTACCCGCACGATCCCTCCTGGGCCGACATCGATCCGGCGGTCGACATCTGGTGCCCGCTGTGGGCGTTCATCGACCGCGGCACGATCGAGCGGAAGATCGCCGGCGGCGACGAAGTCTGGTCCTACACGGCGCTGGTCCAGCGGGCGCCAAGGTATCACCCGCAATACGAGCAGGTCAAGGACCTCGATCCGCCCTACTGGCACATCGACCGCCCGCTGATCGTCTACCGGGTGCCCACGTGGATCAACCGGCAGTATGGGATCACGGGGCTGTTGTACTGGTCG
Organism: Pirellulaceae bacterium; assembly: GCA_012744395.1. Taxonomy (GTDB): domain Bacteria; phylum Planctomycetota; class Planctomycetia; order Pirellulales; family Thermoguttaceae; genus JAAYCB01. Next base: position 10,401 of record JAAYCB010000295.1, read on the forward strand.
ACGGTGACGGCGGTGATCGATCCGTGGAACAACCCGGCGTTTGCCCATCCCGGGCACTTCAACGGCGGCGGCTACCTGTTCTACCCCGGCACGCCCTGCGGGATCGACGGGCCGGTCGCGAGCATCCGCCTGAAGGTCCTCAGGGACGGGATGGAGGACTACGAGTACTTCGCGATCCTGCGGGAGCGCTCCGGCGATGCGGCGGTCAAGCGGTTGGTGGACAAGATCGCGCCGAACTGGTGGGATTACTGCCGCGACCCGCGGGTACTCCTGGATGTGCGGCGGGAGCTTGCCGAGGCAATCCAGCGCGCCGGCGCGGATCCCAAAAGATGATCCGCCGGGCAAGCCCGCGGGAGGATCACTTCTTCGCCGCGGGTTGATCCGACCAGCGCACGGCGGTTTTTGGCGGCGGGCTGTTGGTGCCCGCGAACTGGTTGTAGCTTGCCTGGATCAGGGAGGCGGGCGGCATCGGGCCGGCGGCAATCAGGAAGCGGTAGCGGAGCGTCAGCGGCGCGCCCGGCTTGATCGGCCCGCGGACAAATCCGCCGAAGCGGCCGTAGTCGCGGTAGGCGCTGAAACGCGTGCCCTTGGGGTTCGACGGATGGTTCATCGCAACCACGCTGTACCGCGCTTCCCCGAGCAGATACGTCTCGCCGACCCAGGGATAATCCAGGTCCGAGGTCGGTTGCGGATTCTCGACGGGGAACACATAGAGCGTCTGTTTGCGGTCGATCGCGTCGGCCGGGCGGTACTGGACGCCGCCGTGTTCCGGGTCGCCGTCGAGCGTCACCTCTCCGCTGGGGGCGGCCAAGCGCGACGTGAAATCGATTGCCAGGTAGGCCGGCGATAGCGCCGGGAAGACGGTCTGCGTCCGCTCCTCGAGGAGGATCGTCTCGCCCGTGCGGCTCTCCCAACGGACCAGCGACGTGAAGGACGCCCGGTTCGCATCGGCCTCGAGTTGCAGGAATTTCTGATGAATCTGCGCGCTGTCGCCCATGCCCCAGAAGTTGTACGTCTTGCCGCCGCAGCCGATTCGCGTCCAGCCGATGAAGATCCCGCGGTGGTGCGGATACAGGCCGCCGGGCCCGTTCGTGATCGGCGCCCGCCCCTCGGGATCGAAGACGTGCAGGTAGGGCTTGTTGGTCTCCGCGCGCCGCTCGGGCGTGGAGGTGTCGAATGCGCGCATGTAGCGGACGAGGACGCGGTCGCCGAGGCGGACATCGAGATGCTGGCCCGGCTCCTCCTTCAGGTTGAGCTCCTCGGCAGCCGCTGCGGTCCGGCCCGCCGCGAGCAGGAGAGCGAGGAGGATGGTGGCAAGACGATAGTTTTTCATCAGAAATTCCTCGGTATGATGGGGTCGCGACGGCGCGGCAACGGCCGGATCAGTCCAGCGCGAGCACCTGGCACTTGCCCGGCCGGGGTTGGACGGTGATCGTGCGGGTTCCCAGCGGGATTGCCACGTCGCCCCGCCCCTCGACGAAGTCGGTGCGGCGGACGAGCAACTGGTTCTCCCGGACGATCCCGGAGACGACAATTCCGGGTCGCTTGGGGACCTCGAACGAGACCGGCTTGCCGTCGTTGAGAAACTCGGCGTATTGCTGGGCTTCCGCGTAGACTTCGTGGACCAGGCGGCACTCCTCGGCATCCTCCGTTTGCATGCACCAGAGGAACAGGGCGTCCGTTCCGCGCAGCAACATGTGCCAGAGCAGTTCCTGGTATGCCTGCCGGCTGAACTGCTTGACGGCCGGGTCCGGGTCGCGCGGCGGCGCGGTCGTGTTCCAGTGTACGAAGCTGACGATGGGAATCTCCGCCGGCGTGCTCCGGCCCGCATTGCTGGCGACCAGCAGCATGTTGTAGAACCAGCGGTAGTCGCCGTTGTCGAAGTCGTACCAGGTGTAGGTCGGGTACCAGGTGTAGACGACCGGCATCGCGCAGGTGTAGCCGGTTGCCGGGAACTCCTGGGCCCACAGCCGGTAGCGGGCCCGCTGGTCGGCGATATGCGGCTGGCCCTCGGCGAACGTCTCGAAATAATCGTACCAGTAGCGGTAGCCGTCATGCGGATAGACGGCGTAGTTGCCGACCAGCGCATGGGGGAATCTTTCCAGAATCGGATTGGCGAAGACCGATCGCTGAAGCCGGCTGCGCAGGTCGCGGACGGTCTTCTGGAACTCGAGGAAGTTGGCCGGGTCTTGAAACTGCTTCCGGCAGCGCGCGCAGCGCTGCGCGGCGGCGTGCGCCCCGTTGTAATCGAGCGGTCCGTCGATCTCCCAGTCGGCGAAGATGAAGTCGACCTTGAGCCCCGCCTGTTGATACGCGCGGGCGAACTGGTCGACCTGCTCGCGGATCGCGGCGACGCGGAAATCGAGGGTGAACGGGCAGCCGATCGAGTGCTTGCTCGAATTCGTGTCGAACGATTCGTCCCAGAACGGGCGCCCGGCGTCGTCGACGTGCGCGGTCCGCTCGTCGCCGTTGAAGAACTTGTGGAGGCACGCGGTGGCGTTCACGTTGACCGGCACGCCGAGCCTGGTCTGCGCCCGGGCAATCGACAGGCTCTGGGAGAGGCTTGTCTCCCGCTTGGCCGGCGACCAGGAGGAGATCAGCCCGACCCCGCGGCGGTCCAATTCCCGCACGAGCTGCTCGGCCGCCGCATCGTCGAGCCGCCCGGGGTTCGAGGCCGGCCAGAGGTACAGCGGCAGCCGCGTCCGCCGCGGCGAGGGGAGCGGCTGGATAGCCTCCAAAACGGCCTGCACGCGCGGAGACCAGGCAGCCGCCGGCTTCTGATCCGCGGCGGGCAGAAGGCCGGCAACGATCAACAGGCCGCTCCAAGCAAGTGGGAAACAACGTGCGGGGCTCGCCATCAGGACAGTCTCCTCTGCTGGAAATGGACGGGACGCCGGAGAAAACTCGAGCGAAGTCCTCCCCATTGTCTCCGTCCGCGGCCCCGTTCACAAGAGCCGGCGGCTCTTTCGCTGTGCCGCACGCTCTCATAACTCGACGCGTAAGCGAGGCGATAGTCACCCGACGCGTCAGCGAGGCGAATAGTCACGCGACGCCGTAAGCGAGGCCAACTCAGGGCAGGCCGGCCACCTGCTGCTCAAGCGGGCCGAGCAGCGTGCCGTCGGGAAGCGTAAACGGCGCATCGCCGAAATTGACCGTCACCGTCACGCCGTTGGCGAAGCGGGTTTGCTGCACCGCGTGGTCCGCGGTCAGCCACTCGTGGGAGAGCATCTCGCTGTAGCCGGTCGCCCGGGCGACCGGCGCGATGTTCCTATAGCTCTGGGCGAACCGCTCGCGGTTCTTCTCCCATATTTTGGCGTCGAAGAGGAACATCGGCGGCGTGCCGTAAAGGGCGTTGATCAGGTCGCGGCGGTCCCAGAGCGTGGGCAGCTTGTTGTTGTAATCGCCCCAGTACCACTGGGCCACGACGCAATCGTGATAGACCAGTTCCCAGAGGGGCAGGCGATACTTGTGGCCGGTCTGGAACCTGGCCACGCGCTGCGGCGGCTCGTCCCAGGGCTGGAGCATGTTGCGGCCGGAGTCGGGCACGCGGTACGGCCCCAGGCTGAGCATCCCCTCGAAGTAGTGCACGTAGGGCACCGACGCTTCGTGGCCCGTCTCGCTGCCGGTCACCAGCCCGAACTCGCGGCTGACCACGCGGAGCAGCTCCATCTTCCAATGCTTGCTCTCGCTCCGCGTGAGCTGGTGGTCCTTGTGGTAGCACTCGCGCCACGGCGAAGCGGTCGTCGTGTCGATAAACCGGCAGCGGTAGGCGTGCGTCTTCAACTCCTCCGCGATCCGCCGCCGGGCGTAGTCCGGCGCCAGCCGGTCGCAGAGCACCGCGCAGGGATACCACTGGTCGTCCTTGCCCCTGACTCGCCAGCCGCGAATCCAGTCGCCCCCGGCGTCGATCATCACGCCGCCGGGCCAGGCCTCGCTCGTCCAATCGGCGTGGACCCCGCGGAGCTTGTCGAAGTTGGCCGGGTTCATGCAGTCCTGGTAGATGTCGTAGCGGCTGGTCAACACGCCCATCGCATTCATCCGGTCGATTTCCTCGGGCGTCGAGCGACTGCTCCAAAGAATCCGCTCGATGCCGGCCGCCCGCAGCTCCTCGCACATCCGCGGCCCCCGCGGGCCGAACGCCCAGATGTTGACCGCCCCGACGAGCTTGTCGACCTCCGGGTTCTCCTGCCGCTTCTCCGCCAACGTCTTCAGCAGCCCGATCTCCGCGGCGTACGCCCGGTAGCGTTTGCACATCGCCACGTAGCCGCCCGAGTCGAACAGGCTGTAGCGAATCCGCCGCGGCGGGCCGCAGCCGCCCTTCTGCGGTTGCCACTCGGGGCTGAGCACCAGCCGGCCATCAAGGCGGGGCAGGCGGACCGCGGCGTCGTCCGGAGTCTCCACGATCGAGAGCAGCGCCCGCTTCGTGTCGGTCACTCCATACCAGCCCATGCAGAGGCCGTGGCCGCCGTAGAGGTAGTAGCTCATTTCGGGCAGCGACGGGTCGTCGACCGGATAACTGATCCCCTCGTTGACCGGCAGGATGAGGAACTGGCCCGGGGCGGTTTCGAACGGCGGCGGGTAGGCGAGGGCCGAATCCATCGCGCCTTCGCCCTTGATTTCGACGGCGAATTCCGCTCCATCGAGCAACTGGACTTCGACGGCGAGATTCCGCATCGAACGCGG
>JAAYCB010000296.1 GCA_012744395.1 Pirellulaceae bacterium
CTGCGGAATCACCACGCGTCGTTCGCGCTGAACCCGATCACGCAGACGACGCAGTTCCTGCTCGACGTTTTCCGCCACGAAGGGAAGATCTACGTTCGCCCGATCAAGGTTCAGCACCGGTCGACGCACTCGATGGACACGCTCCACGTCTGGGAGGGGGACGAATTCCGCCCGATCACCAACAGCGCGGTGATCTGCGAGGTGCTCGCGTCGAGCCGCTGGCCGGGGCTCCGCGCCGATTCGCGGCTGGGGTTCTGGCGGAGGATCTTCAACGAGGCGCAGCAGACCTACGACGAGGCCCGCGCCGGGCACTGCCCGCCGGAGCGGGAACAGGAGGTCTTCGAGCGGCTCAGCCGGATGGTCCTCTCGCGCGACGAAGGCATGCTGCGGCTGGCGCACCGCTACCTCAAGCTCGAAGACATCCTGGAAATCCGCGACCGGATGGTGGGGATCGGGCTGATCGGAGGCAAAGCCCTCGGCATGCTGCTCGCCCGGGCGATCCTCAGGAAAGACAATCCGCGGCTGCACGCCCTGCTGGAGATCCACGACTCGTTCTATATCGGGGCCGACGTGTTTTACACGTTCCTGATCCGCAACGGAATCTGGCGAATCCGGCAGCGGCACCGCAATCCCGCGACCTTCCTGGAGGGCATCGAGGAAGCGCGGGCGGGGATTCTCGAAGGCCGGTTCCCCGATTACACGATGGATCAGTTCCAGGCGATGCTCGACTATTTCGGTGAATCGCCCTACATTGTCCGTTCCAGCTCGCTGCTCGAAGACGCCTACGGCAACGCGTTCGCCGGCAAGTACGAGAGCGTCTTCTGCGTCAATCAAGGCTCGCGGGAGACGCGCATGGCGGCGCTGCTGGACACCGTCCGCAACGTCTATGCCAGCGCCATGCACGAGAAGGCGCTCCGCTACCGCATCGAGCGCGGCCTCCTCGATCGCGACGAGCAGATGGCCCTCTTGGTGATGCGGGTTTCCGGCGAGCGCTACGCCGACAAGTTCTTCTCCCAGATCGCCGGCGTCGGTTTCTCCTTCAATCCCTACGTCTGGCACAAGGACATCGACCCCCACGCCGGCGTCGTCCGGCTGGTGTTCGGGCTGGGGACGCGGGCGGTGGACCGTTCCGACGACGACTACACGCGGCTCGTGGCGCTGAATGCCCCCGGGCGGCGGCCCGAGGCGAATTTCGACGCCGTCTGCGAATACTCGCAGCGCCGCGTGGACTACCTGGATTTCGGCGAGAATCGGCTGGCCTCCGGCCATTTTCTCGATCTCGTCCAGCAAGTGCCGCGGCTCCCCCTGGAGATGGTCGCCTCCCGCGACCGGTCCGGCTTGCACGAGGCGCGGACCGCGCACTACGCCCTGACCTTCGACGGACTGCTCTCCAAGACGCCGTTCGTCGATGACATGCGGGAGATGCTGGAAACGCTGGAGAAGGCCTACGAGTATCCCGTCGACATCGAGTTCACGGTGAATTTCCTCTCCGCGGGCAAGTATCGCATCAACCTGCTCCAGTGCCGCCCGCTCCAGGTGCGGGGGACGGAAAACACCGCTTTGCCGGAGATTCAAGCCCGCGCGGTCGAGCGGATCGTCGAGGCCCACGGGGCGATCATCGGCACGAGCCGGCTGTTGCGGCTGGATCGCTTCCTCTACGTGGTCCCGCGGCTCTACGGCAGGCTGTCCCTGAAGGATCGCTATGAGATCGCCCGGCTGCTCGGGCGGATCAACCGCGCCAGCCCCCGCGAGGCGGCCAAGACGATGCTCTTGGGGCCGGGACGCTGGGGCACGTTCAGCCCCGACCTCGGGGTCCCCGTGCATTTCTCCGAGATCAGCCAGGTCTCCGTCCTCTGCGAGATCGTCACGATGCGCGAGAACCTGATTCCCGACGTATCGCTGGGGACCCACTTCCTCAACGAACTGGTCGAGACGGACGTCCTCTACATGGCGCTATTCCCCCAGCAGGAGACGAATTACCTCAACGAGGATTTCTTTCTCAACGCGCCGAACCGGTTGCCGGACACCCTGGCCGACGGGGCGAAGTGGCAAGAGGTCGTCCGCCTGATCGATACGCGGGACCGGCTGGCCGCCGGCCAGGCGGTGCTCCTGCTGGCCGACGCCAGCCAACAGAAGGCCCAGATTTTCGTCCACGACATCGCCGCCGGCGACATGCCCGCCGAATCCTGAGAACCGGCTCAAGGGCGCCGCGGCGCCGAAGCCTGCGGCGCCGGCGCCGCGCGGACCAGGACGACGCCGTGCGGACGGACCTCGGCGGCCAGCTCGCTGGGGTGGATGCCGAGGTCCCGCTGGCGCCAGAGGTCGCGGACCTGCTGGGGACCGGCCAGCCCCAGGTCGGCCCACCGGGCGACAACCGTCGCCGCCTGGCCGCCGGGATTGAACAGGCCCACCGCCCTGGCGCCGTCCTCCAGCTCCTTGACCAGCAGCTCGCCGCCCGGCGCCTCGATCCGCCGCGCCTGCCTGCCCAGGGGGTCCTGGTTGACCTCCAGGACCTCGTCGTTGGACAGCAGCGATAGGGTGAACGCGTCGAGCCGTTCGATCGGCGCGCCGATGATCATCGGCGATCCCCAGAGGCACCACAGGCTGATGTGCGTGTAGTGCTCCTCGGGCGTCAGCCGCGAGGGAGTGAGCGGCTGGTTCCTCCATCCTCCCAACAGGCCGACGCGGAGGTTGCAGGCGTGGTTCCAGTGCCCGGGGCGCTGGTGCGGGGCCCAGGCGTCGTGCTGCTGCCAGACTTCGCGAATCCCGACCGCCCAGGCGCGCAGGGCGGGGTCCATCCGCGACCGGTCCCAGAGATCGACCAGATCGCCGGTCGTCCGCGACAACTGCGCCAGCCGCGTGTACTCCGCCGCCTCGGCCAGCGGCACGGAATTCGAAAGCTCCAGCACAATGTCGCGATCGCACGCGGCCAGCGCGTCGGCCATCCGCCGCGCCAATTCCACGCTGTCGACGCTCCAATCGTACTTGCAGTAGTCGAACCCCCACGCGGCCCATTGCCGGGCGTCGTTGGTTTCGAACAGGTACTCGCCGCAACGCCAACCGTCGCGGCGGTTGGCCGGCGCCTGCCAGGCGCCTTGGGAGTCGTCGCTCGAACCGCCAACGAAGCCGGCATAACTGGTCGTCCAGGGCGTCGAGTAGATGCCCGCCTTCAGCCCCAGCGAGTGGATGTACTGGCAGAGCTGCTCCATGTCGCCGAACTTCTCGTTGGGTTGGATCGCGCCGAACGGCCCGCCGCGGCGGCCCTGCCAACCGTCGTCGATGTTGACGTACTGCCAGCCGTGATCGACCAGACCGGTCTTGACCATCGCCTCGGCCGATCCGCGGAGATTGGCCTCCGTGACCCGCGCCCCCCAACCTCCCCACGTGTTGCAGCCCAAGAGCGGAGTCAGGAGAATCTCGTCGCCGACGACGATCCTCAACTCCCGCTCGGCGCGGCCAAGGCGGTTTTCGGCTCCGAGCAACACGCGGTACGTGCCGCGCTCGCCCGCCCGCCCCGTGATCCGGCCGGTCTTCGCATCCAGCTGCATGCCCTCGGGCAGGTCTTGCGCCGAGAACGTCATTGGCCGCACACCCGTGGCCGCGATCGTGTAGAGGACGGGGCGGCCCGGCCGCACGCCGAAGACCTTGGCGCCGTTGATCCGCGGCTCGGGGGCGGGCGGCGGTGTAAGGATTTCACCCCGTTCCGCGGCGGTCCCGGCCTGTAAGCCCCCGGCACGGAGTGCAAACAGGAAAATCATCGCCAGCCGCGCCGCGGTCTCAATTCGGTAGTCCATGATTCAAACCCGCCAAGGTCCCCGTGCTCGCCTTTCCGCCATTTCCCAAGCCAGAATCTACCGCGCGCGGGCGGCCGGTGGCAACGGGCCGGGAGACCCGTTCTACGAAGGGGAACTTGCTACGCGCGAGCGGCCGGGCGAGACGGGGATCGGAGGCTTTCTTCGTCCGCGCCGGGCGAGTAGGATATCGGCCAGCGGCGCCCATTCAGGGGAGAATCGCCTGCCGGGCGAGGACCCGGAGCCACATCCGTTTGCAGAAAGGCGTCTTGCCAATGCGTTATTCGATCACACGGCGACCCGCATCGGTTGATTTCTGGAAGGCGGCGGCCGGCATCCTGGCCTGCGTGTTGGCCATCCCGTCGGCAGTCGCGGCGGAGGGCCCTCCCGTCCTCGACGCGCCTCCGGCCGCGACACAGAAGCCTTACTCGCCGGCCGACGGGCAGGTCGTGGAGATTTCTCCGCCGCCGTTCCTCTGGACGCCGGTCAAGCACGATGGCGCCTACGTGTTGGAGGTCTCGACCGCCGAGAATTTTTCCGCGGAAACGACGCGGACGTATGGCAACCTGCGGCGGCCGGTTTTTGTTCCCCGCGAGGTGCTGCCGCCCGGCAAGTGGTTCTGGCGCTACGGCGTCGAGGCGCGAGGCAAGACCGTCTTCGGACGGCCGCGGCCGTTTACCATTCCGGCCGCCGCGCGGCCCTTTCCCTTTCCCGACTGGGACGCGGTCATCGAGCGGATTCCGCGCCAGCGACCGCGGCTGTTCTTTTCCGGCGCGCGGCTGGAACAGGTCCGCCGCTGGGCCGGCGGTGAATTGAAGCCAGCCGTCGACGCGCTCGTTGCCCGGTGCCGCCGGGAGATCGGAAAGCCGCTCGTCGCCGAGCCGGGAGTCCGCCCGAAAGGACCGGAATACGGCCCGTGGGCGATCAACGTGATGCGAACCACGCGGCCGCCGATGGACGTCATGGAGCGCTGCGCGTTGGCCTACCTGCTGACCGGCGACGAGCCGCTCGGCCGCGAGGCCAAGCGCCGCCTCGAGCACTTCTTCGCCTGGGACCCGGAGGGGCCGACGAGCTTCTTCGCCTACGACGAGCCGCCGATGTGGATGATGATGCGCGGCACGCGGGCCTACGACTGGACGCATGACCTGTTCCCTGCGGAGGAGCGGGCGGAGATCGAGAAGAATATGAAAGCTCGCGCCGGGCAGTTCCTCAAGCGGCTCGAACAGCTCCCCTTCGAGAGCCGGCCCTACGAGAGCCATGCCGGCCGGCTGCCGGGATTCCTCGGCGAGTGCGCCTTGTCGTTCATCCACGAGTGGCCCGAGGCGCGAGACTGGCTCGACTACGCGACGCTCCTCTACTACACGTCGTACCCGGCCTGGGGCGGCGACGACGGCGGCTGGCAAGAAGGCCCGAGCTACTGGAGCGCCTACATGCAGTTCGCCCTGCACTACGTGGTCGCGCTCCGCGAGGCGACCGGCGTCGACTTGACCGCCAAGCCGTTCTTCCGCAACACGCCGTTCTACGCGCTCTACACCGCCACGCCCTACCATCAGCACCGCCCCTTCGGCGACGGCCAGACGGGCAGCCCCCGCGGCCTGGGCAATGTGCTCTACGTGTTTTCAACGCTCCTCCAGGACCCGCATCTCCGCTGGTACGCCGCAGCGTCGCAGGCGACGATCGGGGCGGACCTGCTCACGCTGGCCGCCTACGATCCGCGGCTGAAGGCCCGCTCGCCCCTGGAATTGCCCCAGTCCCGGTGCTTCCCCAGCGTGGGCCTGGCTTCCTTCCACGCGGCCTTGGGAGACAAGGAGAACGACATCAGCTTCTTGCTGCGGAGCAGCCCCTACGGCGGGGTCAGCCACGGGCACGCGGATCAGAACGCGTTCGTCGTCGAAGCCTTCGGCCGCGGCCTGGCGATCGCCACCGGCTACTATCCCTGGTACGGTTCGCCGCACCACGTCGAGTGGACGCGTGCCACCCATGCGGTCAACAGCGTGCTGGTCGACGGCGAGGGGCAGGTGCCGCGGCGCTGGGACGCCAATGGGCGGCTGACCGCGTTCGAGTCGTCCGGCGGCTACGACTACGCGGAGGGGGAGGCGGCCCCGGCCTACCAGGGCCGGCTCAAGCGGTTCCGCCGCCACGTCGTTCACGCCAGGCCGGGCGTGTTTGTGATCTGCGACGATCTCGAAGCGCCCCGCGCGGTCCGCCTCCAATGGCTGCTCCACGCCTACCGGAAGATCGCCGTCGACGAGCCGGCCCGCACACTGCGGATCGAAAACGCCCCGGCGGCAATGCGTGTCCATTTGCTCTTGCCCGAGACACTGAATTTCTCTCAGACCGACCGCTATCAGCCGGAACCGGAATCGCAGGCGGGGCGCTGGGAGAACACGTGGCACCTTACCGCGGAGACGTCCACCGCGGCGAAGCGCGGGCGCTATCTCGCCGTTCTGCTCGCGCATCGCAAAGGGCGGGAAGACGCGCTGCCGGAAGTCGAACTCGTCGAGGGCGACGGCGCCGTGGGTGTGCGGTTGACCGCCCCAGACGGAGCCGGAGACCTTGTCGCCTTCCGCACAAGCGGCGAGAAGGAAACCCTCGCCTGCGGGGAAGAGGACTTCAACGGGCGCGTCTTCGCGGTCGGCAAGGATCAACGCGGCAGGGAAGTCCGACGTCTTGAAGTGCCGCGGGAGTGATCCGCCGCGGCATGTTGAAACAAACCGCCGGCGAGGGCGGGGCGCCGCGCGTTCTCCCCGCCGGAGCGATGCCGCGGCGACCGGCCGGCCATACCACAGTGGGGAAGATTTCGCAAGCGATCCAGCGCAGCGTTCGGCCCGCGCCGCGCGGCGAAGCGCCTTCAGCCGCTCCAGCGGCAGCGCCGGTTCAACACGCATTGACAACCCCTGCCGCTTGCCGATAATCTGGCGTGGGGGGACACGTGATGATCGAATCGGCGGGCGCCGCAAGGCCAGGCGGACGCCCGTCGTGATGTCGTTGGTCGTTTTTATATGCGGTCCGATCGGGCAAGACGGATTCGCTCATTGCACTTGCAGTTCAGTGAAGCGGGACCGGAGGAAATCATGCAGTTCGTCCTGGGCGAGCAGGAAAGTGTCGTCATCGACAACAGCATCACCATAACCGTGGAAGAAATCAGCGAAGACGAAGTCTGCCTGCGGATCGATCACCCGGACGGTGTATCGATCGACAGAGAGGAAGAGGCCGCGGCGGCGACTTGATCACGTGAATCGCGTGGAAGACCAGCGACACAATCGGTCGAAAGGGCGCGGCCGAGCGGTTGGCTCGGCGGCCCCGCGAACTCTCCCGGGCTGGAAGGGCAAGCGAAGCTTGCGGCGAGCGGAGTCTGCGACCCCGCGCGGCTCGCTGCGTAAATAGGGCGAATGTACAAAGCGATAACACGCGGATGCGTCCGGGCGGATGCTTCCGGGCGGCCGCCGCGGAGGCCGGCCCGCCGACGGCGGTCAGCGATCGAGCCATTCCCGCTGCCAGAGTTCGAGAACCAGGAGCGACCAGAGCCGGCAGGCATGGTCGAACTGGCCGGCGATGTGCGACTCCAGCAGGCTCTCGACCGCCGCGGGCTCGAACAGCCCGCGCTGGCGCGTGCGGCGGTCGTAGAGGACCTCGCGGGCGAATGCGGCCAGCGGACCCCGAAACCAATGATCCAGGGGTACGCCGAATCCCATCTTCTTCCTTTCGACGACCTCGCGGGGGATCAGGTCGTCGAAGGCCTCCAGGAGAATCCGCTTCCCTTTTCCGCGGCGGAATTTCCTCGCCAGCGGCATCCGCGCGGCCAGCTCCACCACCCGGTAGTCGAGCATCGGCTGCCGGCACTCCAGCCCGTGCGCCATCGACGCAATGTCGACCTTCGTCATCAGGTCGCAGGGCAGGTAGGTCACCAGGTCGACCAGGCTCGTCGCCGTGACCGGATCGCGGCTTGAGCATCGGGCGGCCGCGTCGAGCAGGAACCGGATCGGGTCGTCGTTGGGCAGCGCGGCGATGAAATCGCCGTGGTACAGCTCCGCCCGCCGCGCCTCGTTGAAGATCGCAATCCAGCCGAGGTACCGCGGCCAGTGGGGCAGGCTGAGCATCTCGGCAAACCGCTTCAAGCGGCGGCGCAACGACTTCTGCCGGGGACTGACCGGCAGACGCTGCCAAAGCTCCGCCGCCGCCAGACAGCGGATCGGGCGCGGCAGCCGATCGAAATGCCGGGCGAGCGCCACCGCCCGGTAACGCGGGTAACCGGCAAACAGCTCGTCTCCCCCGTCGCCGGTCAAGGCGACCGTCACGCGCCGCCGCGTCATCTGCGAAACATACCAGGTGGGAATCGCCGAGCTGTCGGCGAACGGCTCGTCGTAGTGCCAGACCAGTTTGGGCAGGATGCCGAGCGCGTCGGGCTCGACCCGGAATTCTTCATGCTCGGTTCCGAACCGCTCGGCGACCAGCCGGGCGTAGCGCGTCTCGTCGTATTCGGCCACGGGAAAGCCGATGGAAAACGTCCGCACCTTCTGCCCGCTGAGCTGCTGCATCAGGCCGACGACCACGGTCGAATCCACCCCGCCGGAGAGAAACGCGCCGAGCGGCACCTCGCTTTGCAGGCGCATCTCGACCGCCGAGCTTAACAGGGCCCGCAACTGGTCGCGATCGTCTTCAGGCCGCCGCACGTCCTCCTGGTTGAAGTCCGGTTGCCAGTAACTCTCGACCCTCAACTGGCCGTCGTGCCAGAGGGCATAATGGCCCGGCGGCAACTTGCGGAAGCCGTTGAGGATCGTCAAGGGATGCGGAACGTACTGGTAGGCCAGGTATTGATCGAGCGCCTCCGGCTCGATCCGCCGAGGCAGTCCCGGCACTTCGAGCAGGCTCTTCAGTTCGCTGGCAAACAGGAGCCGGCCGGGCTCGTCGCGATAGACCAGCGGCTTTTTCCCGAGGCGATCCCTGGCGAGCAGAAGCTGCTGGCGGCGGCTGTCCCAGATCGCCAGCCCGAACATGCCGTTCAGGTGTCGAAGCAGCCCGGGGCCTTCATCTTCATAAAGATGGACGATCGTCTCCGTGTCGCTCCGCGTGCGGAATCGATGGCCGGCTCCCTCCAAGCGGCGGCGGAGTTCCCGATAGTTGTAAATCTCGCCGTTGAAAACGATCCAGACCGTGCCGTCTTCGTTGGCCAGGGGCTGATGCCCTCCGGCAAGGTCGATGATCGAAAGCCGGCGAAAGCCCAGCGCCACCCCGGGGCCGGTTCCATAGCCCGGTCGCGTGCACAACGGCGCGGCGTAGGTCCCCTCGTCGTCGGGCCCACGATGGCGCAGCCTCTCGATCATCCGCCGGAGCGTCTCATCGCCGATCGCTTTGGCAGGGTCTGTCCAGACGGCTCCGGTGATTCCGCACATATGAGAAGAATTGCAGTCGGTAGGGTGGTCCAACGCGGGCCATTACGCTCGGGCACCGAATCGTCGGTACGCCGAGAATTCAGGTCAACGTCCACATTGCCATCACGGCAGCGGCGGCCCACCGCAATACCGAAAACTGACGGCTGACCGCTGATCGCTGACGACTGATCGCCCTTCAGTATACCCCGCCGGCCAGCCCGCTGTCTCTCGAGGGTTTCACGGATTCGTGCCGCGGGGTGTGGCTTTGCGCGGCCGGTCCTGGCAGAATGGGATCGGGTTGGCCAGCTTCTTCGATTCCTCCGGGAGATCAGCCATGATCCAACTTGCGATGTTTCTCGCCCTGCTTTCGGCAATGCCGCGGGCAGAGGTCCTCGACGATTTTTCCTACGCGACGCAAGCCGGCGCCCGGTCCGCCTGGATCGGCTCCGAGGCGACGTCTCCGGTCGACGTTGCGATCGAGGGCGGCCGGTCGATAGTCACGGTCAAGGCGCCGTTTGCCGCCTCCCCCAACCTGGAGCGCGCCGTGGTCGACCGGTCTGTGTCGCTCGACCTGGCGGCGCCGGGACAGTTCGACCTGGAGATCGCCGTCGATCCGCCGCAGGCCTGTGCCCACCTGACGCTCTACTTCCGCAGTGGCTCGGGTTGGTATGGATGCAGCGGCGGCGTGGTCAAGGAGGGCTGGCAGAACGTGCGATTCTCCAAAGCGGGCTTTCGCATCGAGGGCACGCCGGCCGGCTGGGACAAAATCGACGGAATCCGCATTGCCTGCTGGCGGGGCCGCGGCGAAGACGCCGTGATCCGCCTCCGCCGGCTGGCCGCGCGGTGGAGCGACGTGGCGATCCTGATTCCCTCGGCCGCAACCGCGCCGGAAAATCGTGAAATCCGCGCCGGGCTGGCGACGGCCGAAATGGTGGGCTCGATGCTCGACGAGCTCGGCCTCGGCGCCGATGCGATCGAAGACGCGCTGCTGCCTTCCGGGGCGCTTGGCCGCCGGCGGATTGTGATCATCGCCCACCATCCCGCGATGTCGAGCGCGACGGTCGCCGCGCTGGTGCGGTTTGTCGAAGGCGGCGGCAAGGTGTTCGCCTGCTACAACCTGCCCGACGAGCTGGGCCGCGCGCTCGGGTTCAAACCGGGCCGATACGTCAAGCCGGAGCCGGGCACCTTGGCGGAGATTCGCCTCGATGGCCAGATCGAGGGGCTTCCCCCCGCCGCCAGGCAAGCCTCGTGGAACATCACCACGGCGGAATCCGCCGACCACGGCGCCCGGGTGATCGGCCGCTGGCACGACAAGGAAGGAAAGCCCGCCGACCTGCCGGCTCTGCTGCTTAGCGAGCGCGGCGCGTATTTCACCCACATCCTCCTCGGCGACGACCGGTCGGCCAAGCGGCAGATGCTCGCCGCCGTGCTGGGCCATCTCGAACCGCGACTCTGGCAGCAGATGGCCGAGGCGGAACTCGAGCGATCGGGCCGCGTGGGGCATTGCCAGAGCCTGGCGATGGTTGCGGACCACGTCAAGCAGCACGCCCGGCCCGATGCGCTCGCCGCGCTGGCCGAGGCCCAGCAGTCCGACGCGAATGCCCGCCGCCTGTTCAAGACGGGGCCGTATTTCAAGTCGGTCGAGGCCGCGCGCAGATGCCAGGAACTCCTCGCCCGAGCCTACCTGCTTGCCCAGTCGAGCCCCGAGGTCGAAGCCCGCGCGTGGTGGAACCACTCGGGCACCGGCGCTTATCCGGGCGACTGGGACCGGACCGCGCGGGAACTGGCCGAGGCCGGTTTCAACATGGTCCTGCCCAACATGCTCTGGGCGGGCCGGGCGCATTACCCCAGCGACGTGCTGCCCCGCAGCCAAACCTTCAAGGAGCATGGCGACCAGGTCGCCCAGTGCGTGGCCGCCGCCAAGAAGCACGGGCTAGAGGTCCACGTCTGGAAGGTGAACTACAACCTGTCCGGCGCGCCGGGCGCGTTCGTGGAACAACTCCGCGGCGAGGAGCGGCTCCAGGTCTTCGTCGGCGGCGAGCCGCGGAACTGGCTCTGCCCGTCGCACCCGGAAAACATCCGACTGGAAGTCGACAGCATGATCGAAGTCGCCAGGAAGTACGACGTCGACGGCCTGCATTTCGACTACATCCGCTATCCCGGCTCCCAGTCGTGCTATTGCGACGGCTGCCGCGAGCGATTCCAGGCCGAGACCGGCCTGAAGGTGGAGAAGTGGCCGGACGAGTGCCGCTCGGGCCGCCACAAGGCGGCCTACGGCCAGTGGCGCTGCGACCAGATTTCGCGCCTCGTCCGCGCCGTCCACGAGGAGGGGAAACGGCTGCGGCCCGGGCTGAAGATCTCCGCCGCTGTCTTCGGCTCCTATCCATCCTGCCGCGAGTCGGTGGCCCAGGATTGGCCCGAGTGGATCAAGCAGGGCTGGCTCGACTTCGTCTGCCCGATGGATTACACCGAGAGCGACATCGGCTTTCGCGGCCTGGTGGAGAGTCAACTCGCGCTGGTCGGCGGGCGGATACCGATGTATCCGGGGATCGGGGCGACCGCCTCAAGCAGCAGCCTTTCCGCCGATCGCGTCGCCGGCCAGATTCTCGCCGCCCGTCAACTCGGCGCCGCCGGCTTCACGATCTTCAACCTGAGTGAATCGACGGCCCGCGACCTGCTGCCGGGGCTATCGCTGGGTGCGACGGCCACGCCGGCCAGGCCCCGATAGCCGCGCCGGCCTGGTGGCGAGCAGTCGACACCATCCGAACAAGGGGGAGCGCGATGTCAATACTCGAGTCAGCCCACAGCCGGGTCCGCGGCTTCGCTGGGATCGCCCTGTCGATCGCAGCACTGCTCATCCCGGTCAGTCCCTCGGCGGGCGGAGCGCCGGTTCGTTTCGGACCGATCGACACTTCGCGGTTGATGGGTTCACCCGACCCGATGCCGCTGGAGGCCGAAGCGGCATTCCCCCACCTGTCGTTCAATCGGCCGCTGGAGTTCACGTTCGCCCCCGACGGCTCGGGCCGCGCGTTCGTCGTCGAGCAGGAAGGGATTGTCCGCGTCTTTCCGAACGATCCGAACCAGGCGGAGACGCAGGTCTTTCTCGACATCCGCGACGTCGTCTCGCGCGAAGGGAATGAAGAGGGCCTGCTCGGCCTGGCGTTCCATCCCGACTACCGCGGCAACGGCCAGTTCTTCGTCTACTACTCGACCCGCCCGAGGGCGTCGATCGTCTCCCGGTTCCGCGTCTTGGCTGGCGATCCGGATCGCGCCGACCGCGGTTCCGAACAAAAGGTGATGCGGATCGAACAGCCCTACAGCAACCACAACGGCGGCTGCATTCGCTTCGGACCCGACGGATTCCTCTACATCGGTCTGGGCGACGGCGGCAGTGCCCACGATCCGCACGGCCACGGGCAGAACCTCCGGACCCTCCTCGGCTCGATCCTGCGGATCGACGTCGACCACAAGGACCCGGGCCTCGAATATGCTGTTCCCAAAGATAATCCGTTCGCCGACCGCGGCGACCAGGCCAGGGGTGAAATCTGGGCCTACGGCCTGAGGAACGTCTGGCGGATGAGCTTCGATCGTGCAACGGGCGACCTGTGGATCGGCGACGTCGGCCAGAACCGCTACGAAGAGGTCGACCTGATCCGCCGCGGCGGCAACTACGGCTGGAAAATCCGCGAAGGGCTCCACCCCTTCGAGCCCGACGCGCCGCGGACCGGCGGGCCGCTGATCGACCCCTTGGCCGAATATTACCACAGCGAAGGGCTTTCGATCACCGGCGGCCTCGTCTACCGCGGCGCGCGATTGCCCGGCTACCAAGGCGCCTACTTCTACGGCGATTACGTCAGCGGGCAGGTCTGGACCCTCCGCTACGATGGCCGCAAGGTCACGGAAAACCGCAAGGTCGCGCGGACCGGCCTGGCGATCAGCGCTTTCGGTGAAGACGACCGGGGCGAGATGATAATCACCGCCTTCGACGGCCGCCTCTACCGGCTCCGCCCGACCAGTGCCGACCTGGAAGCGGTTCGCAGCGCGTTTCCCAAGCGGCTCTCGCAGACCGGGCTGTTCGCCTCGACGGAAAAGATGCAACTCCATCCCGGCGCGGTTCCCTACGACGTCAATCTGCCCTTGTGGTCCGACCACGCCGCCAAGGAGCGGTTCATCGTCTTGCCCCAAGGCGCGAAGGTCACCTTCGACGAGAAAAAGAGCTGGCATTTCCCCGTCGGCGCCGTCCTCGTCAAGCATTTCCTTCTGGACCTCGACCGCGTGAATGCTCGCCGGCGGCAGCGGCTGGAAACCCGCCTGCTCGTGCATGCTCCGGACGGCTGGCATGGCTACACGTACGTCTGGAACGCTGAGCAGACCGACGCGGATTTGTACACGGACGGCCTGACGCGGGCATACCAGGTGAAGACCGGCGGCGGGACCGTGGATCAGTCCTGGTATTTTCCCAGCAGCGCCGACTGCATGGCCTGCCATACGAAGGCGACCGATTTTGTCCTCGGTCCGAACACGCGGCAGATGAACCGCGAGCTCGACGACGGCCCGACTGGCCGCAACCAGATCACAATCCTCGCTGAACTGGGCCTCTTCGAGGATCGGCCGGCCAGGCCGGTTGAACAACTGGAGAGGTTTCCCCGCTGGGGCGGCTCGGACGCCGCCGAGGCGCTCGCCCGGGCGTACCTCGATGTGAACTGCTCCTTCTGCCACAGTCCGGACGGAATCGCCGGCAGGCGGCCCGACTTGCGATACCAGACGCCTCTGAAGCAGGCCAGCCTGGTCGGCCAGCGGCCCAACCAGGGCCAGGTCGGACCCGAGGGGGCGGTGCTCGTCGCCCCGGGCGAGCCGGAGCAAAGCGAACTGCTGCTCCGCATCTCCACCCGTGGTTCGCGGCGGATGCCGCCCTTGGCGACCAGCGTCGTCGACCGCGAAGCGGTCGAGGTCCTTTCAAAATGGATCAGGCAAATCCGGCGCTCCGGCGCCGACTGATCGGGAGAACTGTCCCTCAAGCCCGTTTTCGGAGAACCAGCCATGAAAATTCCGCAGACTCGGCGCGCGTTCCTTCACAATGCGGCGGCGGGCGGGGCGCTGGCAGGCCTGGCCGGCGGGCACGCTCGGGCCGCCGCTGTGCCTCCAAAGGGCCAGTCCGTGGTGCCGCTCGACCCGGCGATCGAGCCGCTGGTAAGATTGCTCGAGGAGACGCCCCGCGAACGGATCATCGATACGTTCGCGGCCAGAGTCCGCCAAGGCGAGAGTTACGAGAACATCCTGGCGGCCCTCCTGCTGGCCGCCGTGCGGAACGTCGAACCCAGGCCGTCGGTCGGGTTCAAGTTCCATTCCGTGCTCGTGGTCCAGTCGATCCACCTGCTGAGCACGTCCCTGCCGCGGGCCGACCGCTGGCTGCCGGTCTTCTGGGCGCTCGACTATTACAAGACGACCGAGGAGGCCGACGAGCGCGAGCGGGGCTGGACCATGAAGCCGGTCGACGAGGCGGCGGTTTCCAAGATTGCCGATCCCCCTAGGGCATTCAGCGATGCGATGGATCGGTGGGATGAATCGGCCGCCGACGCAGCGATCGCCGCCCTGGTCCGCAAAGCACCCCCAGCGGACATCTGGCAGCAGTTCTTCCGCTACGGCTGCCGCGACTTCCGTTCGATCGGGCACAAGGCGATCGACGTAGCCAACACGCACCGGGTGCTGGGGGTGATCGGTTGGCGCCATGCAGAGCCGGCCCTCCGATCGTTGAGCTACGCGTTGCTGATGCACGAAGACGGCAATCCGGCCGATCGCGACGATCCGGCCGATCGCCCTTGGCGGCGGAACCAGGACCTGGCCAACGAGATTCCCGCGGGTTGGCAGCAGGGAAAACCCGATCGCCAGGCGACGCTCGAATTGCTGCGGACCCTCCGCGAGGAGTCTGAAAACGAAGCGGCCGGCCGCGCCGTCGCGCTGCTCAAGACCGGAGTCGCCCCCCAGTCGATCTGGGACGGTCTGCTGCTCGCCGCGGCGGAACTCGTGGTTCGCCAGCCGGGCATTGTCGCCCTGCACGCGGCGACAACGACCAACGCGCTCCGCTATGCCTACCGGCACGCCCGGGACGACCGCACGCGGCGACTCGTCCTGCTTCAGAACGCGGCCTTCTTGGCGATGTTTCGCCAGGC
>JAAYCB010000003.1 GCA_012744395.1 Pirellulaceae bacterium
CTGACCGCCTGGCTGCAGACCGGCTTGCAGGCTTTCCTGCACCCGAACAGGCCGTCAATGATGTCGAGGATCGGTGTGCAGCGCCGAGCGCAGCACTGGCCGCAGGCCGGCTGGCAGGCCGGCTGGCAGGCCGGCTGGCAGGCCGGTTCGCAGACTGGGTCGCAAGCGGCAGCACAGCAGTTCTTCTTGCCCTTGAAGAGCGGGAAGAGCGGCTCGCGGCACTTGACCTGGCAGGCGGGCTCGCAAGCGGGCTGGCAGGCGGGCTCGCAAGCCGGCTGGCAGGCAGGCTCACAGGCAACCTGGCAAGCGGGGTCGCAGGCCGAGCCGCATCCGCCCTGGCAGCCGGCAAGGTTGCACAGGCGGCACTTCAGAAGCGGGAACAAGGGCTGGCGGCATTGGACTTCGCAAGCCGGTTCGCAGACCGGCTCCGGAGCACAGCACTTCGGCTCCGCGCAGGCCGGCTGGCAAGCGGAGTCGCAGCCATTGCCACAGCGGTTGCAGGCAAACAGCCCCTTCAGCCCGGCGAACAGGTCGCACGGTCGGCAACAGGGCTCACAACAACTTGGCCCGCATGCCGGCTCGCAGGCAGGCGCACAGGCCTTTTCACAGGCAGGGGCACACGCCGAGCATCCGCCGTCAAGCAGAGCGGCGAACCCCTGACTGCAAATCGCAACGCTCGTGATGAGCGCTAACAGAACGATCTTGCCTCTCATTGTGCAAACTCTCCTTTACAGGCGAACTGGGGGTAGCTCGTTGGGGTACCGACATCTCTTGCCACACGCGTCGCAGTCGGCCGTGTGCGACGCGATTTATCTTCCGTGGGTGGGTTCTCCCATGGGATAGAACCGACTCCTAGTGTGCAGGACGTCGGTGGGTGGCCTGGGTCGCTAACCTCAGTTCGCATCGTGCATCGCGCCAGAGCCGTCGAATCCTCCTCGATTCGATCAAACCTTCGGCATTGCCTGACGCAACCCCGCGGCGTGCTTGGGCGAGCGCGCCGTCTCTTTCCTTGCAGGGTCAGATTCGATATCGGCACCCTGACAAACACCCCTTGAGAACACGCAAGGTGTTTTTGACAAAAGGCTTACTGTTCGTTTGGGGGTGAGATTGTGGCGTGCGGTAACGGCGAAAACTGGCGGGAGTCTACGGGCGCCGACGACACGCGCCGGCAAGAACGAGGCGGCGCCGCAATCGACCGCCCAGGTGGTGCGATGGTCACAGCCGGAACAACCGCGCCGCCTGCCGGGATCGCAAAGAACACGGGCGTTTTCCAGATCGAAACGGCTCCGCTGAACGCTCCGCAGCGTTGCGAACCTGCGAGTCTGGGAAGGCTGGAGATATTGTCCCCACTGGGCAAACCAGCGAAACTCAGGGATTCTTGACCTTCTTTCCGCATGCGGCTATAATCACGCTGCTGCGTCGGAATGACCCTCGCCGATCGTGGCCGCCGGTTCGGCCGACACAGCGCGACAAAGGGAATTGTCGACTCGTGACCGTGGATGTGGAATGGAATTCGCGCATCTTGACGCACGGGAGTCAACGGTGTCTTATGCTTCGCCATTGGACTGCAAAGAACAGGTGCGGCAAGCCGTAGACATTGTTGATCTCGTCGGAAAATACATTCAGCTTCGGCGGCAAGGCCGCAACTACGTGGGATTGTGCCCCTGGCACGACGACTCCAGGCCCAGCCTCCAGGTCAATCCGCAGCGGCAGTCGTTCAAGTGCTGGGTCTGTGATATCGGGGGCGACGTCTTCAGCTTCGTGATGCGGATCGAGGGTGTCGAGTTCCGCGAAGCCCTGGAAATGCTCGCCGATCAAGCTGGAATCGCGCTGGAGCCGGTTCATCGGCCCAAGCCGTCTCTGTCCAGCGGGCCCGGCCAGCCGGCCCGGCCGACGGATTCTGCAAGTCGCGAGGGCAAACGGGCTCTCTACCGCGCGATGGCCTGGGTCGAGAAGCAGTACCACGAGTGTCTGCTCGACAGCCCCGATGCCGAGCCGGCCCGCCGCTACCTCGCCGAGCGGGGGATCAGCCCCGAAAGCGTGCGGAAATTCCATCTCGGCTTCTCGCCCGTTCGGCGCGATTGGCTGCTCGGACTGGCCGGCGGCTCCAAGGCGCGTGCGCAGACGCTCGAGGCAATCGGCGTCTTGGCTCAATCCGCGGGCGGGCCGGGCTATTACGATCGATTTCGCGGCCGCGTGCTGTTCTCGATCCGCGACACGCAAGATCGACCGGTTGGCATCGGTGGCCGCATCCTGCCCGAATCGGGCCTGGCCAGCCCCGCCAAATACATCAACTCGCCGGAGACCCCCCTGTTCTCCAAGGGGAAGCTGCTCTATGGACTCGACGTCGCTCGCGAGGCGATTCGCAAGAGCCGCACCGCCCTGGTCATGGAGGGCTACACCGACTGCATCGTCGCCCACCAGTCGGGTTTCGACAACGCGGTGGCCGTGCTGGGAACGGCATTGGGGCCGAGCCACGTGCAGATTCTGAAACGTTTTGCCGACCGCATCGTGCTGGTCCTCGACGGCGACAGGGCGGGGCAGAAGCGGGCGGAAGAAGTCCTCGAGCTGTTCATCGCCGAGAACGTCGATTTGGCGATTCTCACACTGCCCGACGACGCCGATCCCTGCGAATTCCTGCTCGAACGCGGCGCCGGCGCGTTTGCCGACCTGCTTGCGACCCGAGCCGTCGACGCGCTGCAACACGCGTTTCGTTCGGCCACGCGAGACATCGATCTGGACCGCGACGTCCACGCGGCCAGCGAGGCCCTCGAACGGATGGTGGGGATTCTCGCCAAGGCGCCCGTGCTCCGCTCCGACTCGGCCACGGAAAACGTGTTGCGTCGCGAGAAGATACTCGAACGGCTGGCGCGGGACTTCCGCGTTCCGGAGGAGGAGGTTCGCCGCCGCCTGACGTCGCTTCGCCGGGCGTCGCGCCGCCGGCCCGGTGGAGAACCGCAACAGCCAGGCGCGGCGGAGCGGTCGCAGAGCGCGGCGATCGCCCCCTGGGAACGCGAGCTGCTGGAGATTCTCCTCCGCCAACCGGAGCTGATCGCCCGCGTCCGCCTGCACGTGGCAGAGGAGATGCTGGCGTCTCCGCCAGCCCGCGCGGTGTTTGCCCGCTGCTGCGCGATGGCCGACGCCGGGATCCTGCCCAGTTTCAACCGGTTGATGCTCGAATTTGACGACGCGCGGCTGAAAAGCCTGCTGGTCGACCTGGACGAGGAGGCCGCGGCAAAGCAGATCAACAGCCCGGAAGACCTCCTGGAAGAATGGATCAGCCGGTCCATCCGGCGGGAACAAGACAAACTGTCGCCAACCATCACCGAAACCCTTCGCGAAGGAGGATTGGACGAGACCGCGCAAACGGAAATGCTGCAAAGACTTCTGGAGCAGCACCGCGCCCGTCACGGGATTTCCGAACCCACGGATGGGTGAGGGCCGTGATTGGGCGGATCGAGACAGCCCGCCGCTCCCGTACGGCTGAGGGCTGCCGGCGATCGCCTTCTGATGGATCCAGCGCGCCCGATGGGGCGTGGAAGGAGAGACAGGGTGGACCATTTCGACAAGGACATGCATGATTTGGTCGCCAAGGGGAAGTCGCAGGGTTACTTGACGTATGACGAGGTAACCCGGGTCTTGCCGGACGACGAAGTCGACCCCGACAAGCTAGACAGTCTTCTGATTCTCTTGGACGAGCGTGGGATTGAGCTGGTGGTGTCGCCTCCCGAAGGCGAGTTCTTCGACCCGTCATCCACCAATCCAGCCGCCGGAATCGAGCCGCGGACAGAGGATTTGGCTGAAGGCCAGGTGCCGGTCGATCCGGACATCAAACGGATCGATCCGGCGGATTTCCCCAAGTGGAGCAACGATCCGATCCGGCTCTATCTGAGCCAGATGGCCGAGATCCCCCTCCTGGCACGGGAGGAGGAGATCTCGCTGGCCAAGAAGATCGAGATGACCCGCAAACGGTTCCGCCGAACGGTGATCGGCTGCCATCTCGGCATGCAGACGACGTACAGCACGTTGTCCAAGGTGCACAAGGGAATCCTGCCTTTCGACCGAACGATCAAGGTCTCGTTGACCGAGCGGCTAACCAAGGAGCAGATTCAGGCCCGGATGCCGCACAATCTGCGGACCTTGGGGCACCTGCTGGAAGAGAACCGCCGCGATTTCAGCTTGCTGATCCGCCGCGGCACGGACGCGGAAGCCCGCCTGGCGGCTCGTCAGCGGTATATCCGCCGGCGGGGCAAGATTCTCGTGCTGCTGGAAGAGTTGAGCATGCGGACCCGCCGCGTGCAAGCGATGATGCGGCAGTTCGAGGACGTCTGCCGGCGAATGGAGGAGATTCGCGACCGGCTCGGCCTGCTGGTCGACACCCCGGCCACGCGCGAGCAGCGCGCGAATCTGCGCCGCGAATTCCGCGACTTGATGATCCTCACGGGAGAGAGCCCCAGAAGCCTCCGCCGCCGCTGCGAGCAGATGCGGCGGCAATTCGAGGACTACGAGGCGACCAAGCGGCAGCTCTCCAGCGGAAACCTCCGGCTTGTCGTCTCGATCGCCAAGAAATACCGCAATCGGGGGTTGAGCTTCCTGGACCTGATCCAAGAGGGCAATACGGGGCTGATGCGGGCGGTCGACAAGTACGAATACCGCCGCGGCTACAAATTCTCGACGTACGCCACGTGGTGGATCCGCCAGGCGATCACCCGCGCAATCGCCGACCAGGCGCGGACGATTCGCATCCCCGTGCACATGATCGACGTGCTGAGTAAACTGAAAAATACGTCCAAGAGGCTCTTGCAAGAACTCGGCCGAGAGCCGACAACAGAAGAAACAGCCGCGGCTGCCGACCTGTCGCTCGAAGAGACGCGGCGCGTCCTGAATATCGGCCGCCAACCGATCAGTCTCGACCGGCCGATCGGCGAGAGCGAGGATTGCAGCTTCGGCGAGTTCATCGAAGACGACCACACCGCCAGACCTGAACGGTCGGCCAACAATGAGCTGTTGCGGGAGAAAATTGAAGTCCTGCTCAAAACCCTCACCTATAGGGAACGGGAGATCATCCGGCTGCGTTACGGGCTGGGTGATGGCTACACCTACACCCTCGAGGAGGTCGGCCGGATATTCAAGGTCACCCGCGAACGAGTCCGCCAGATCGAGGCAAAAGCCGTGCGAAAACTCCAGCACCCGGTCCGCAGCAAACAGCTCGAAGGATTCCTCGAGCGTGTTGCGGGCTGACGAAACCCGTCAAGCCGCCGGCCAGACAGCCGGCGGCTTTTTTTGATGGTGGAGGCGGCGGTGTTCCGCCCGCGGCCTCCCGGCGGCCGACGCGGAACCAGGTCCGAGCGGGCGGAATGATTGTCAGAGCTTTGCCAACCAGCACCCGAATCAGCACTGAGACAAAATGACATCAGACACGCACGGAGTCGCAGAGGCGCTGCGCACGCTCCACCGGATCCACCAGCAATTGAACGACCTGAAAGGGCGGCTTGCCCGCGGCCCCCGGCTCTTGCAGGCCCATGCGGCGGCGGTCGCCAGGCTGGAGGCCGAAGCCGACGCCGTCAAGAACGATCACAAGACGCTTCGCATCGCGATGGATCAGAAGCAGCTGCTCCTGAGCAGCAACGAGGCGGCCGTCAAGCGCCGCCGACTCCAGTTGACCCAGGCCTCGGACAACCGGGAATACCAGGCGTTGCGAGACCAGATCGCCGCCGACGAAATGGCCAACAGCGTGCTCGCCGATGAAATCCTCGAAGGCATGGAGAAACTCGACGAATTGGCCGCGAAGGTCGCGGCCGCGGAGAAAGCCCTGGCCAAGGGCCGGGCGGATGCCGAGAAGGCCAAGGCGGAAATCGCCCACGGCGAGCCCCTCATCCGCGGCGACATCAAGCGGCTTCAGGAAGAGATGAAACACGTCGAGGAGGGCGTGCCCAGCGAGTTCAAGGATTTCTACGACCGGCTCGTCCGCAACCGCGGGGCCGACGCCCTGTCGCTGGTCGACGGCCGGTTTTGCAGCGGCTGCAACCGGCAGATTCCCTTGAACCGGATCAACGCCCTGATGCTCGGCCGCCCGATCACCTGCCAGGCCTGCGGCCGCCTGCTCTACCTGCCGGAAGGCTACGAGCCGTAGGGCACGGCGGCACGGGGCTCCCGGCCCGGAGCAGACGTTTGCGACCTGCCGGAGCACCGGTGGTTGAAGTCCCGCGGACCAAAACGCGCACTCCCGGGCCCCTGATTCGTTTGTCGAAACAAGTCCTCGGGGCGAGTGGCCAATCTCCAGCGGCCGGGATCACCGCGCCTGCCATTTCGGCCTTCGGACTTCGTCATTCTTTCGACATTTGACCTTCGACATTCGTCATTCGCCGGGTAATTCTCTCCTCAAACGCCCAGCCGCTTCTTGCACTCCTGGAGAATCGCCACCGTGGCGGTCGCTCCGCAGCGGGTAACGCCCAGGGCGCGAACCTCAAGCAGGCGGTCGAACGTGCGGACGCCGCCGGCCGCCTTGACTTGCACATGGCCGGGCGAATGGGCCCGCATCAGCTTGAGGTCCTCGTCGGTCGCCCCGCCCGTGCCGAAGCCGGTCGAGGTCTTCACCCAGTCCGCCCGCAGTTCGCCGCAGATCTGGCAGAGGCGGATCTTCTGCGCGTCGGTCAAATAACAGTTCTCAAAGATCACCTTCACCTTCGCGCCGCCGGCGTGGGCCAGATCGATCACCGCTTTGAGGTCCCCGCGGACGTAGCCCCAGTCGCCCGAGAGCACCTTCCCGATGTTGACCACCATGTCCAGTTCTACGCCGCCGTCGTTGATCGCCTGCTCGGCCTCCGCGCACTTCACGGCCGTCGCGTTGCCGCCGTGTGGAAAGCCGATCACCGTGCTGGCTGCGACCGTGCTGCCGGCCAGAAGACCGCTGCATCGCTTGAGGTAGTAAGGCTTGATGCAGACGGATGCCACGTCGTAGTCGAGGGCGACCCGGCATCCCGCCTCCAATTCCGCGTCGGTGATGACCGGATTCAGCAGCGAGTGGTCGATCATGTTTGCGATTTGCGCGTAGGTGTAGGTCATGGAGGGTTCCGGGTTCGCGGTTCGGGGTTTCGTTTTTGCTTCCCTCTCGCTGCCAAGCTCCGGCTTGGGAACGGTCTTTGACGTCTTTCCAGGGTTCCCAAGCTGGAGCCTGGGAACCAGGGCGTGCCTGTCACTCCATCGGGTCGCTGGCGAAGTCCTCGTCGTCCAGATCGGGTCAGATGATTCTTCGTCAAACAGGACGCTCGTCGTGAGCGAGTGCAGGACCGGAGCGGAGGCGGCCCGCTGGATTTCGGACGCCAAGTCGCGGGCGTTGTGCGCGACCAGGGCTTTCTTCCGAGCCCTCTGCTTGACTTTCCGGCGCTCGAGTTGTTTCTGCCGCTTGCGGGGGGCCCTGGCCACGGTCGCCTTCCTTCCTCGCCTCTGCCGCGCCGGTCCATCGGGGGGCCGCGACCGGTTGCGGCCGGCTTTCCCGGCGCGTTCTGAAGTTCGTCCAGAATAGACATTTTTCAGGTACCGGGCAAGAAGCTCCGACAGAGAGCGAAAGACCCCTGAACACAGCCCCGCCGGCCCGGCCGCTGGTCGAAGGATGCGGCACCGGAGCGGAGAAACCGGGCAACTGCCTAACCCCGCGGCATCGATCCGCTCAATCTCCAGGGGCTGATTGCCGGCTTCTCCGGCGACCGCTACAATTTGCCGAGACAAGACGTCCGAGGCTGGAAGCGGCCCGCCCCGTGCCCCGCGGACCGTTTCCCCCCCAATGTTTTCCTCCCCCAGAAAGGAGCAAACACGATGCGTTTCCCAAGGTCCAGCCGTCGGGTCCTCGCTTCGCTGGCCACTCTCGCGGCGCTGACGGCCTGGCCGGCGGCCGGCATGGCGGCCGAGAAGCTGGAACAGACTTCGATCCGGTTGATCCCCGAGGACGCCGCCTTCTACGGCGCGATGTTGCGCAACGGGGAGCAGATCAAGATCATTGCCGAGAGCAACGCCTGGGCCAAGCTGAAGAACTTGCCCGCCGTGCAGATGGGGTTGGGGGCGATTGAGCAGCAATTGGCCTCTGGCGACAATCCCCAGGCCGCCCAGCTGAAGGCGATGCTGGAAAACCCCCAAGTCAAGGAGCTCCTTGGGCTGCTCGGCGACATGTTCTCCAACGACGTGTTCGTCTACGCGGATCCGCGCGTGGCGCCGGTCGTCGAGCTGCTCCAGGGGATCAGCAACTCGATCAGCTACGGGCCGCTCTATTTCCAGGCCAGCGGCCAAGCCGACGCGATGAGCCCCAACGAAATGCAGGCCAAGGCCGCACTCTACACGCTTGCCGAGAACCTCGACAAAATCCAGATTCCGACGACCGTGCTCGGGTTTGCGGTCGAGGACGAGGAGCGGGCGAAGCTGCACCTGAACAAATTCGAGGGCCTGCTGGCCCCGCTGACGTTCATGCTGCCCCAACTGGCCGGCCGCGTTGTCCGCGAGAAGGTCGGCGACGACGACTTCCTGGCCATCAAGCTCGACGGCAAGATGATCCCCTGGGACGAGGTGCCGTTGGACGACATCCGCCAGTACGAAGCGCGGGAAGGCGACGTCGACAAGCTCGTCGAGAAGATCACGGGGCTCAACCTGGTGATCGCCTTCGGCGTCCGCCACGGCTACCTGATGGTCGCCTGCACCGATTCGCTCGATGGTCTGGCCCGGCTGGGGACCGGCAGCTCGCTGCTGGCGCGCCCTGAAATCAGTCCGCTCAAGAAGCACGCCGGCAAACGGCTGACCGGGATCAGCTATACCAGCAGGAATTTCCTGACCCAAGTCGCGATGTCGGCGGAAGATATCGACGGGCTGCTGAAGATCGGCGATGCCGCCCTCCAGCAGTTGCCCCTCGACGAGACCCAGAAGGGCCAAATCCGCAAGGACGTCGGGGACCTGGCCGCTGAGCTGAAGACCCTGATTCCCGCGCCGGGGGCCACGCTGCAATTCTCGTTCCTCAGCGATCGGGGCATCGAGTCGTACGGCTACAATTGGACGGAAGACAAGTTCATCGACGCCTCCAGGCCACTCGACGTGCTGGACTTTGTCGGCCGGGATCCAATCCTCGCCGTGGCCTGGCGCGGCCGGATTTACCCCAAGGCCTACGACCGCATCGTGCATTGGGTCAAAGTCGGGCACGGCTATTTCGAGAAGTACGGCGTGCCGGAGATGAGCGCCAAGGACCGGCAGACGTACAGCAGGCTGGTCGAGGCCATGAAGCCGCTCTGCCGGGAGCTCGGCCGGGTGAATCGCGAAAGCCTGATTCCCGCCCTCGACGGCCAGTGCGCGATCGTCCTGGACGCGAAATTGCTGAGCGACAAGATCGCCAAGGACGTACCCAGGACGGACGAGCCGATGCCGCTGCCCGAACCGGCGCTGGTCGTGGGAATCCAGGACGCCCGGGCGATGCGCGACGCCTATCTGGGCTACCAGGAATTCTTCGACAAGACCCTCGAGGTCCTCCGCACGTTCGATGAACGCGGGGAAATCCCCGCCGACTACTCAATTCCCTGGCCCGAAGCGGCCGAGACGGCGGCCGGCGCGACGCTCCGCGTCACGCTGCCCGAGAAGTGGGGAGTCGATCCGCAGATCGTGCCCAACGCCGTGTTGACCGAGAAGGTCGCCGTCGTGACGGCCTCCGAGGCACATAGCAAGCGGCTGCTCGAGGGGCAAGCTCCCACCGCGGGCTTGCTCGCCGATGGTCGGCGACCGCGGGCCTTGGCCGTGCTGTTCAACTGGCCCGCCCTGGTCGATGCCGCCGCCCCCTGGGTCCGCCTGGCGGCACGCCAGGTCGCCAAGGAGAATCTCCATGTCGAGGACGATGCCCCCGAAATCGAGAACGTCGTCGCCCAGGTCGATACGGTCCTGGAAGTGCTCAAGGCCGTGCGGAATTGTACCGCGCAGTCCTACATCGAGGATCGGGCCGTGGTGACCCACAGCCTGATGGAAATCAGCGACGTGCCCTAGCGGTTCGACCGGCAGCGGCCCGCCAGCGCAGGCAACGGCCGATCGTCTCGTCTTGACGCATGACCAAGAAGTGGTGGACAATGACCTCATGGTCACGAGGATCGAAGCCCCGTGTCCCCAGAGGTGTGTGTCTGTCATCGATCGGAGCGCGAAATGAGCCGATTGGCCAAACGTCGAAAAGAGCTGGTTGTCTCGATGATGAAGGATGGCATCTACGAGGCGGCGGTTCGCGTGTTGACCGAACGGGGGGCCGAGGGCCTGACCATGGACCGCGTCGCCGAGTCGGCGGGCGTCGCCAAGGGGAGTCTATACAACTACTTCCGCAGCAAATGCGAGTTGCTCCAGTTCATTCATGAGAAGACGATCGAGCCGGCGAGAGACTTCCTGGCGGAGGTTCGAGCGGCTCCCCTGCCCGCCGCGGAGAAGTTGCAGGCGGTCGTCCGCATGTGGCTGGAGCACTTTGCGACGAACCGCGGGATATTCGACTTCCTGTTCAACGATCCGCGCACGCGGGAGGTCATGGAAGACTGCAAGCGGAGCGGCCGCCTGGAAGGGATCGAGCAGTTGCGCGCCTTTTTTGAGCAGGGAATTGCCGAGGGAGCGTTTCGTCCCATCGACACCCAGCGCACCGCCGAGATGTTCCTCGGCGCCGTCATCTTGACGATGGAGCAGCAGTTGATGTTCAACCTCGACCGGCCGGCGGAGGAGTCGGCCGCCGCGCTGCTCGACCTGTTTCTCAATGGCCTGAAGCCCCAGACCTGAGAAAGCCAGCGACTTTTTGCAAATTGGGCAAGCTGTAAAAGATCTCCGGCGCATACCCCCCGCTGCGGGCGGAGATGGGCATCCGTTTGTCGACTTCAATCTACATTTTTGGAACAAGGCCGGACTTGGCGAAATGGCTGGCCTGGGTTAGAACAATGCACAGCGGATGTCATTCACGTGGAGCCTGAGGACGATCGGCGGCCGGGAAATCTTCCAGCCACGCAGGGATGTGTTGTATGGCCTCGAAAAGCAAGAAGCGTTCCAAAGCGGGTCAGCTCAATCCAGTCGATCAAGTCCGGCGGCACCTGGAAAGGGGGGATTTTCGGCAGGCGCTCAAAGGTGCGCGCGTCGCCTATCGCCAAGACCCATCCCCCGAATGCCGCTGCTTTCTCGAACACGCCTACATCGGCCGCGCCCAGCAGCTTGCGCACAATGGGCTAACGGAAGACTGCCGCCGCATTGTGCGCGATCTGCTCGATTTGGGCGTTACCGAACCGACGGTGCAATCGGCCATGCCAGGTCTGCTCCTGTCGGTCGGCCTATTCGACCGCCTCGCCGAGAGGCAGGACTCGTTGACGGACCGGGAGCGACGGCAGATCCGCCTCCAGGCCGCCGATCAGGCGGTGACCAAACCGGAAAACACGCCGAAGTCGATGGCCGACCTGCTCGGCGACGCCAGGCGGGTTCGCGCGGCCCTGGAGGCCGTGGAGCGAGGCGAGGACGCGGCAGCCATCGCCCAGCTGAAGGAAATCGCCCGGCAATCCCTCCTGGCCGACTGGAAGTACTTCGTCCGCGGCCTGATCGGCTACTACCGGCACGACAGGACGGAGATGCTTGCCAACTGGGATCGGCTCGACACGGATCGTGCCGCCGCGAAGATCGCGGCGCCGCTGAAGGTCCTCGCTGGCGCCGTGCCGGCGGGAGAGGACGGCATCCTGCGGGCGAAGGTCGCCCGGTTGGAGAAGCAGGGGACCAGCCGGATGGTCCTCAGCGAAATGGGCCGTCTCCGCGAGTCGGTCCACCACGAGGACTGGCCGCAGGCGCTGAAGAGTCTGCGGTCGTTGCGTGGCGAATTGCGTTCGCTCGACCCGGGGCTCGATCGGCGGCTCGTGGCGTGCATCTGCGGAATGTTCATGCACAAAGGGCTCGTCGGCCAGGTGGACCGCCTCGGGCGGATCGCCGATCCACCGCCGCTGGATCCTCGCTGGAATCGCGCGAAGGCAATCGCCTGCGAATTCGCCGAGGATGACGATGGCGATTCGGACCCGGAGGAATATTGGCGGAAGTACCTGGCCGACCTGGAGACGGTTACGGTCCTCGCCCCCGCCGAGCGCGACCTGGCCCGAGCCCTGGTTTGGCTGCGGCTGGCGGGATTTCCCGCCCACGAGGCGTGGAGACTGCGGAGATGCCCGTGCGGCTACGATCACGGTCCAGAAATCGAGGAGGTCGAGGAAGAGGCGCGGGAGGCGTTCGAACGCAGTTTGACGCTCGCTCCGGGCCACGCGGAGACCTACAAGGCGATGGCGCGCTTCCACCTCCAAGATGGCCGGATCGACGAAGCGGCCGGGGTCTACCGGCGGATGCTCCGGCATTTGCCCGACAGCCTCGATGCACTGCTCTTCCTGGGTGAACAGCACGTCGCCCGCGACGAGCCGCACAAGGCCCGCGAGTATGCGGATCGCGCCCAGGCATTGAAACCGCTCGACCAGGATAGAATCCGCGACCTGGCTTATGCCGTCCATCTGGGCATGGCGAGGAAGCTGGGCCTGGAGGGCGATTTCGATCGCGCGCGGGAAGAGTTGGCGGGGGCCGACCGCCTCAAGCCGGCCGCGATCGAGGATTACCGGGTCCTGGCGAGAAAGGCCGTGCTGGAGATCAAGGCGGGTGGAGGCCTGGCGGCGCGGCGGCTGGTTGAACAAGCGCGACGGACGCTCAGCGAACCGGCTCCCCTGTGGCTGGCGATGGCCATCGAGGCAAGGCGATACGAACTGCCGAAAGAAGAGACCTGGCTCTACGAGAAGCGCTGGCAGGAGGCCCTCAGACGCCGTTGCCGCAGCGAGACGGCCGGCCGGATGTGCCGGCTGCTCGGCGATTTCCTGGCGATGCCCAAATCCTATCCAGAGCGCGCGCAGCACGTGGCCTGGCTGCGTGGATACGTCCGCCGCTGCACGCGAGTCAAGTGGCGGGCGGACGACCTCCGCGATGTCTGCGAACTGCTCAGCCAGGTCGAGTCCGCGGGGGTGCGGGCGGAGTTCGCCCGGCAGGGCGTGCGGAAGTTCCCGCAAATGGCATACTTCCATCTCCTCGCCGCCGAAATCGAAATATCGAGAGGCCCCGTGCAGGGCGACTGGCAGCTTGCCCAAGACGGTCTTGAGAAGGCGATCGAGCTGGCGTCGAAGTCGAGCGATCCGCGGGACAAGAAGACTGCGGAAACCGCCGCCCGTTTGCTCCACTTGATCGAGACCGCCCCTGAAGACGACTGCGAAGACGACTGGGACGACGACAGCGAAGACGACTGGGAAGATGATGATGACGACGACGACGATGACGGTGACGAATATGACGGTCGAGCGTTCGATCGCTCGGCGTTCGGCGACGATCTCTCGGCGGCCAGGCTGATCGAGATCATCCGCCGCGCCTCCGCGCGGGCCGGCTTGGACCCGAAGGTGATTTTCGATCAATTGGGGATCGGCAAGGCCGGCGCGGGCCGGGCGCGGAAGTAGTCGCTGGACGAATCACGAAGCCGCGGTACGGCGCTGGCGACCGCGATGGATTGGAGGAGTGAAGAATCATGCTGGAACCGCATCTGGTTCTGGGTGTTGCGCCGAACGCCGACGAAGCGACTTTGCGGCGGCGTTACTTGGAGCGGGTCCGCGAGAATCCACCCGAACAGCACCCGCAGCGGTTCGCCGAAATCCGGGCCGCTTACGAGCAGCTCCGCGATCCCACCGAACGGCTGAAGCGGCAATTGTTCGCGGTCGAGTCCTCCGAATCGCTCGATGACGTGATTGCCGAGCTCCGTCTGCGGGTGCAGGGGACGCGGATTCCAACCACGATCTTGTTCTCATTGACGGGGAACTGACATGGGCAACTGGCCCGATCATGAAGCGATCCTGGCGCGGTTTCGCGATTGGCTCGACGAAGCGCGGTCGGAGAGCGTGTCGCTTGACGGAGTGGGCCTGGAACCGGAACCGGCCGACCCGATCGGCTTCTGCCAGCTCGTCGAGCAGTTCACGGCGCTGCGGCAGGACGTGAAGCTGCTGGCCAAGGCGACGCGGGGCACCGAGGAGCGCAACGAGGCGACACTGCTCTCGCTCGGGGCGGCGATCGAGCAGTTCCGCGCGGTCCAGGCGAAAGAGGAAGAAGCCGCCGACAAAGCCGCCCGGCCGCTGGTCGAGGCGTTTGTCGAACTCGAGGAGTCGCTCGTCCGCGGCCGCCGCGCGATCTGCCAGGCGAGGCAGCGGATTCTCGCGGACGTCAGCGCCGGGGTGACCGAAGCGGCACGGCGACTCGACGACCTCTACCGCACCCAACCCTGGTGGCGGCGGATGCTCTGCCGCCCCTGGCACAACACCGCCAAGGCGATCTATGCCGGCGGAACCCTCGACACCTACCGCAACATTTTTGACGCGCTCCTGGAAGGTTACGACCTGATCCAGGACCGCACGCAGCGAGCGATGCGGCAACTGTCCATCGCCCGCATCCAGTGCCTCGACAAACCCGCCGACCCCAACCGAATGACCGTCGTGGAAGTCGTCAGCGATGTCACGCGCCGGCCGGGAACAGTGGTTGAGGAGATCCGGCCGGGATACTGCTGGCAGGGGCGCGTTGTGCGTTTCGCCGAAGTCAAAGCCGTCGGCGAACAATAGGCGCGGACCATCGCCTGTATTATTCCTCCCTGCAATCAGGAGATCACCCGTATGGAAACGATTCTGGGAATCGATCTGGGCACGACGAACAGCGCGGTCTCGATGATTCGCGACGGCAAGGCGGTCGTGCTTGAAGAAGACGGCCAGAAGATCCTGCCCTCGGTGGTGGGGCTGGACGGCTCGGGAAAGCTGCTCGTCGGCTTCCCGGCCAGCAACCAGTGGACGCTGGCCCCCGACCGCACGATCCGCTCGGTCAAACGCAAGATGGGCTCCGGAGAGACCGTGCGGCTCGGCGACCAGACCTACACGCCCCAGGAGATCTCCGCGATCATCCTCCGCACGCTGAAGGAGCGCGCCGAGCGGCTCTTGGGGCAGGAAGCCCGCAAAGCGGTGATCACGGTTCCCGCGTTCTTCAACGAGCAGCAGCGCGAGGCGACCCGCGAGGCCGGCGAGCTGGCCGGCCTGGAGGTCGTGCGGATCATCAACGAGCCGACAGCCGCTTCCCTTACTTACAATCCGAATCCGGAACAGCTCCAGCGCCTCTTGATCTACGACCTGGGAGGCGGAACCTTCGACGTGTCGATCGTCCAGACCGAGCAGGGCGTGGTCGAAGTCCTCTCCAGCCACGGCGACACCCAACTGGGTGGCGACGATTTCGACCACCTGCTGATGGACTTCGTCTGCGACAAGTTCCGGGAGGAGCACAAGCTCGATCTTCGCGCAGCGCTGACCTCCAGGTCCCGCGTGCTCAAGGCCGTCGAACAGGCCAAGTGCCGGCTCTCGTTCGACGCCTTCACGACCCTCCAGGAGGAGTTCATCGCCGAGC
Source organism: Pirellulaceae bacterium (assembly GCA_012744395.1). Lineage (GTDB taxonomy): Bacteria > Planctomycetota > Planctomycetia > Pirellulales > Thermoguttaceae > JAAYCB01. Next base: position 15,466 of record JAAYCB010000003.1, read on the forward strand.
AGGGCGGCGTGCCCCTGCACCTGAACATGGAGCTCTCCCGGATGGACTACGAGCCGCTCATCGAGCCCCTGTTGAACAAGACCCTGGTCCGCGTCGACGAAGCGCTCTCCGACGCCAAGCTGACGGCCAAGCAGATCGACCGCGTGATCCTCGTCGGCGGCGCCAGCCGCACGCCCATGGTCCATCGCCTCCTCCAAGAGCAGCTCGGCCAGCCAATCCACTCCGAGGTCGATCCCGACCTGTGCGTCTCCATGGGGGCCGCGATCCAGGGCGGCCTGATCGCCGGCGTTGACTTGGGACCCGTGCTCGTCGACATCACGCCGCACACGCTGGGGATTCAATGCCTGAGCGAGCGGCACGGTTTCCCGTCGCACTACCACTTCGCGCCGATCATCGAGCGCAATACAGCGCTGCCCGCCTCCCGGTCCGAGGTCTTCGGGACCTGCTTCGACGACCAGGAGAAGGTGCTCATCAACGTCTTCCAAGGGGAGCACAGCGACGTCCGACAAAACGAAGCCGTCGGTGGGATCGAGCTCGAAGGTCTGGCCAACGCGAAGCGCGGCCACGAGATCCTCGTGCGATTCGACTTGGACCTCGACGGAATCCTCACCGTCACGGCCACGGAAAAGATGACCGGGCTGGAGAAGAAACTGACGATCGACAACGTCATGTCGCGGTTCCGCAGCGAAGACCGGGAGCAGGCCAAGCAGAGGCTGGAGGCCGTGTTTTCGGGGTCGGACGCCGCCGCGGCCGCCGAGCGGCAACCGCCCACCCCGGAACCCGACGAGGACCTGTCGCCGGAGATCAAGGGTCCGATCGACAAAGCCAGGGAATTGCTCGCCCAGGCCGAACGCCTGCTCGACGACGCGAACCAGCAGGACGCCGAGGAGATGCAAGAGCTGATCGACCAACTCCGCGAGGCGGTCAACGCGCGCGCCGTCGACGACATTCAAGACGTCAGCGCGAAGCTCGACGACCTGGTCTTCTACCTACAGGATGCGCTATGACGGAATTGGCCATGGGACGCACGGCGGAAGGCCAGATGCGCTGCCCGACATGCGGCGCGCAGCAGGCGTGGTCCGACGAGTGCCGGCGCTGCCGATGCGACCTGACGTTGCTCCGCGAATGCCGGCGGACCTGCGACGCGCATCGTCGGCAATGCCTGCGCCACCTGGCTCAGGGGCGGCCCGACCGCGCGCTGCGGCACGCCCGGCACTATGCGGCCCTGGCCGGCGCTGCCGAGGCGGCGCCGCTGGTGGGCGTCTGCCTGCTCCTCTGCCAGGATTGGCGAGCGGCCCTGGCTGCCGCCGTGAATGCCCCGTGAAGGAAAGGGGGCGGCAGGAGGGTTCAGGTTCGGAAGAAGGGTTCGGGGTCCAGTCTTCGCTCCCATCTCGTTCCTTCCCTCACCTCGTTCCCAAACTCCAGCTTGGGAACCAGGGTGTCGGGGGGAATCAGGGTAAGGGGTTTGGGGTAACCAGGGCAGGCCGGAGCTTGGGAACCGGGAAATTTCCTCTCTGGATTCGCTTGTTTGAGGTCTAGTGGGTCACGGCATAGACCAGGATGTTCGTGCCGATCGCCAGGGCCGATTCGTCTTTCAATC
>JAAYCB010000032.1 GCA_012744395.1 Pirellulaceae bacterium
CCAAGAAGACCGTCTATGCTCAGTGCCCACTCCAAATCACCCAAAAGGTTGCAGCCGAGAACACCGAGTGGAATCCCGACCGAATCGCGGAACGCCAACGCTGGATGGCGAGGCAGGCAACTACCATCTGGCGAGTGTCACAACTGGGATGATTATGAAATTGCAATTCGACGCCAACCAGCAGTACCAGCTTGACGCCGTGGCCGCGGTGACGGATCTGTTCGACGGGCAGCCGCAGGGAGCCCCCGAGTTTTCCGTCGTCGAGGTGGGAGATTGGGGTAGGCTGTTCGCCGGCCAGGCCCGGACGGAACTGGGGGTGGGCAACCAACGGATGCTCGCTCCCGACAAGCTGCTTGCCAATGCCCGGACGGTGCAAGCCCGCAACGACATCGAGATTGCCGACGCGGCGGTACCGCTTGAGTCCTGGGAACTGCTCGACATGGCCGCCAACGCGGCCAGGACCTGCCCTCATTTCTCCGTCGAAATGGAGACGGGCACCGGGAAGACCTACGTCTACCTGCGGACCGTCTTTGAGCTGTCCCACCGCTACGGCTTCCAGAAGTTCATCATCGTGGTGCCGAGCGTGGCCATCCGCGAGGGTGCGCCCAAGAACATCGAGATCACGGCCGAACACTTCCGGGCGCTCTACAACAACGAGGAACTCATCAACTACCTGACGGCCTTACAGGTCGACCATTCTGTGTACGAATACGTCGCTTACGATTCGGAGGTCGAACGCGAATTCGCCAAGCGGCTGGACGAACGCGAAGACATCAGACTCTTCGTCAAGCTGCCAGCCTGGTTCGAGATCGACACCCCCGTCGGCAAGTACAACCCCGACTGGGCCGTCCTGAAGCACGACGGCCAGACCCTTTACCTAGTCCGCGAGACCAAGAGCACGAAGGACTTCCTGAAGCTCCGCACCAGCGAAGCAGACAAGGTGCGGTGCGGGAAGAAGCATTTCGAGACCTTGGGCGTGCCCTTTGAGGTAGTCGTGTCGGCTGACGAGGTCTAATCGTTTCGCAAGCAGGCACTGAACAACATTACACCCACTTGGCCCCGAACCCTAAAAAAAGAACCTGGAGTCACCTATGAGAATTGCAGACTCGATCATGCCGAGCGCAGCGGCGCTGTTGTTGTTCGTTGGATTGGCCCTCGCGCCAGCCGCCGCTGTTTCCGCCGATGCCCCGCAATTCGTCGAGTTGTTCAATGGCCGCGACCTGACCGGTTGGGTGAACGTGAACACGGAGCCCGATACATGGACCGTCAAGGACGGCCTGCTGGTGTGCAGTGGCAAACCGATCGGCGTGATGCGCTCGGAGAAGCAGTACGAGAACTTCATCCTGCACATCGAGTGGCGCCACATGCAGGCCGGCGGCAACTCCGGCGTATTCGTATGGAGCGAGGGCTTCGTGCCCCCGGGGCGCAGCCTGCCCAAGGGAATGGAAGTGCAGATGCTGGAGCTCGATTGGGTCAACCTGCACCGGACGAAGGACGGCGAGCCCCAACACATCGGCTATATTTCCGGCGAGCTGTTCGGCGCCAACGGTCTGACCGCCACGCCGGACAATCCGCGCGGCAGCCGCAGCATGTCGCGGGAGTTGCGCTGCAAGGGAAAAGGCGAGTGGAACGAATACGACGTTGTCTGCGTCGACGGCACGGTAAAACTGGCGATCAACGGCAAGTTCGTCAATTCCATCCGCGATTCCTCGGTTCGCAAGGGCTACCTCTGCCTGGAATCGGAAGGTTCGGAAATCCACTTCCGCAATCTCCGCATCCTCGAATTGCCGCCGGGGATCACGACCGAAGAGCAGACGGCGAAGCGGATCCCGTAGCGGCTGCGCGGCGGCCTCGTCGGCGCGTTTCGCCGGGCGAACGGCGCGCGCCCGGGGCCCTCGCCGCGCCGGTTCGCCTATTCGATCCCGTAGTTCTGCAACTTTTTGCGCAGCGTCGTGCGGTGCAGCCCGAGCCAGCGGGCGGCCGTCGCGCACTGCCCCTGGAAATGGGCCATCGACGCTTGCAGCAGCGGCGGTTCGACCAGCCCGAGAAGCCGGCCGTAGAGATTGCCCGACGCCGAGCCAGAGGCGAGCTGCGCCTCCGCCCATTGGCGAACCAGCGCCGCCAGGGCGTCTTCGCAGACCAGCGCCGCGGTTGTCGCCGACGGTGCGGGCGGCGGGAGGTGCTCGGCGGCGATCACGCCGCCGGGCGCCAGGATCGTCGCGTGCTCGATCGCGTTGCGCAGTTCGCGGACGTTCCCATGCCACGGCAGCCGCTCCAGTTCCGCCAGCGCCTCGGGCGAGAGCCGCGGCGCCGCGGTCGAGGTCTCGGCAAGCAGGCTGAGAAAATGCTCGGCCAGGGGGCGGATGTCCTCGCGGCGCTCGCGGAGCGGCGGAATCTTGATCTCGAACGTCACGAGGCGGAAATACAGGTCGTGCCGGAAGCGGCCGCTGGCGACCATCTCGGGCAGGTTCTGGTGCGTGGCGGAAATCAGGCGGAAGTCGCTCTTGACCGGCTGGTTCGACCCGACCGGCAAGACTTCGCCCTGCTCCAGCGCGCGGAGCAGCTTGACCTGGATCGGCAGCGGGATGTCGCCCACCTCGTCGAGGAAGATCGTGCCGCCGTGCGCCTGCGCGAGCAACCCGCGGCGCGGCGCGTCCGCGCCGGTGAACGCGCCGCGAACATGGCCGAACAACTCGCTCTCGGCAAGCGCCGGACTGAGCGCGGCAATGTTCACGGCGACGAACGGGGCCTCGTGGCGCCGGCTGTGGCGGTGGATCGCCCGCGCGGCCAACTCCTTGCCCGTCCCACTCTCGCCGTACAGGTGCACGCAGGCGTCGGAAGCGGCCACCAGGGCGATCCGCTTGAACACCTCCTGGATCGCGGGCGAGACCCCCACGAGGGATTCCTCGCGGGCGGCGCTCGGCGGGGGCGTCTCCAGGAGCGTCCGGGAACTGGCCAAGGCGCGGCGGATTGCGCGCTCGGCCGTTTGCAGATCGAACGGCTTGATCAGGTAGTCGAAGGCCCCGTTTCGCACCGCCGCGACGGCTGTCGACAACTCGCCGTAGGCGGTGATCACCACGATCGGCGCGCCGCCCAGCAATTCCCGAAATCGCGGCATCGCTTCCAGGCCGCTGATCCCCGGCAGCCGCACGTCGAGCACGACCGCCTGGGGAGGCGTTCGCCGCGCGGCCTCCAGGCCCGCTTCGGCCGACGCCGCGGTCAGCGCCTCGTGGCCCATCTCCCGCACCAGTTCCGCCAGGCCCCAGCAGATGGCCTGCTCGTCGTCGACGATCAACACAAGACTCATGGTTCTGTCCGGGTTTGAATATCGTTCTCCGTTTGGGTCAAGCGGGGCAGCCGGACGATGAATCGGGTGAGTCCATCGCGCCGCTCCCAGCGGATTGAGCCGCCATGTGCCTCGGCAATTTGCCGCGACAGGTAGAGCCCCAGGCCGGTTCCCTCCGGCTTCTCCGAGACGAACGGCTCGAACATCCGCTCGCCGAAGGCCGGATCGGGGCCCGGCCCCGAGTCGCTCACCCGCACCTCGACGTTGCCATTGTCCGGCGTCTCCAACTCGAGAACCACCCGCCGGTCGGCGGCCGCCGCGACGGCCTCCATCGCGTTGAGCAGCAGGTTCAGCACCAATTCGCGGAGCGAGTCCGGCTCTCCGCGGACGCGCACGGTCGCTTCGGGCAATTCCGGCTCCAGGCGGACCTGCGCATGGTCGAACGCCGGGCGGACAAGGCCCACCGCCTCGGTCACGACCTGGTTCAGGTCGACGGCGGCCATCGACACGGCGCCCTTTTGCCCCAAGTGAAGGAACCGCACGACGTACGACTCCATCAGGGCCAGTTCGTGGAGCGCCGTGCTCAGCGATTCCGAATCGGCCGCAGCCGGGTTCCTCCGCTTGTGCAACTCGACCGCCAGCCGCGCGCCGGTGGCCGCATTCCGCAGGCGGTGAGCCATGCCCGCCCCCAGTTGACCGAGCATGCGAAGCTGTTCGTTGCGGCGGACCTCCCGCTCATAGCGGCTGATCCGCTCGGCCATCTGGTTGATCGAGTCGGCCAGGTCGGCCAGCTCATCGTTTCGCGCAGCGGCGGCCAGCGGCTCGAATTGCCCCTCGGCAATCCGCTCGGTCTGCGTCCTCAGCGCCTGGATCGGGCGCACCAGCCGTCCCGCCGTCAGCGTCGCCAGGCCGATCGCCAGGAGTACGGCGATCGCCCCAGAGCCGACGACCGGGGCCGCGGCCCGGCGCGCTACGGTCGACCATTGATCGCGGCCGTAGAGCACCGCCAGGAAGCGGCCCGGCGAAGTCGGCGTCGCGCGGGCGGCGGGCACGATCTGGGCGAAATAGCCGCGCCCGCCAAGCTCGATCGCGAACGCCTCGGCCAGCGACTGGATCGCGCCGGCCAGCGGCGCCGCCCGCAAGACCGCCCGATCCGCGGCGTCCAAAGCGATCGTGCCGTGGATCACCCGCCGATCCGCGTCGAGCAGAACGAATTCCGCGCCGGACAGACCGGTCATCTGCTCCAGCACGCTCTCGGTGAGCGGAAAACTCGCCTGGACCAGCGTCCTTTGCACGCGGCTGAGTTCTTCCGCCTTGCTCTGCCCCGCGGCGGATACCGCCCAGAGGGCGCTCGCCGCGCTGGCCAGCACGATCGCCGCGATCACGATCAGCAGCATGGCAAGGAGGAATTGGAATTGAATCGGCCACCGCATGGCGTCGAATCCTCGGCAAGAGGTGCGGCCTGGCGCTCGCCGCGGCAGGAACCAGGTTCGATGAGACGCCGCCAACCGGATCGACAAGCCTGCCGGCCAGGTCGGCGGGCGGAAGCCGCTCTCGGCAATCCGCCACGACTCCCTTCACTCTATCCTAGCAGGCGAAATCCCCGCAATCCTCAGCGTTCCGCGGGCCCCGCTCGGCGGATCGGTCCGCTCGATCAGCGCAGCGGTCGACTTCGCTGTCCGGCCGGCGTTGGGCACGCGGGCAGAAGCGACGCGCCGCCCCAATCGTTCGGGTGCCCTCGCCTCGCCCGGTTCCCAGACTCCAGCCTGGAGACCCGCGGTTCCGCCGCCAACTCGCAGCGCCAAGCGCGAGCCTGGCAACCCGTCAGCCATCCTGGTTCCCTATCCTTGACCGCCCTTGGCCTTGCCGGTCGGGTCGACCGGATCTAGCACGCGCACCGGCCGCGGGGCGATCGCGCGGACCAGGTCCGGTAGATCGTACCGCTCGAGCGCCTTGGCAACGATCTGCTCAAGCTGCTGCTGCCCGCGGGGCGTTGCCACCACGTCCATCCACGACTCGATCGCCCCGTCAATCACCAGTTCCGTGAAACGCTCGTCCAAAGCGGCCGCGTGCAGCGCCACCGGCCCGCCGCGCTCGATGCCGATCAAGCGAACATGCCCAGGATCGATCTCCTCGCGGCCCAGCAGCACGTGCAGGGCGGCCAGCACGTCCTCGGTCCGCTGCCCCGGCAGCGGGCGGCCGAGGTGAATGCCCAGGAAGGCCGGCTTATCCCGCGATTGCCTGGGCGCGGTTTCGCCCGTCCCCCGGACATCGATCGCCAGCACGGCCCGGCCTTCCCGGACGAGCGCCTCGATGGGGCCGCCGGCCGCGGCGCCGCGCTGCTTGCCGCGACCGTCGACGTACAGGACCGCCGGCAACTTGCCCTGTCGGACGGTGGGCAGGAAGACGAGTGCGGGCACGGGCGGTTCGCCCTGGCGCTCGATGCGAATCTTCTCGATCGTGTATCCCTCGCGCTTCACCACGCCAACGCTCCGCGCGACCGGCTTTGCAGCGATCGGACGGATTCCGGCCAACCGGCGGACCTCGGCGAGGCACGCATCCCGCGCGCGGTCCCGCCAGAACGCCTCCCGCTGCGGCGCCAGCTCTTTTGCTCGCTCCAGATTCAAGTCCCAGACGGTCCGATCGCCGAATTCCTTCACGACCTGGCCCGACGCGGTCACCTGCAAGGCGGCGTCCGTCTGAATCGCCGGCTCCGGCTCGGTCGCTGCGTCGTCGATGCCCTGCAACCAGCGCCGCATGAAGCGCACGACAGCCTCGCGCCGCGGCTGGGAGAAGCCGTGCTTGTCGGGATACTCGAACAGGTCCACGCGCTCGCCCAGCCCGAGGACGCCATACAGCCGCTTGGCCTCCCGAAAACTGTCCCACGAGCCGCCGATGTCGAAGAAGTCGTGCGTGGCCGTCACGATCAGCGTCGGCTTGGGCGCCCGCATCGTGACATAATCGGCGTGGTCGATCCCCAACGCCACTTGGGCCGTGATGTTCTGCTCGCCGTCTTGCGGGCCGATCGTGTTGAACAGCCGGCTGAGCGAGGTGATGTAGCAGGACGGCGCGGCGGCCAGAATCCGGTCGTCGGTGGCCATCAGGTACGCCGTCAGCGTCCCGCCGCCGGAGTTGCCCGTGCAGCCGATCCGCTCCGGGTCGACCTCCGGTCGGGAGATCAGGTAGTCGAGCGACCGGATGCCGTCCCAAATCCGGTAATTCGCGGCGCCCGTGCCGGTCAGGCGCGCCCCGATGTCGGTCAGCGTATGCTCGCCGGTCCCCCCGGCGATCGGCTTGCCGCTTTCATCGAGCAACTGGTATCGCTCGCCCTGGCCGATGGGATCGTAAATCAGCGCGACGAAGCCATGCCGGGCCAGCAGGATGCAGATGCTCTGATACGCTTCCGACGCCTTGCCGTTTGCCGAATGCCCGCACGGCACCAGCACGCCGGGGAACGGCCCCTTGCCCGCCGGCACGTAGAGATTCCCGGTCACGTGGTGGCCGGGACGGCTCTCGTAGAGGACCCGCTCGATCCGGTAACCCTCGGCCTGGATCGCGCCGAGGGTCTTCCCGTTAAGCGGCCCGCGCTCGGGAAACGGGCCGAGCGCGTCGCTCCACGACTTGCGGATTCGCTCGATCCGCTCACGCACGGCTTCGGGCGTCTCCAGCGATTGGACCTCCTCCCGGCGCGCATCGAGCAGCTTGTCGCATTTCCTCACCAGGTACGCGCCGAGCAGCTCGGCGGGCTTCTCGTCGGGCGTAAGGACGGCCAGCTCGCCGACCGTTTCGGCCGGCGCGCCCGCGGCGGCCCAGGCAGTCGCAAGGACCAGCAACAACAACACGGCAAGAAGTCGGGCAGACGTACGCATGAAACGATCTCCTGAGGTTGTTTGCGCGGAACAGTCGCGCGAGAACAATCTCGCTGCTAGACAGAGTCGATACTGGCTTCGCCGCGGTTCCCATAGAAGCAGATGTTCGGAGCGATTAGACTGTTCACGACAATCTCCGTGCTGTACGGCTTCACGTCCCGCGGTGCGGCCGAGGGGGCAGTCCGCGAGAACGGGCAAGGACTGCTGTCGCTGCGAAACCAGTCGATGCAAAGTGGCTCAGATTGTCCCATATCGCCAAACCCGCCGCAACCACGCGGCATACGGCATACGACATGCAGCCCTGTCGCTGCCGTGGCGGTGCGAAAAAGCCTGGCATGGCGCCGGCGGATCGCCGTTTCAACCTGACGACCCGATCCTGCACCCGCCCCCGCGCTCGGTGGGGGACGCCCGCGCCCGCGTCCCGCTGCTATAATCGCCGGTGCCGGTACTTGCCTGAGGGCCTCGTTGTCCGCCTCCAGAGCGAAGGCGCCGAGACCCAAGGAAAGAACATCAGGATTTGAAAGGCCCGATAGGGCAGTGCCGAGTCGCGCTGGGTATCAAGAAGCTTGCCCGCTGACGGGAATGCACTTCATCGATCCGACTGCCAGGGAGGACCCCTTGATGGACAGGGCCGCCAGATGCATCGACCGGGTGATCACTGCTTTAAACCGGGCCCTGCCGGCAGGGTGGCAGGCGGCGATCAAGCCGCGCTGGCTGTGTATGATGTTGGCCGGCGCTGTCGCGGCACTGCCGCCCGGGGCACGAGCCGCCGGCGCGGAATTTACGATCGAGGCCGCGGACTTCGACGGCGGCAACGTCCGGGTGAGCCTTGCTGGCCAGCCGTATGCCGACGGTCCCTCCTGTGTCTGGAACGCCGGCGAGCTGCCGAATTGGGTCGAGTATGAAATCGAATTCCCCGTCAGCGCCGAGTACACGCTGTCTGCCCTCTACTCGGCGGCCCAGCCGCGTCCGGTCGAGATTTGCCTCGATGAGCAGATCGTGCACACCGGTTTCAACGGGGTCACGGGAAGCTGGAACACCACGTCGGCCAGGTGGGAGGAGCAATGCCGGCTGCCCATCACCCGGGGCAGGCAGATCATCCAGCTCCGCCGTGAAGGCCCGTTTCCGCACATCTGCGGGCTGCGATTGAAGGCGTCCGTGCCCTTTCCCGAAGGTTGGCGACTGCCGCGGCCGACGCCGGAGCAGCGGGCCGAGCGGATGCAGCGCGCCCTCCGGCGGGCGCAGATCAAGGCGGAGATCGCGGCACTTGAGAGCGTCGACCTGGAAGCCGTGCGGCTGGCCATCGAGGACATGGAGACGGAGTTTCCCGGCCAATACGACGGCGTGAAGCACAGGCAGGCCGTAGCGCGATTCGAACTCCAGCGCGCCGCCCTGCTGAAGCGGCTGGCCGGCAACGAAGCCGGGCCGCCTGAATCGGTCGAGCAGGTCCTGGCCGGCATCCGAGACGCGCTGCTGGCCAATCCGCTGCTCGACTTCGATCGGCTGCTGGTCGTCCGCCGCAACTTCGCCGGCAATCGAGCGCGGCAGGTGGTCAGTTCCGACGCGGGCTTCGTGGCCCATAACTATCAGAACCACACGTCGCTTGCTCGCGGAGGCTGGGACAACGAGATCGCCGTGCTTCAACGATCCGGATGTCGCCTACGACACGCTCCATCCGTACGTTCATCGGCCGGGCGTGGAATCCGACATGGCGCTGCTCAACCCGATGGAGTACCACGCGTCGACCAGCCCGCTGATCCAGATGCTGGAGAAGGGGCATCAC
>JAAYCB010000297.1 GCA_012744395.1 Pirellulaceae bacterium
GCCGGCCCGATCAACGCCACTACCGAGCCGCCCGCGGCGAAGTACTCGCGCACCTGTTCCAACTGCTGGCCGGCGATTGCCAACCGCTGCGCGAAGAGCACCGTGCACTGGCAGGCGGACAACTCCTCCAACCCCGGCAGGTCGCCGCGGGTCCGCGCGAAGGCCTTCGTGCAGGCGACTTCGTAATGCTGCTCGAGAAACGACGCCAGCGAGGCAAGCGACTCGTCGGACTGGCGGGAAGGGCAAGCCGAAACGAGGCACAGCCGCCGCGCCGCTCGCTTCGCGGGAAGCGGCGCGGCCGGCGCGGTCCCTGGTTGCCACGTGACCATTCCCGGCGAGAGCCCAACCGCGTTGTGCGGCGCGTGAACGAAGAATCGGCGATCCGCAAGGATGGACATGGCGTGCTCGAGTCCGTGTCTCGGAAAATCGATCAACCACCAGGACGGCGGCGGAACGGATTGCAGTTGCGACATCGATTCTCCGGCTGCCGAATCGCCCTGTCCACGCCGCGGATGGCCAAACACATGCCATGCGGGGAAAATCACCGTGCCGGGCGACCGCTCATAGCGAACGCGGAAACATGCCGGACTGGCGAGACTTTGTTGAAGACGACGGCAACCGCGCGCCGCCGCTGACTTTGCGGCCGTTCTCGTCCCCGTTGCCTCTCCGGCAGGGCTGGGGAAACCTCCGACGACTTGCAGCAGGCGTGTTGGTATGGGAGCCTGTAATATCTTCCAGCAGATTTCTGACTTCAACTTCAGGAAACGCGGGGGCGCCCCATGAATCCGCATCGATTACTCATGCTCGCATCGGTTTCGGCCTGGGGTCTGGTTCCACTGTTGGCCCCGGCCGCGGAATTCGCCTTCCAACACCACTACGTGGATCGCGACTTGCCCGGCTCCTCCTGGGGCCAAACCGCCATCGCCGACGTGGATCGGGACGGGAAGCCGGATTTCATCACCGGCCGCAGCCGGGGCGAGCTCTTGTGGTATCGCCAGGAAACGCCCGGCCGCTGGGTCCGCCACGCGCTGGGCGAACGTTCGCCCTCCGACGTCGGCGCCGCCGCGCTCGACGTGGACGGCGACGGCTGGGTGGATCTCGTCACCGGCGGCGCCTGGTATCGCAACACCGGCAAACCGCGCCAGGAGCCGTTTGAGCGGATTGCCTTCGACCCCGAGCTGGCCAGTGTCCACGACGTCGTTCTGGCCGACGTGGACGGCGATGGCCGGCCCGACGTGCTTACCATGTCGGACAAGAACAACCTGCGATGGTATCGGATTCCGAACGACCCCAGCCGGGCCTGGCAGCGGCACGACATCGGGCCCTCGGTCCACGCCGGGATCGGCGCGGGAGACATCGACGGCGACGGAGACGTCGACGTGGCGCGGTCGAACCTCTGGTTCGACAACGCCGACGGCAAGGCAGCGAAATGGGTGGTTCACGAGAACATCCCCTTCGGCAACCCCAACCAGCCCTACGCGCTGGCCACGCACTGTGTCGTGGTCGATCTCGATCGAGACGGCGACAGCGACCTGGTGATGACCGAAAACGAGATCAAGGGCGGCCGCATCGGCTGGCTTGAAAACAGGGACGGCAGGGGCGGTGCGTGGAACCTGCACGAGTTGCCCCAGGCTGGCGCGGCCAAGCGCGGCGCGTATCACTCGCTGATCGTGGGAGACTTCGACAACGACGGCGACGCGGACGTCGTCTCCTGCGAAATGGAGGGCATTCCCGGCGACCTGCCCCCCCGCTGGTTCCTCTGGGAGAACGCCGACGGCAAAGGGCAGCGCTTCGTCGAGCACGTGATCCTCGACGCCAACCTGGGCGGCCACCTGGCCATCGCCGCGGACGTGGACGGCGACGGCGATCTGGACATCCTCGGCAAGCTCTGGCGTCCGCGCAAGGACAATGCCAACGGCGGCGGGAATCACGTGGACTTTCTGGAAAACCTCTTGGTCGAGTGAGCGCCCGGACGCGCGCTTGACGAGCGGACCCGAATCCGTGAACATGGTCGTTCAGGCGGGCCGCAGACCTGTGTCGGAGGGCACAGCGCCATCCCGGCGGGACGTTTGGAAGCCTGCCTGTCGGGGTGAGTGGCGAGTCTTCACGCAACGGCCCACGAATCCACGCGCGCAGGGCATCTTCCATCACTTGGAGGTGAACGCAATGAACTGGCGGAATCTCGGCCTGGCTCTCTCCCTCATCGCCGGCCTGGCGCCCGCGGCCGGCCGCGCCGACTGGAGCGTTTGGACATCGACGGCCAC